>LBYG01000038.1 GCA_000996085.1 Parcubacteria group bacterium GW2011_GWB1_40_14 | reverse complement strand
AAGGCAAAAAGTAATTTTGAATTTTAAACTGTTGTTTTTCGTTTTTCGCTTTGCACTTTACGTTTTAACTGATATTTAATATTTAATTTTTGATATGAAGAGAGGTTTTACTTTAATCGAGCTTTTGGTAACCATAACCGTTCTTGCTATTTTGGTCACTATCATTGTTGTTTTGGTCGATCCGGCAGAAATTTTTCGCAAAACCCGAGACGCAAGAAGAATGGCGGATCTGGCATCTATACGCGAGGCGCTTACTTTTGCGTCGGTAAATAGCGGCGGTACTTTTGATTTGGACGGGGCAAATTCCGGTACCTGTTCCGATGAGGCCGCAAAAACTATCTATGTTTCTGTTCCGCTAGACGTGTCTTTGCATGCTGCGCCTTCAGGCTGGGTATGGCGTCAGGTAGCAAAAAATTCCATAGCTCTTGTGAATGGTTCCGGTTGGATAAGCGCGAATTTTACCGGTGCCGCGGGTGGTTCGCCTATATTTAACCTTCCTGTTGATCCAAGAAATACCAGTTCAACAAATAGCGGACAGCGCTTCTTTTATAGTTATGCTTGTCGAAGAGGAGATGGTAAAATAGAGATAAACGCCAGGTTTGAGTCCGCAGACATAGGTCCGGGTGGCCAGGATGACAAATCTATTATTGACGGCGGCGATGTTGATACAGTCTATGAATTGGGTTCCGCTTCAAATGTATTACCCATAGCCGGAGTGTATTAATCTCTCAAAATTTAGTATAATAGACTTTAGATATCGGCTATATTAGATATATGCCAGGTAGTGAAAATGCGACACGATTATGTTCTATTATGTATATGTAATGGAAAGTAAACATTATGACCATTTATATATTGGGTATACTAGAGATTTAAAGCGAAGAGCGGAAGAACATAATCGTGGATTAAATTTTTCTACAAAAGCATATAAACCATGGAAATTGATTCACTATGAAGCGTATATCAATTTAGACGATGCTAAACGCCGTGAAAAATATTTAAAAACCAATCAGGGAGCGCGATTATTGAAAAGAACGCTGAAAGAGTATTTTTATAATAAATAGTCGCATTTCTACTACCCGGTATGAAGAAGTTCAAAAGTCAAAATAAGTTAAAAGCTTCGAAAAAGACAAAATCGCCTAAAGAGTATACAGAAGCGTTGCTTGAAGACATTAATGCAAAGTTTGATGTGGTGATCGAAGGACATCAACTTCTTGATCATAAAATCGATGGAAAGATAGATGCTCTTGATAAGAAAGTGATGGAAGGATTTGAGATTGTTGACCAACGATTTAATGCGGTTGATCAGGAACTCGAAACTATTAAGGGGGAACTTGGTCTTCTTCGGTATGATCTTAAACAAAAAATCGATCGTGAAGAATTTAAATTTCTTGAAGCGCGTGTCGCGCGTCTTGAAACAGCGAGAAAGAAAACTTAATTATGTTTCCAAAATCCGCCCAACAGATACAAGATAATATATTTAGGAATATGTCTGCTGACAGGAAGCTAGAAGTGGGCTCGGGGCTTTGGAGATGCGCAAAAGAATTGGTTGGCGATAAACTTATTAATTATGATGGAGATGGAACAAAGCGATCCGAGGCATCTTTTGGCAAATATAGCCAAAATTCTTAAGCAGCTTAACAAAGAAACAAAACACTTTTGAAATACTAGATTCTATTTTTGTAAAAATTAATTAAAGTTTAAAGAAATATTTTATGCCAGGTAGTGAAACCCAGTACTAAAGCAAAGCTTAGTACCGGACTTCGCTCGCTACGCTCGCTTGATTCGAAAAGTCGAATCGAAGCTAGGTAGTGAACGTGTTCTACTGCCTGGTTCTACTACCTGGTATGCTAAAAATTAAGCTCTCATACTCAAGCTGTTCTTGGCATTGTTGCCGGAACTATCGGCGGTATTTTTTATGCGAATCAACGCGGTTCAATAACCGGCAGACAACAAACCATTGAAGCAAGTTTAGTGCAGGAAGCTCTTGAAGCGGTAAAGAGTATTGTTAATTCAAATGATGCAACTTCTCAGGGGTGGAACAGGATCTATTGCCCGCCGGATGCTGTAGAACCCGGTGAAGGCGGCACTTGTTCAGCTGCGGGTGCCAAAGGAGCTCCTGACTCAAATCCATATAAAGTAAAAGTTGTCGGAAGCGTATGGAAACTTTATCAGGGAGCGGAAACAATAACCATCGGTACTGAAACTTATATACGAGCCGTTCATATTGAAAATGTTTCCCGTGATTCTTCCGGACAGATAGAATCCAGCTATAACGCATCCAATGATGACCCATTCACGCAGAAAATTATCGTTAAAGTAACTCCGCCTTCCGGAACGCCGGTAGTAAGTATAGTTTCTTTTATTACTCGTAGCATTAAAAAACAAACCTCGCCCTCTCAGGCTCCGGCAGTTCAATCCGATTGGTCTGGCGGAATAAATTGTACGCCGGTTGTTACTTCGTTTGGAACCGAATATTGTTCAAGTGACGGGAATGAAGATGTCACTATAACTTCAGGTTCAATTAAGATTCATACCCAGTAAAATTTTGACGCAATAGAATCGTGTTGAAGTCTAATTTCAACAGTTTCGAATATATGCCAGGTAGTGAAAATTCGACTGTTCGCCTTAGGCGAACAAACTTCCTGACAAAACCATAAAGTTTAACTAGCTTAATCTTTATAGATAAATTCGATATTATTTTTTAAAAGTCGAATTTCTACTACCTGGTATGAAAGTTTTTAACGAGAATATAAAATTAATAATCATTTTTGGCTCTCAAGCGCGTCAAACAGCAGCCAAGCATTCGGATACAGATATTGCCGTTTTAGCTGACCGACCTCTTGGCCTTGAAGACAAGATAAAAATAGGGGAAACCGTGGCAAAAAATCTCGGCGTTTCTGAAGATACTATCGATGTCGTTGATTTATGGGTAGCACCACCGCTTTTGCAGTATCATGTGGCGCAAGAAGGCAAGCTGTTTTACGGTTCTGATTTTGATTTTACACGCTTCCGAGTTCTTGCGTGGAAGCGTTACCAAGATACCGCTAAGTTTCGTCGGGCGCGGGAAACGGCGCTTCGAGCAAGTCTAGAAGCAGAGACAACTAATGAATAATGGAAAATGTCCAAAGAACTAATACTTAAAAAGGTAGAACAAATCAAACAGCTTCTTGATGAATTAGGGATTTTTCTTGCCAAGTCACATGAAGATTTTTTGAAAGATACGGTTGTGATACGCGCATCCGAGCGTGATTTTCAACTAATCGTTGAGTTAGCGAGCGATATTAATACGCACATTCTGTTGGAGAAAGGCAAAAAAACACCAGACAGCTATAAACAATCTTTTACCGATTTGATTGCCGAAGGCGTTTTGTCTGCTGAACTCGCCGATCAGTTGTCGATAACAGCAAAACTTCGCAATATTTTGGTTCATGAATACGATTTCGATGAAGATTACGCCAAGTTTTATACAGTAGCCAAAGAGAGCATTCCGCGCTACCGCGAATATTTAAAAAACATTTATCAATATACTAAGGAAATTAATAAATAATTATTACTTTTTAAAAGTTTCTATCCTATGCCAAAATTAATGTTTGATATCCTTCCACCACAATATCACGAGTCTGCCAAAATATTTATGGTGAGCAAAGTCGAACCATTCTGGCAGCAAAATTCAGGGCGCATAAAACTTTGAGATAAAAGTAAAACCCCGTATTGTTACGGAGTTTCAGCGAATCCTAAAATGAAATTATATCTCTAGTTTAATTCCAAGCTTATCGGCAATTTGTTGAAGCCATCTTTCGTGACGTTCGACTTTATGTGACAACATCACCACTTCCTGAAAATACGCATCGGCACGTTTTGCGTAAGTGTCCACACTTGTTTGTAAGTCGCGTTTCTTCTTTCATACCAGGTAGTAGAAATGCGACTTTTTATGAATAATTATCGAATTTCTTGTTAATGATTAATGTTATAATGAATTAATGGTTAGAGCCAAGTATTACGAAATCAATTGTTCGCCTTCTGGCGAACGGTCGCATTTTCACTACCTGGCATATATAATAACTATAGCATACGGCGCTCAAAACGAGCAAATACAAGTAAAATTTTAATCAAATTTAAATTTAACTTTCTGTACTTTTAACTACTAACTTTTAATTTTTCACGTTACGTTTTATAAATGAATTAATGTATGGCGATAAACAAAAATTTTCAAATTGCAGAAATTAAAAAAAAGGCAAATCCGGTTTTTAACGCTGCTGGCGTACGTCAGGCGGCTATATTTGGTTCGGTAGCTCGCGGGGAAGCTTCTGACTCAAGTGATATTGATATACTTGTTGAGCTTCCGGCCGAGGAAACATTTTTGGGACTTATAAAATTAAAATTAGATTTGGAATTAGCTCTAGGTACGCGGGTTGATGTGTTGACGTATGGTTCCATATCTCCATTGTTGACTGAACGGATTGGTAAAGAGCAAATTAAAATTTATGGATAAAGATGTACAAATATTCCTTCAGCATATTCTGTTAAGTATAGAAAGTATCGCAACCTATACCAAAAATATTTCGAAAGAAGATTTTTTGAATTCTCCTCAAGTACAAGACGCGGTTATGCGCCAGCTTGAAGTTTTGGGGGAAGCGGTTAAGAATTTGCCCAGTGAATTTAAAGAGAAAAATCCTACTATACCGTGGCGTTCTATTGCGGGCATGCGTGACATGCTTATTCATGAATATTTTGGAGTAGATATTGGGTTGGTATGGAATACTGTTATTAATGATTTGCCTGTATTACGTGATTTTATTAAAAAAACATTAGAATAACCCCGACGTTTCGGTCGGGGAGCCGACAGAATCGTCGGTTTTAGAAATTCAAGTGATAAATGAAATTAATAATTTAAAATAAATTAAAATTATTTAGGATTTGATTAGGTTAATTAGAAATTAGTAATTAGCAATTTTCAAATCATTAAATACATCACTCATCATGCCAAGATTTATATACGATATAATTCCACCAAAATATCACGAGTCTGCTAAAAAATTCTGGCAGCAAAATTCCGGACGCATTAAAATTGCCACACTTTTGACTTTTGTGCTTTCGTTCGTCGCGGTCGCAGTTTTCACTTTTGTGGCGAAACCCGGAGTGAAAAACGCG
The DNA here is from genome assembly GCA_000996085.1 of Parcubacteria group bacterium GW2011_GWB1_40_14. GTDB lineage: Bacteria > Patescibacteriota > Minisyncoccia > Terrybacterales > GWB1-40-14 > GWB1-40-14. Next base: position 1,149 of record LBYG01000038.1, on the reverse strand, counting down.
AGTGCCGCCGACCCGCAAGCAGGTGACGGGATTTTGTTCTATGCAGCCACCGGAAATACAACCCCTCAATTCCGGAACTATAATGGTTCAACAAATGATTTTTCCGCCAATGCAGGAACAGTAGCCGGAGCCCAGCCAGCCATAACTAAAATAGTGACTTCGTCCGATAAACAAGAAGCTATTGCCGGATATCAAGACACATCTGGGGTGTTACATATTCTCTGTTATGATGGCACGACGTGGACCGAAGATTGGTCCGTAACCGTTGCCCCTTCAGGTACTCCCACAACGCAGAGGTTCGATATAGTTTATGAAGGCGCTATGCAACCTTCCGAGAACATGGGAAAAGTAGTTGTTGCTTACTCACGAAATACAGCAGCAGTTAATGCCTTGGCATATCGCACAAAGTTGGGTACCGCAAATTGCGGTTCTGCTAATTGGTCAAACGCATCCAATTTCCCGACAACAACCACGGCAACAAGCGGGACAGTGTTGTGGGTCAAGGGTAGTACTGATTCTTATGGTGGTCGTGCTACTATTGGCGACCAAAGCGTTTGGGTGTGGTTGGATAACGCAGCAACTAACGCTGATTTGGGTGCAGCTATATATGCCAATGGTAGTTTTACCAACTTCGTTCAGGTTGAAACCTCAATGGAGCATATTGCTGCCGTAGGGGATACCGACAATTTTGATGTGAAAATGTATTTTAATGGTGATGTCGGTGGATATTCTGCAATGGTTGTGTGGGGCAATTCGGCAGGAGCAAATGGCACCAACGGTGCGCGATATAAAAGATGTTTAGGTACTTCTGGACAGCCATTGTCTAGCTGTGTATGGGGAGCCGCAACGCCAATTCCGACAATTTTAGATGACGTAACCAATTTATATCTTTCGACAGATGGCAGGGATTTGGCTTTTGCGGCTATTGGGAACGCGGGTTCCGACTTAAGTGCCGCATATTTTGATGGTACTACTCAAACCTGGACAGGGTACGCAAATGTTGATACCTCGACTGAAACCCCGACTGCCGGTGAGAGATTAGTAGCAACAGGATTTATGGGTGTAAACCAAAAAACGTGGTTTCTAACATATGATGATGCGACCGGCACCGGTATCTCGTACAAATACGCCTATGCGGGAGGCGCTATT
>LBYG01000037.1 GCA_000996085.1 Parcubacteria group bacterium GW2011_GWB1_40_14 | reverse complement strand
ATTGGTTGTTGGCGGTATTGAAATAATCAACGCTTATAGCGAATTAAATGACCCCGAAGAACAAAGAGAGCGTTTTGAAAGGTCAGAAGAAGATATAAGTAAGGGTTCGGCAGAGGCACAATTCGGGGATGAAGATTATGTTGAGGCGCTTGAATACGGTATGCCGCCCGCGGCAGGTTTTGGTATAGGAATTGACAGGTTGATAATGTTGCTTACGGATTCGCATAATATCCGGGAAGTTATTTTGTTCCCAACGATGCGGCCCAAGAAAGCAGGAGAGTAAAAGAAGCGACGATTTATCTTTCGCGATTCCCTGCGGGGACGATTGTTGATATGCCGCAAAATCGGTTGCCTTTCGGCGAACTCATCCCGCAAGTTGCGGGATTCAAACAGCGCCCTCGGCAACCTCTTTGCGACATCAACTTACGTCTCCTCAGATATTGCTCAAGGTAAAACCATCGCTTTAAGAGATAAGAATTAGAATGTTTATAAAATAGCATGAAAGTGCTATTTTTTATTTAGTTCTTTTATAGAAGGAGAAATTAATGAAATCAATATCTGCAGCGGATGCGTTTTTTCAAACCATCATAACTGTTCTTATTTCTATTCTTGTTGCCTATGTTTTTTATTATTTTAGTATACTTCCTTTTGGGATAGTTTTGATCCTTATAGCGGCGTCATGGGTTCCTGTAGGATTTGTAAGCGCAGAGATAATTGATAGGGTTCCGCCTCTTGTGTCTGACGATCAAGGGTATCTGCCCGATTCAATAAAACGGGAATGGATATTTTATGGTTGGTATGCATTCTGTTTGGCGGTTCCAATACTTTTGTGGGCTTTTCTTAAACTCACACACAGAAAAATTAGTTTCTCAAGATAAATTATATATCCCTCAAGTAAACTTTGAGGGCTTTTGTTTAGGGGGGATAGATATTGACTTTTATATTATTTAGTGGTATAATAGAAGGTATCGAAAAGTTCTTTTTAAGTTGAATAGTCCATTAGAAAGGAGGGTTTTAAAGGTGGCTAAGATGCATCGGGTCGGACGCGCTTGGCTGCGTCTTACCCAAGCTTTCGAAACCGGACGGCTGAAGAGTCGGGTTCATGCGTGCAAGTCATGGCGCAATGAGCGTAAACTGCGTGATCAGCTCTACGACAGGCTTATGCATGTCGTGACTGATTTGGGTATCAAGGTTCACACCCAGCAGGAATTCGAGCCCGTCAAGGATTTCTACGGTCAGGTGTGGACACCTGCCGGACAGTGGACTGGCTTGCGTCAAGGCATCCGTATTCGTGGTGAAGGCGACTTTGCGTTGCTGGCTCATGAATTTGCGCATGGTATCGATGAAATGCTCATCAACGTTAAGCACGGTGCGCATGCAGAGCTTGTCGCTTCCTGCGCAAGCTATCTGTTTTGCATTGAGTACTTTGGACGTGGCAATCTCGCTCACGCCTTGCATTACCCCACGCAAAGTTGGGGCGCCACTGTCGAAGACTTCCGTAAGCTTGAGGATTACATCATTGATGTCTATCGTCAGATGACAATCCTCTTTGCAATGGACAGCAAAAACTGAATAACGCCCCTGCAGAGTTTAACTCTGCAGGGGTTTTAATTTGTTTAGCCCCAACTCCGACGTTACGTCAAAGTTGGGGCTGGGTTGAAAGGGTATTATTTTTAGGATATGCTTTCTAGAGTATGCCAGGTAGTGAAAATTCGACTGTTCCGCAAAGCGGAACAAAATTACTTGGTCATATATTAAATTTCAATTTAAATTTTTAAGGCGAAAATTCGACAATCTAATGACGAGAGTCGAATTTCTACTACCTGGTATGTTAGATATTAAACTTATTCGAGAAAACCCAGATTTGGTTAAAGACGCCATTCTTAAGAAAGGCGTTAAAGTTGATTTGGAGAATATTATAGTTTTAGACAGACAGAAGAGAGAAATATTGTCTGAAGTTGAGCAATTGCGCGCGCGGCAGAAAAAAGAGGGGAGCGCTGATGCTCGTGAGGCAATGCAGGAAATAAAAAATAATATTAAGCAAAAAGAAGAGATGCTGGATAAAATAGAACAGGAGCTTAGTGTTCTTTTGCTTGAATTACCTAATATTCCCTCAGCCGATGTTCCCGAAGGTAAAGATGAAAACGACAATGTGGTCGTTAGAGAAAAAGGAAACAAAAAGGGTTTTTCGTTCAAGGCGCGTTCATATATTGAATTGGCAGAATTGCATCAATTGATAGATACCGAACGCGCGGCAAAAATTTCAGGCAGCCGTTTTGGTTATTTGTTGCGTGAGGCTGCGTTAATTGAAATGGCGCTTGTCAGATATGCTTATGATCAGCTTTTGGAAGAGAATTTTATACCCGTTATTCCGCCGGTTATGGTAAAGCCGGATATTTATCGAGGCATGGGCCGCCTTACAAAGGCACAAGAAGAAGAGAGGTATTATTTACCTGCGGATGATCTGTATTTGGTCGGAAGTTCCGAACATACTATCGGTCCTATGCATGCCGACGAAGTACTCGATACTAAAATAATGCCTTTGCGTTATGTTGGTTTTTCCACCTGTTTCAGGCGCGAAGCCGGCTCCTACGGTAAAGATACAAAAGGAATTCTGCGCGTTCATCAATTTGATAAGGTTGAAATGTTTGTTTTTACTACTCCCGACCAATCTTATGCTGAACTTGAAAATTTAGTCAGTTTTCAGGAAAAATTATATACAGGATTGGGTATTCCATATCGCGTTGTTTCAATTTGTAAGGGTGATATGGGTTTTACGGATGCCAAACAGTATGATGTTGAAGCTTGGTTGCCTGGTCAAAATGACGGGTTGGGTCAATATAGAGAAACTCATTCTGCGTCCAATACTACTGATTTTCAGGCGCGGGGCGAAAATATTAAATATCGTAACGCAGAAGGCAAACTTGAATACGTACATATGCTTAACGCAACCGCGTTAGCCTTGGGCAGGACGATAATCGCTTTGCTCGAAAATTATCAGGAAGAAGACGGTTCAATAACAATGCCCGAAGCTTTGGTGCCGTATCTTGGTTTTAATAAAATAGTATAATTTTAGTCATAAATATATGTTAGGTTTAAATGATTTAACAAACGGAACAATCTTTGTCATGGATGAAGAGCCGTGGCAAGTTTTGGATACGCAGTTTGTAAAAATGGCCCAAAGGACAGGACACTTACAGGCTAAAATAAAAAATTTAAGAACAGGAGCCGTCCTTAACCGTTCCTTTAAGCAAGCCGATCGTTTTGAAGAGGCGGATTTAGAGAACGTAAAATGTATTTTTGTTTTTAAACACAGGGACAGATATGTGTTTTCTGAAATAGCCAATCCTAAAAATCGTTTTGAATTTACCGAAGAACAGCTTGGCGAGAATAAATTTTATCTGAAGCCTAATCTTGAACTTACCGCATTGCGTTTTGACGGTAATTTTATCGCAATCAATGTTCCACCAAAAGTTGATTTGAAGGTTGTAGATGCCCCTCCCGGCGTAAAAGGTAATACCGCTCAAGGCGCTACTTAAGTTAACCGTGCCTTTGTTTATAGAACAGGACGAAATAGTCAGGGTAAGCACAAAAACCGGCGAGTATGTAGAGCGAGCCAAATAGTTTATTTTTCATAAAAAAATCCGCTCAGTTTTAACTGTTTTTAAGTTAAACTGAGCGGTTTTATATTTACGAGATTTTTACAGGAAAAATTATGTCGATTATTTTTTCTACCAAGGCAGCCAAAAGGGTTTTTATCTTGTTTGCAGCCTCTTTTGTTTTAAGTGCAAGAAGATTTAACGGGATCATAAGCCAGCTTACAATAAATTTGATTGGTCGGCTTCTAAAAATCCGTGTTAAAATAAAGAAAAGAATGCTTAGCGGAATAATATAGAATACGCTTACGGTTAAAGTGAACCAGCCGCCTAATGCGCCCAATGCCAGCGTTTGCTTTTCCCGACTCGTAAAAGGACGGCCATGTCTTAGATACACAAGCCGAGTGAATAAGAGCGCCAGAGGCAGTCCCAAAGGTACCCAGCTTAACAGTATTAGCGACCAAACAGTCCATCCTGCTATTTGTGCGGTAAAAAGTTTTTGTACGAATTCTATCGCATCTGAAACAAAAATAACGATATCAAGAACAGACATGTTCTCTCCTGATTTCAACGTACCTTTTTAATGTTTTACAATAATTTTAAGAAATATGCAATCCCGCACCTATGCAGGACCAAAGGCTGCGTTAAGCAGCCTTTCACGCAAAAGAGATTATGTAATAATGTCAGCATATTAAGCCAAGTAACATTTGTATTCTTTTTATTAAATAGTCCTGCATAGGTGCGGGATGCAACCCAATGACCAACAATAATCATAAATCAAAGAGCTGGTTGGAAATATCTAAGACGGCTTTATTATCAAATATCAAGGCAATTACTTCTCTATTGCCAAAAGACGTCAGCATAATGGCTGTGATAAAAGCGAATGCTTATGGCCACGGGTTAAAACAAGTAAGTTCTCTTCTCAACAGAACTGACATTGAATGGTTTGGGGTAGATTCATTAGAAGAAGCATTACTGATATCTAAACAGAGGACTGATTTGCCTATCTTAATAATGGGTTATACTTTGCGCAAAGATCTAGTTAGTGTTATTGAAAACAGTTTCCGGCAGGTTGTATATGACATAGAAACACTTAAAGTCATTGAAAGTGAAGCTAAAGGTTTAAATAAAAAAGCATATGTGCATTTGAAGATAGAAACAGGAACAAATCGGCAGGGCATAAAACTCGAGGATTTGGAAACGTTTGCAGATTTTTTTGTCGGAAATTCATATATTGTTTTGGAAGGAATTTATACTCATTTTGCAGATGTTGAGGCGGGTACGGGAGAATTTGCCGCTAAACAATTGGCGGAATATAAAAAATCTGTCGATATATTTGCGAAAAGAAATATTACCATTCCACTACATCACGCAGCAGCCACCTCAGCGATTTTGCTTTTGCCGGAGACTCATTTTAATCTTGTCAGGCTGGGTATCGGACTTTATGGCCTGTGGCCCTCAAGAGAAATAAAAGAAAAAAGTGTAGGCGCTGATAAAAAAATCGGATTTATGCCGGTACTTCAATGGAAAACAATAGTTGCCCAGATAAAAATGGTTAAGAGCGGAGAGTCGGTGGGTTATGGTCAAAGTGAATGCGTGCGACGTGATTCGACTATAGCAGTTATCCCTCAAGGTTATGCTGATGGGTATGACAGGAAACTTTCTTCGTGCGGTGAAGTTTTAATTAGAGGTGAAAGGGTAAAAGTTTTAGGTCGTATATGTATGAATATATTTATGGTGGATATTACTGATATAGGGGGCGTTCAAGTGGAAGATGAAGTAGTGTTGATCGGGACGCAAGGAGAGGAAGAAATAACAGCTGAAGAATTGGCCGATAAATGCGATACAATAAATTATGAAATAGTTTCGAGGATAAATCCTTTAATTGTCAGAACAATTATTTAGTGAATATGCCAGGTAGTGAAATTCGACCGTTCGCAAAGCGAACAAAGAATTATCACTGGTGGCGAAAACCGCATTTTTATTTTATTAATATAGTAGAATTTTACTGAATAAATAGTCGAATTTCTACTACCTGGTATGGTTAGAGTTAAGTATAGAAAATTCAAAAAGAAGCCCTCAAAAGTTAAAAAAATATTGTTTAAACTTATATGGCCAGTTTTTTTGTTGGGATCTTTGAGCGCGCTGGCTTTTTTCTTTTTTGGTACATCCCGTTTTGATCCTTCGGATATAAAAGTGGAAGGAGTGAGACGCGTCAATTCCGAAGAGGTTATAGCCGTAATTACGCCTTTTTTTGAAGAAAAACATTTGGGATTATTTTCAGGCAATGTTTTTATTTTTGATCGTTCCGGTGCCCGGGCGCGCTTAACCGAATTTTTCCCGAGAGTTTCTGATGTTAGTTTTAAGATAAATATTCGTTCACGGGAATTGAACATTATTATAACTGAGCGTAATAAAGCGGTAGCAATTTGGTGCGGTGTGATGAGTTTGCCTGAGAGCGAGGATATTATTAATAAAGAACAGCAGGAAAACTGTTTTAATATAGACGAAGAAGCTTTCGCTTTCGAGGAAGCGTTACAGACCCAAGGGACATTACTTCTGACCATTAAAAACGAAAGAAGCAATCAGGAATTAAAGCAAATAGGTGAACGGGTTACCGAGGAATCTTTTTTAAAAAATTTGCTTTACATCAGAGATGTTCTTAAGGAAACTTCACAGCTTGGTATATCTGCCGTTGTATTAAAAGACCCCGATGAGGTTGTGGCGTATACGCTGGAAAATTGGAGCATAATTTTTGTAGATTCCCGTTCAATAGAAGATCAGGTTACAGCTTTACGTGAAATATTAAAATCTCAGATACCGCCAGAAAAAAGGAAACAGCTAGATTATATAGATCTGCGGGTAGAAGAAAGAGCCTACTATAAGTATAGATAGCATTTCTTGCTTATTTATAGTATTTGTGGTATAAAATAAATAATCAAATTCCTTAAAATCAGGAAGGAAGTAAAATGTTGCGGTCGCCTTTACCCGGAGAAGTTTGGCGAATAGACGCTTATCAGGCACATTGTTTGTTAACGGCTTTGGAAAGATTTACCGATTTTTTTCACGAGGATCTTTTATTGTGGTACTGGATTCAGCAGTTTGCGTCAGACGCAGTTGTTTATGATCCGGATACTGATCAGAACCTACAGGCTGCGACGTTGATCACCCCTACGGATAAAGATCCTGAATTCTTTGAGCGCATCATTGAAAAGGAGCTTCAGCATTTGGCTTATCATGACAGCACATATAAACTGTCATGCGGACACGAAGCCCGTGAACATGAAACGTGCCTGTCTGATTGGAAAGACCAAGAGATAGAACTTGCTAAGAAATTTGCTTCGTCGCGCGAAGCAGTTTCAAGACTTCCGTTAGCTGACCAGATTTTTGGATCCGGACCTTTTTTGTCCAGAGCTGATGCTGAGCGCATCATAGAAGAAGAAGTTAAGCGGCATATTTTGCGACGAAAAATGAGAGATGCCGAATCTCTTCGTGAGCTTGAGAG
>LBYG01000036.1 GCA_000996085.1 Parcubacteria group bacterium GW2011_GWB1_40_14 | reverse complement strand
GGTCATTATAATCACGCAATTTTTAAAATTAGCTATACGGCCACGGGAATCCGTTAATCTGCCTTCATCTAAGATCTGCAACAGGAGATTGAATACTTCAGGATGAGCTTTTTCCAATTCATCGAAAAGAATAACGCTGTAAGGACGACGTCTAATCTTATCAGTCAACTGACCGCCTTCTTCATATCCTACATAGCCCGGAGGTGAGCCGATCATTTTAGAAATAGAATGGGGTTCCATGTATTCGGACATATCCATACGAACCAGCGCCTCGCGGTCATTGAATAAAATTTCTGCCAAGGCGCGCGCTAATTCGGTTTTACCTACTCCGGTTGGCCCCAGAAAAATAAATGAGCCCATCGGACGGGTTAATTCGCTGATGCCCGCACGGCTACGACGCAAAGCATTAGCTATAGCACCAACAGCTTCTTCCTGACCAATAACGCGTTGTTCCAACTCTTCCTCAAGACGTAAAAGTTTAACCGCTTCGGTTTCTAACATTTTCATCATAGGAATTCCGGTCCAGCGTGAAACAACCTCAGCAATATCTTCTTCAACTATCTCTTCTTTAAGAATTCTGTGCTGAGACTGAACTTTAACCAAAGCTTCCTGAGCCTTCTTTACTTCTTTGTTAAGCGAAGGAATAACTCCATAACGAATCTCGCCTGCGCGTTCAAGATCGCTGATACGTTCGGCAATTTCAGCTTCCTGGCGAGCAGCTTCAATTTCTTTTCTCAAAACTTTAATCCGGGTAATAGCATCACGTTCATTTTTCCATTGGGCTTCCAGAGCTAACATTTTTTCTTTAAGGTTAGCGTGCTCTTTTTGAATAACCCGCGCACGTTCTTTTGAATCTTTATCTTTTTCTTTTTTAAGCGCGGATAATTCCATTTCAAAACTGTTACATTCTCTTCTTAATTTATCCAACTCATCGGGTTCCGATTCAATTTCAAGACGCAAAGCGCTTGCCGCTTCATCCATCAAGTCTACGGCTTTATCCGGCAAAAAACGGTCTGTAATGTAACGATCGGAAAATTTGGCAGCAGCCAAAATAGCGCCGTCCGTTATACGAACTCCGTGATGAACTTCGTATTTTTCTTTAATTCCACGGAGAATAGTAATAGCATCTTCAACTGTGGGTTCCGCAACAAATACCGGCTGAAACCTGCGAGCCAAAGCGGTATCTTTTTCTATATGCTGTTGATATTCCTTTAGGGTTGTGGCGCCGATAGCATGAAGTTCACCGCGCGCCAAAGCCGGCTTCAACATATTTGAGGCATCTATTGCTCCTTCGGCAGCGCCCGCGCCAACCAAAGTGTGAAGCTCGTCGATAAAAAGAATTATTTTCCCGGCACTTCGTTCTATCTCGCGTAAAACCGCTTTCAAGCGATCTTCAAACTCGCCACGATATTTGGTTCCGGCAACCAATGAACCAAGATCTAAAGCAACCAACTCTTTACCATTTAGGCTTTCAGGAACATCTCCTGAAGCTATGCGCTGAGCCAGTCCTTCAACAATCGCTGTTTTGCCTACACCCGCATCCCCGATCAATACCGGATTATTTTTGGTGCGACGCGATAAAACCTGCATCAAGCGACGGATTTCTTTATCTCGTCCGATGACAGGATCCAGTTTTTCTTCTTTAGCTAAATCAGTTAAATTGCGGGCATAACGTTCAAGAACGCGATATTTTGATTCCGGTCTTTCATCTACTACGCGTTCCCCGCCTCTTACTTCAGCCAAAACTTTAAGCGCGGTATCATAATCAAGTTTATCTGCTTGCGAGACACCGCCAGCGTTCCCGGTAGACATGCTTAACAAAACATCTTTGGCGCGTGAAGGAGTATCTAATAAAGAAAGAAGTAAATGTTCAACGCTTATATATTCATCTGTTAATTTCTGAGCTTCTTTTCTTGCGCGTTCAAGAATGCGGGCCAGATCAGGAGTTAAATAAACCTGTCCGAAAGGAACGTTTAAAGAAACCTTCGGCAAATGATCGAGAGTGTTTTCTGTTTGTCTGCGGAGATCTTCCACATCTATACCCATGCGCGCCAAAATAGTAGGCACGGTGCCTTCATTATCCTGAAGCAAGGCAGACAAAAGATGCAGAGGATCTATCTGCTGATGATTGCGGCTCGTTGCTATCTCGTGAGCGCGCTGTAATGCTTCCTGAGCTTTAACTGTAAAATTATTACCGTTCATTCGGTTAGAAATTCGAAATCCGAATATCGAAATTCGAAACAATATCTAAATTCTAATTTTCAAAATTCCAAACCCGTATTTATGATTTAGAATTTAATTATTTAAATTTGTTTCGGATTTAGTATTTCGTGCTTCGAGTTTTTTAATGTTGGCACTCTATGTGTACGACTGCTAAATTGTAACGTACGTTTCCTTAACTAGTCAAGAAGATTGCTCCTTAAGGCCTCTCAGCTAAAGTTACATTAATGGTTTTTTCTATGCCGTCGGATAATACTTTTAATGTTACGGTCTCTCCTATCTGACGTTTTTGAACTAAGGCAGCCAAAGAATTATCAAAATCAACTTTTTGTCCGTTGAGTTCCAAAATAACGTCGCCTTCCTTTAAACCGGCACTTTCCGCGGGAGAGCCCGGCATTATGGCGGGATCCTGACTTCCTGTTCCTTTAAGGATAAGGGCGCCATAGGAAACCGTTAAATTTTGTTCTTTTTGTATATCTTCATTTACTAAAACATAACGCACGCCCAGATATGGATATGAAATTTTACCGGCCGAATTAATACTATTAAGATCGCGTCTGGCTTTGTTAACCGGAATAGCAAAACCAATATTTTGAGAACCTACCACTATAGCTGTATTGATACCGATAACTTCTCCTTTAAGATTCAAAAGCGGGCCGCCTGAATTTCCGGGATTAATTGCCGCATCTGTTTGTATGGCCCCGGCAATAGTTTCGCCCCGCTGTCCGTTCTGCCCGGGTATGTTTATGGTTCTGTTGAGACCGGCCACGACTCCAACACTTACGGTATTTTGAAATTCTCCCAAAGCATTACCTATCGCTACAACCGATTGACCGACTTTAATTTCATCCGAATTCCCCAATTCTACTGTGGGTAAACCTGTTTTATTGATCTTTAGTATAGCCAGATCTTCAACCGGATCTTTTGCTAAAAGTTGAGCGGAATAACGTTCGTTCTTATTAGTAATTACCGTATATTCTGCCCCTTCGATATCTACAACGTGACGGTTTGTAACAATAAGGCCGTCTGAGGAAACTATAAAGCCTGTACCGCCTGCTACTTCCCTTTTCTCTGTTCCTTTTTGTTCCTGTTGAGGAATTTGCGGTTGAAATGGACCAAAAAATTGACTAAAGAAATCGTCATTACCGAAAGGGTTGATAAACTCCTGTTCGAACACGGGAAGGTCTTTGGTCGCAACCTTATCTACAACGCCCACAACACTATCTGAACCTTTTTGAGTCGCAACAGGAGGAACAGGAATAAATTCGTTGTTCTGCTCTATTGAATTATTATCGTTCAGTATAACGCGGTCGCTTTGACGGAAAAGATACGAGGTCAGTGAAGCGGTTAAAAAAGCGGTAATAAAACTTACCGCGACTATTTGGGGTATATTTTTAACAAAAGAAGACTTTAGGGGGTTGGAAATGGGAGTTTTGAGAAAATTAAACATAGAATTATGGTTTATGTTTATAATTAAATATTATATAAAACAATATTATTTTATTTCAACCCTCAGCGCAATCTAAATAAAATACTTACACTAAACAATAAAGAGCTTATGAAAATAGAAATCGGGCCCGGCAATATACCCGTATAATGAGAAAATAAAAATCCCCCGGCCGTTGAAATAAGCGCAAAAAATACGCTCAAAGATATAAAAGTTTTAAGATTTCTGCTTAGGTTCTTTGCTGCTGCTGCGGGCATAATTATTAAAGCGCCCATCAGAAGAGTTCCGGTAAAACGCACACCCAAAGCAATTATAATCGCAAAAGACACTAAAAAAACCAGCTCTATAAATTCCGGATTAATATCCGAAACTTTTGCCAGTTCAGGCGAAACGGTAGAGAAAACAATTTTTCTGGCAAGAACCACCATTAAAATTATTATTATCAAAGACAACCCAACCACTAAAATTCCTTCTGTAATAGAAACTTTTCCTAAGCCACCAAAAAGCGCGTCAATTAATTCTTCGCCCGGCGTTAAAAGAATACCGAGAGCCAATGAAGAAGCAAATAATGTTCCTATGACAGTTTCTTCGGGAAGATTGGTACGATTCCGGATACCCCAAACCGCAAAAGCCGCCACGACAAGCGCTACAAACGCACCCAAAAACTGAGAAATTCCCAAAAATAAAGCCAGACCAATTCCCGGTAAAGCAACATGCGATAAAACATCTCCTGCCAAAGTCATGCGTTTTAAAACGGCAAAAGAACCCAAAACGCCTGCCGCGACAGATAAAATCGAACCGATAAATAATGTACCGATAATGTCCAGATTCATACTAATGTATATGCTGATGAATCGTTTGTTCCGGACCAAAAAGCTCTTTAAGAGTTTTTTCGTTCAAAGCTTCTCGGGTATTACCAAAACAAACTTGTACGCGGTTTAAACAAACAACATGAGAGGCAGCACGATTAACTAAAATAAGATCATGCGACACAAAAATAACAGCTATACCCTCTTCTTTTGAAAGGCGTGAGAGAAGTTGAGAAATAGCCTCGCTACCGATAGCGTCCACCGCCGCCAAGGGCTCATCTACAAATAAAAGCGTTGGCTTGCGCAATAAAGCAAATGCAAGCATTAATCTTTGTAACTGTCCCTGCGAAAGTATACCGATTGGTTGATATAAACTTGTCAAAGGAAAACCAACCTTATTTAACGTTTCTTCAATTATACTTTGGTTAACACCGCTCAATTTTAACCACTCTTCAGCGCTTAGAGGCAAATCATGCTCCGGGGCAAAACGTTGAGGAACATAACCAATAACAGTTTCGGGACTTAATATAACTTTGCCTTTATAAGGCAATAAACCCAAAATAGCCCGCAACAATACCGATTTTCCCGCACCGTTGGGCCCTAAAATTGCGACGAAGTCGCCCTCGTGAACAACAAAATTAATATCTTCTAAAATAACATCTTCATCGATAAAAACATGCAGATTCTCGACCCTTAAAACTTCTTTGCCATTTTCCATCCCAATTAGAAAATTGCCTTCAATTTAACCAAAAAGCTCAGCTTTTTAATGATATTAAAGACAAAAATAACAATTTAAAAAATTACTCTTAAAATCCCGCAATTTTCTAACGGGACTCGTAAACATAATTATAACATAGAGATAATTTTAAAGCCTGCTTATATAGCAGGCTTTTTCTTCATTTTAAAGGCTCTTTTTCGAGCGCTCCTGTCGTATATACATTAGAAGGATTCCACAATAACCAACCTGCCCATTCGACTACGCTCAGGACAGGCAATATAGCTCTATTTAACATCTTTATCCAAAGCGGCTTGCGTATAAATATTCGATGGATTCCACAATAACCAGCCTGAGGCGCCGTTATCCCGACTTGCCTTTATCTGCGCCCGGATCATGGCTGCGTTATAATCTGCTCCCATATCAAAATCTTGAAGCCATGGACGTGCTTTGGCTCTGGAATTTACGAAGGCTGAAGCAGCATCTTTCAAAGCTATATCTACTATGGCATAGGGATGCGCGGCAGGATTGGCATATCCTTCAAAGGTTGGCGGATAATGCGAAGGATAAACCATTGGTGAAATATAATCTATATAAGGAGCCGCATCCACAACTCTTTGGCCTATACCCAAATCATCCGTAGGCTTATCTACGCGGGAAAAAGTCATACCAAAAAGATCTACAGAAGTTTTAACGCCCAAAGGACTTAAATTTTTATCTATATATTCAAAAAAAGAACGCAAGACGTCATACTTTGGAGTTTTGCCGTCCCAAACAGGAAAACTCATATCGGAAATATTTCCGTCTGAAGGAAAACGAATATAATCAAATTGTATCTCATCAAACCCGCGTGAAGCTGCTTCGCGAGCTAAGATCATATTATAATTCCAGACATCTTTAGAAGCGGTGTCCATCCACCTGCGCCCGCCATTATCCCGCCAGGATTTTCCGGTACGTTTACTATGGACGGCTAGGTCGGGTCTGGCATCGGCAAGTTCAGGATCCTGGAAAACAACTTGGCGCGCAATGACCCACATGCCTCTTTTATGCAGATCCTCCAATAAAGGATCGATATCGGCAATCCTGACATCTACAGTATCGTAGGATCTTATTAATTCGCTTTGTGCGTCAAAAAAAACTTTTCCGGTAGAATCTTTTATATCTATAACAACGGCATTTAATTCCGTGTCATCAATGAGCTTAAATAATTTTTCCCGCCTTATTTTATCCCCGGCAACATAAGCTGACATATAAATTCCGCGAACTTCCTGCGGCGGCTCAGACACCGGCGCCTGAACCTCTAACACTTCCGGAGATTTTGTCATGGCGATATAGAAATCGCTTTTCTCGGCGGCATTTGATAACTTAAAACTTAATTCAAACAAAGCAACATTAAACAAAGCAACAATAACTATGCCGCCCCAAAAAAATTGGGTCTCATTTTTAATGATACGCGCTAAAATATTCTTATAAAAAACAAGGATTTTATCCGTCATATAAATATATCACCTGATAGCTTTACTGCTCTTAGTAAAAGGCTTATTGAAAAGTATAACCCATAACGCATTGATCGGATATAAAAATGCCAGCTTAAACATTCCTCCCTTCGCAAGCCGTCTGATAGAACTTTGCGCCCTAAAAGATCTCAAAAAATACACAGGCCCAACCTTACGCAATCGTTTTGCGATCAATGTGTCGTCGCCCCAAAAGGTTATATGCGTATCAAATCCCCCTATCTTTTCAAGGGCGTATCGCTTAATTATCATATTGCCGCCCAGTAACGTGGCGGCAACACCAAAAAAATTAAATATACCGCTAATAAATGTCATCATGAAAATATAATAGAAATTGATCAAAAATGTGCTTATCTCTCCAAACTTAAAGTCATAGGGTCCGGAATAAGCTACGCCATTGGGATATTTTAATAAAATTTCTTCTGCCTGTTTAAGCCAATTTTTAGGCAAAACGTTATCCGCATCTATAAACGCCAGTATTTCTCCTTTTGAGGCGCTAAAGCCAGCCTGTCTGGCCCAACCCGTACCCTTACGAACTTCTTGTATCAATTTAACTTGTGGAAAATTTTCTCTAACTATACCGTCTGTATTATCTTCACTCGCATTATCTACAACAATAATTTCACTTTCGCCAAAACCATCTAATTCAAAAATTGATTTGAGGCAAAAACTAATATATTTTTCTTCGTTATG
>LBYG01000035.1 GCA_000996085.1 Parcubacteria group bacterium GW2011_GWB1_40_14 | reverse complement strand
GTTTCTTCTACTATTGCAATAAGACGATATCTTGAGGCTTAAATAATAAAGCACGAGCAAATTTATTTGCCACCCGCCCAAAAGGTGGTATTTTAAATATGTATATTGCGGGATCGCTTGCCTGCCGGTAGGCGGGTCTAACAGTAGGACTGCAGACTCTGAATTTGCATATCTTGGTTCTGAGCCAGAGGCTCATCCGCCTTCGGCGGAGAATCTTAAAAATATGTTTTTTATTTATATAATCTTGAGTTTAAGCCATAGCACTAGATATATTGGATCAACAGATAATATTGAGAAAAGATTGAAAGAACATAATCGTGGAAGGGTTAGATATACAAAAGGGCGTCGACCTTGGCAATTAATTTATAGTGAAAGATTCGTAACATTAAGTTTAGCGCGTAAACGCGAAATATATTTAAAATCTGGACAAGGTAGAAAATTTATCGACAACATTCTTTCTGAAGCTGCGGGGTCATCTAACGGTAGGATAGCTGACTCTGAATCAGCTCATCTAGGTTCGAATCCTAGCCCCGCAGCTTCGGACGGAATATCTATATAAATCTTGGTTCTGAGCCAGAGGCTCATCCGCCTTTGGCGGAGAATCTTCGCCAAAGGCGAATCTGCCTCTGGCATGACAAGCCCGGCAGCGCTGTTCAAGAATTCAAAGCAAGCCCCGCAGCCATTCGGCAAGCTCAGGGCAAGCCACTTCGACCTGATGTGAGTTTGCCGAAGGGTCTTGAGTAAACGAAGCGCATCGAAGGACAAATATGTGTTACGTTTATTTAATTTTATCAGTATTAAATATTAATTTTAATTATTCAATATGAAATTATTTTCAAAAAACAATAATTTTGTTAAAGATGCCGTTCCGATTATTTTGGTCGTGGCCATAATTGTCGGCTTTATATTAACCATCGTTTGGTTAAATAAGAAAAGCGCTTCTTCTCCGGAATCTGCCGAGAAGATACAGCTGGCTCAATGTCTTAAAGAAAAAGGAGTTAAAATGTACGGAGCCTTTTGGTGCTCTCATTGTCAGGCTCAAAAGACAATGTTCGGCACTGCCGCATGGAAAGAACTTGATTATGTTGAATGTTCTCCCAATAACGACCGCAGAGCTATTGCTCAGGAATGTAAAGATGCAAACATCTCAGGTTATCCAACTTGGGTATTTCCGGACAGTTCGCGTCTGCAGGGCGAGCAAGAACTTAAATTATTAAGCGAAAAAGCAGGATGTAATTATTCAGAAAAATGATCTTACGCCGCTTAGCGATAGTATTTTCTATTTTGGGATTGATAATTTCCTCATACGCCTTGTATTTACATTTTCGTCCGTTGGGGGATTCTTGGTGCGATCTATCAACCGCATTTTCATGCGATCTTGTAAATAAAGGTCCGTGGTCTGAAATATTTGGTGTTCCTGTGGCGTTTTTTGGAATACCGGGTTATGCTTTTTTATTGTTTTTGTCTGCTTTTCGCCCCAAGCATTGGCAGCGATGGTTTCTGTTGGCAGCTTTGATCGGGATAGCTTTTTCGCTTTATCTCACTTATCTTGAAGCTTTTGTAATTTTGGCTTGGTGTATAGTGTGTTTATCTTCTCTGGCGGTCATAACTATTCTGGGATTTATCGGTTTATTATTACAAAAAAATTTAAAAAATATATTTAAATTATGAAACGACTCTATAAAAGTAAAACAAATAAAGTTTGGGCAGGTATTATTGGAGGCGCAGGGGAATATTTTAATGTAGATCCAGTGTTGTTGCGCCTGACTTGGTTGCTTATAGTTGTTTTTGTTGCGCCTGACTTGGTTGCTTATAGTTGTTTTTACGGGATTTGTTCCGGGTCTAATAGCTTATATCTTCGGCATGCTTATTGTTCCTTCGCAAGACGACAATTCTTCTGCTGAGTAAACTGAATTATTAATGCAAATAAAAACACTCCGGTTATATGCCGGAGTGTTTTTTAGTCTTGGCTCCACCGGCAAGCAATATTTTGGTAGCTTTTACTTACTTTACGTGTCAACTGGTCCGGCCGCTCAAGTGTGTTATTATAAGAGCGCTTAAAGGTTTAATTTTAAAAATGAACATAAAAATAATAAATATAATCGGCATTTTGGTCATATGCGGACTTTCTTTAGGAGTATTTTTTTGGATTGATCGTAGTCAAACCGTTAAGAAAAATGAATTGCTATCTGTAGCTGAAATTTCAGAAACCATAAAAATTCCCGAAGCAGAAACAGAAAATATGCACCCCGTTTTAATTCCGGCTTTGATGAAAAAAGAATTTGACGGACGCGAATTAAAACTTGTCAGGATTCTTGATGAAAATGAAGTTTATACCCGCCATTACATTACGTATAAGAGCGGGGATTTAACGATATCCGGGATACTGAATATTCCAAAAGGTCAGGGTCCTTTTCCGCTTTTGGTTCTTAATCACGGATATATTGATCCCGAAATTTATACTAATGGTCGCGGTCTCAAACGTGAACAGGATTATCTTGCGCGTCATGGTTATGCGGTTATTCATTCCGATTACCGTAATCATGCCGAATCAACTAAGACGGAAAGCGCGGACCTTAGTTTTCGCTTCGGTTATACCGAAGACGTCATTAATGCTATTTTAGCAGTACAAAAAGCAGGCCTTCCAAATATAGATATACAAAATGTCGGCATGCTGGGTCATTCAATGGGTGGGGGCGTTGCGCAAAATGTTATGGTTGTGCGTCCGGATTTAGTTAAAGCGGTTGTGCTTTTTGCTCCTGTAAGCGGGGACGCACGGCATAATTTTGAGCGTTGGGTGGTTAGACGTCCCGAAATCGCACAAACTATTTTATTGACATATGGAAGCCCGGAACAAGAACCGCAGTTTTGGGATAATATTTCTCCTATAAATTTTCTCAGCAGAGTTTCATCTCCGGTTATGATACATCATGGTACTGCTGACGAATCCGTACCGATTGAATGGTCTCAAAATCTGGAAAATAAACTTAAAGATGCGGACAAAGAAGCCGTCTTTCATATTTATGAGGGTGAACCGCACGAATTTACTGCTGCGTGGCCGCAAGTTATGAAGCGCACCACGGATTTCTTTGATCTATACTTTAATAAGTAAATAATAAAGTAAATAACATGTTACAATTATTTTAATTGATTATGTTTTCAAAACTTTCACCACAAATCATAGGGTTTTTACAGGCGTGCGGTTTAACTTTATACATACTTTTTATTGCGACTGTAATGAACGTTATTTCCACGCAAAATTCTTTGCCGGATACGTTTTTGGCTCCGGCTATTTTTCTGATGCTTTTTGTGATTTCCGCACTTATCTCGGCCTCGCTTGTTTTTGGTTATCCTGTAGTACTTTTCTTCAATGGCAGGAAAGAGGCCGCAATAAAAATTGTTTTATGGACCGGAATATGTATGGTGGTTTTTTTGCTGGTATTGATCTTGTTAAGTTTAATTTTTTTGTCTAAAAAATAAAATTTAGTGATATATATGCATGAAGAAAAGATAAGGGAGGACGGCGATTTATCACCGGAATTGTATAAGGTTGCCAGGCAAAAAGGAACTGAAGCGCCTTTTTCGGGCGAATATTGGAATAATCATGAAAAGGGCATGTATCATTGCGCGGTATGCGGCAATGAGATTTTTTCTTCAGAAACAAAATTTGATTCAGGTACCGGCTGGCCAAGTTTCACGGAATCGGCGAATTTAGAGAATATTGAATTAAAAGAAGATTTGGATCTTGGAATGAATAGGATAGAGGTTATATGCAAAAAATGCGGCGCGCATTTGGGTCATGTTTTTAATGACGGCCCCGAAGAAAAAGGAGGTAAGCGATATTGTATCAATTCGGTTTGTCTTAATCTTAAAAAAAGCGGATAATTTTTATAGAATATCTTTTGGTTAGCATAACAGTTAGAGATATGATATCTTTTAGGTGATAACAGTTAAACGTTTAAATGCTTAATAATATTTATAAATTAGATATAACTATTTTTGATCTATTGGATATCGTTATCGTGGCGGTATTGATTTATATTCTTTTAATTTGGTTGAAACAGACCCGCTCGCGCAGCATAACCATCGGCATGTTCATAGCAGGCGCGGTTTACTTATTTGCGAGGAATTTTAATTTGCGAATTACATTATTTATTTTTGAGGGATTCTTTTCAATATTTTTGATCGCGCTGGTCATTATTTTCCAGGCGGACATCCGGAGGTTTTTTGAGGTTATAGGCGTTTGGGGAATAAAGAATAGGTTTAAACATAATACTTCAACCATTATTCATATTGCCGTTGTCGATACGATAATAAAGGCAGTTGAGAATTTATCGTTGAAAAAAATGGGGGCCTTGCTTGTTATTCGTGGTAATGAAACTATCGAGCGTCATTTGAATGGAGGCGTTGCTTTGAACGGTCAGTTAAGTGTAAATTTGCTCGAAAGTTTGTTCGATGATAATTCTCCGGGGCACGACGGCGCATCTATCATTGAAAACGATATTCTGACAAAATTTGGAGTTCACCTTCCTTTATCAAACGATCTTATACAGATAAAACAGCACGGCACTCGTCATGCCGCGGCATTGGGATTAGCTGAGCGCAGCGATGTTTTTATTATAGTGGTATCTGAGGAGTCGGGGGATATTTCTTTAGCATTTGACGGTAAACTTGAAAAAGCAGAAGATCCGGGAAAATTGCGCGCGGCTATGGAAAATTTTTATCGGGAAAAATATCCGCAGAAACGCTGGCAAAGTTGGGAAAATTTGCTTAAAAAACACTATTTGGAAAAAATAATTTCAATACCTATAGCTTTTATAATTTGGTATTTGTCCGCCAGGTAGTGAAAGTTTGATTTTTTATAAATTACGCGTATCGAATCAGTTTTGCAATTTTGATAAGTAAAAGTAGTAACTTTTAAATTTACGAATAGATTTTGTTCGCCAGAGGCGAACGATCAAACTTCTACTACCTGGTCCGCAAGATAAGAAAAAACCATCCGTTGTTATAGTAAAAACCCCCGCATTTTTAAATGCGGGGGTTGTATTTATAAAATAATTGTTTGTTTTCTGTCCGGACCCAAAGATATATATTTAATGGGAACATGGACTTGTCGTTCTATGAATTTAATATAATTTCTTACTGCGTTTGGCAGTTCATCCAGTTGTTTTATATCCTGAAGTTCGGCAGACCATCCTTTGAGGTCATTAACATAGCTTACCTCTCCGTCGGAGCCATAGAATATTCCTACGCTTAATTTGCCTAGCGAGCTCAAGACGTCTAATTTGGTTATCGCGATTTCGCTTATGCCATTTATGTTGATTGCCTCGATTAGCGAAACGAGATCTAGCCATCCGCACCTCCGTGGTCGTCCTGTTGTTGCTCCATATTCCTTGCCTTTTTCTCTTATTCGCTCGGCAGTTTCTTTGTCCATCTCGGTAGGGAAAGGTCCTTCGCCTACGCGCGTACTATAGGCTTTTATAACGCCTATTACTTTATCTATTTTCGTGGGAGGAATTCCTGACCCTTGGCATGCCGCGGCCGTTCCGCAACCCGAAGAGGTAACATATGGATAGGTTCCGAAATCTATATCAAGCATAGCGCCTTGCGCGCCTTCAAGTATTATTCTCTCGTTGTTGTCTAAAGCTTTAGTAACTATTGTTAAAGTATCTGCAATATATGGTTTTAGTGATTCTGCATATCTAAGATATTTATCGATAATATCTTGTGGCCAGGATATTTTGTCTTTGGAGCCCAACGCTTTGAGAATTGCTGAACTTTCTTCGTGGGCAAGGCGGAACTTTTTAACAAAGCTGTCTTTGTTTAGCATGTCGCCTACGCGTAATCCGTTGCGGGAGATCTTATCCGACATCGCCGGACCTATTCCGCGCAAAGTGGTGCCTATTTTGTTTGACCCGCGTTTTTCTTCTTGTGCGCGGTCGCGCATTATATGCCAGGGCATGACAAGATGTGCGAGCGTACTTATTATAAGGCGTCCGCCAAGATCTAAGTTTATTTTTCTTAGCTCTTCTATTTCAGTAAGCAGAGTTTCCGGATGTGCCGTGTTCATTTACTATGGTGTGGCCGGCGTTGTTTCCGCCGTTAAAACGGATAACATAATCGGCATTTTGGGCAAGCATATCTACTATTTTGCCTTTGCCTTCATCGCCCCATTGAGCACCCAAAACCACAGTGACAGGCATCTTATATCTCCTGTTTAATTATCAAAATACAGCTATTAGTTTATATAGCTTTAATTGTGCTTAGTTGCAAATCACAAACGATTAATTAATGCTTAGAATCATTAGGGTTTGTATTTGGGTTTGGTGCTTATAGTGGAAGTATTTTTTGCTAATTGTCGGTATAAAATATTATTGTGCTACATGCTAACAATTTGCGAGCGGTTTTTGAGGTCATTTTGGCAAGGTCTTTGCGCGATAGCGCAGAGCAAAATGATCGAAACCTCGCAGGCCGTCGCTGGACGGCCGAGAATGAGCGAGAAAATTTGTTAGCGATGGAGCCGTCCCGAAAAAGAACTAAAAAATCAAGTAATTGTGGATAACTGTATTTGCCGTATAGTTATGAAAGAGCGAAAATACAGGTGTAGATTCTTCTACACCCCACTCGCTCTTTCGCCCTCACAGGCACCCAACCCAACTCACTTGTTCTTTCCAACACAACCCAATTTTTCAACCCGCGGGACCCATAATCGGTCCCTCTTTTCTTATTTATCGTCTGCAAAGACGATTTTTTATTTGAATATTGATTAGAGCTGATATGAATAAGCCGTATGTTTTGACCAAAGCCGAACATATTTTATGGTTTTTGATTGTAGCGCTTTTTGCTATCGCTTTTGCTGTACTATATTTAACGGGAAATGCATTGTTCTTTTTTGTAATATTGGTTCTGGCCAATATCGTTTCGCTTATCAGTTTAATTTATTACGTGCGTACACATATCAATAAATAAGTTTAATATATCCGGCTTTAATTTTTATAAAATGAAGCCGGTATTTTTATAAAGTACGGATTTATCCGGCTAGATTATCTAAAATTAATGATCAGGTCGGATAGAGCTTAAGGGTTGCTTTTTTATTTTCTTAAATTAGAATTAAAATAATCCGGTTTATTAAAAAAGGGGAGCGGAATGCGAATTTCAAGCAAGTTCTTTAAATTTTTGCCTTTGATCGGAGCGTTTTTCTTCGGTGTCGGTATGTATTTTCATGATTTGGCAATTAGTCATGTCGTAGAAATCACTTGTTTAAGCATAAGCGTTTTCATCGCTCTTTATATGGGAGTCGTAATTTTTATCCAGCAACAAAAAATACTGCGCGTATTAGAGGAAGGAAAAAGAAAAGAAATATAAGCCACCCCAAACCGGGTGGTTTTTACTATTTTTAATTTGCCCAACTCTAATTCTTAATTAGGACTGTGGCTTGCCCAGCCCAATTTTATTTATTCTACCTTTATTTAATAAAGACTAAAAAATACAAAACAAAATATTTACTTAGAAATTGGTTCAAATACAAAATTGGAGCTGGGTTGCGTTTTATTTTTATATAAGGCATTCTAGAGAAGAAGATTAATTCCAAAAAATGTCTAAATACTATAATTCTCAGAGAGTAAAAGGATTATACGATCCAAAGTCAGATAGCCCTTTTAGATTATCAAGATCAAAGATAGATCTTTTTTTAGAATGCCCCCGATGCTTTTTTTTGGATAGGCGCCGCGGGATAGGCCGTCCGCCTGGTTTCCCTTTTTCCCTAAACAGCGCTGTAGATGCTCTGTTGAAAAAGGAATTTGATATTCATCGAGCGGGCAAAACGGCTCATCCTCTTATGCAAGCTTATGGCGTGGATGCGGTTCCTTTTGACGATCCGCGCATGGATGAATGGCGTGATGCTTTGCGTCGTGGCATTACTTATCATCACGCGCCTTCTAATCTTATGGTCACCGGAGGCATAGATGATGTATGGGCTAACCCGCAAGGAGAGCTTATTATCGTTGATTACAAAGCCACGTCAAAAGAAGGCAAGGTTAATCTTGATGCGGAGTGGCAGGACGGCTATAAACGCCAGATGGAAATTTATCAATGGCTATTCCGTAAAAATAATTTTCGTGTTTCTTCAACGGGTTATTTTGTTTATTGCAACGGGAAAACCGATCGCAGGGCTTTTGACGGCAAATTGGAATTTGAAATCGATTTAATACCGTATCAAGGAGATGATTCGTGGATAGAGAGCACCCTAAATCAAATTCGCGACTGTTTGAAACAAGATTCTATTCCCGATGCCGCCTCAGAATGTGATTACTGCGCGTATATTAATTCGATCGGCAAACAGCAATAACCAAAAATAGGTATTGCTATAATTGAAAATATAGTTTATAATTAAGATATAATAAGTAAATTAATTTTTATGGGATTATTTGAAAGAATTCGCGGCGAGAAGCCCGAAGAATATTTAGAAAAATTGAGAAAAGAAAGAGGAGAAGAAGCGCTCGGATCTGCAACAGACGCCGGCGCAATAGATCCTGAAACCGCGACTCACGCGGAAACAATTGAGGCTTGGCGAATCCAACCCAGCGCCAACGATCCTGCTTCTCGTGCGGCAGATAGAATAGCACTTGAACAGGCAAGAGCGGCTGAACAGGCCCAGTCTGCATCGCAGACAGAAGGACAAGCTGAAGATAACAATAAAACCGCTTAAGTTTAGTTATTTCTTTACCAGGTTAAAAAGAGCCCCAAGGGGCTCTTTTTGCTTTTTTAAAAACAACTCTCCTTGGTTCGATACAGCTCACCATAATTCGCCCCGTACTGCGGGGCTACGGCGGAGTGCTCAATTTTGTAACCACTCGTTATACGACTCGCAGGCAAAATTGGCAAAATAAGGTAGAATAAATATATGTATCCCGTTAGAGGCAGCAAAACGGGAAATTCTATGTATTTTGCGTTATGGTTAGACAGTAAATTTTAAGCAGGTTTAAGCGCAATATTACGGAAGCGCTTTTATTTCTTCCGTAAAGCGTTTCCTGTCTCTAATGGGATGGAAAATAAAAACGACCTATTATTTTCGAAAGATTTTTACTGGGGCAGCGCAACCAGCGCTTATCAGGTTGAGGGAATGAACACAAATAGTGATTGGTGGGCGTGGGAGCAGGAGGAAATAAAAGGGGCGCATTCTAAAGTCAGAGATTTGTCGGGGAATTCCTGCGATCACTATAGTCGTTTCCGGGAAGATTTTGACTGGGCAAAGGATTTGGGTCAGAACGCGCACCGTTTAAGTATAGAGTGGGCTCGTATTCAGCCTTCCGAAAATGAATGGTCATCTGAGGCAGTTGAGCATTACAAAGAAGTAATTGCCGCTTTGCGTGAGCGAAACATTGAACCCTTTGTTACCGCTCTTCATTTTACTTTGCCGCAATGGGTTGCAGATTATGGCGGTTGGCTAAATCCCAAAATAGTAAGTTCATATGCTAAATACGTCGAATTTCTTATAGAAAATTTCGGAGATAAAGTTACATATTGGTTTACGTTAAACGAACCTCTAATTGCCGCAGAAATGAGTTTCTTGAAAGGCGCCTGGGCGCCCGCGAAAAATAAAAGCGTCCCGGATTTTTTTCATGCATTACGCAACATGATAAAAGCCCATAAGACCGGATACGGTGTCATGAAACAGGCGGCGCAAAAGAAGGGCTATTCTATAAAGGTGGGTGCCGCGCATAATTTGATAGCATTTACTCCCTATAATACCAAAAGTGTTTTTGATGTGTTTTTAGCAGCTGCACTACAAAAAATTTTTATAAAAGCTTATTTGGGATTTTTTTCCGTCAAAACTGATGATTTTATCGCTGTAAATTTTTACTTTACAAGCCGCGTACACCTGACTCTGTTGAATATTTCAGCCGCGTTTGTAGGCATTAAAGATGAAGGAGAAGTCTTAACGGATGTAGGGTGGACAATGCGGCCCGAAGGTCTTTATCGGGTTTTGATCAATCTGATTAATTTTAAAAAAGAAATTTTTATTACCGAAAATGGTGTTGCAGACGTACAAGACAGGCATCGCGCGCAATTTATAGTAGAGCATCTCAAAGCAGTAAATCAGGCTATAGTTCAAGGCGCAGACGTACGCGGTTATTTTTATTGGTCGCTTACGGATAATTTTGAGTGGGCTTATGGGTTTGCGCCGCGCTTTGGTCTTTTGGCTGTAGATTATTCAACCTTATCACGTACGGCGCGTCACAGCGCACTGGTTTATAAGCGTATATGTAGTTCTAATGCAATAGCGGCAGATTTAGTATAATTTTGTAATTCGTTTAGATATCGTAATTATGTTGTGGATATATTTAGCAATAGGAGGTTATTTCTTTCTTGCTTTAGCTGCTTTGGGCGACAGGCTTCTTTTGGCCTCCTCTACGGTTGATCCGGTCAAGTACGTATTTTTAATAGGTGTTTTAGGCGGAGTTGGTGCGTCTATCATTTCGGCGGTTAATTTCATATTGCCCGACTTGCTGGGACTAAATTTTATTTTTTCCGGAAATTATTTATATGCTTTTGCCTCCGCTTTTGCTGCGGGAATTTTTTATGTGCTGGCTTTATTTGCTTACTTTTCCATTTTGAATAAAGTTGAATCTTCAAGAGTTGTGCCAAGTATCGGAGCCCTTATACCTCTTTTTACTCTAATTTTTGCCGCAATATTTTTGCGCCAGGAAATTATTTCTTATCATTTACTCGCTTTTCTTGTTTTGGTTTCAGGAGCATTTTTTGTGAGCTATAAAGACAGAAAAAGTTCATTGGTTTTTGATAAAAATATAGTTCTTATACTTTTTGCGGCTTTATTTTTTTCTGTTCATTTTATTCTTGTAAAAAATGCATATAATCACCTTCCTTTTATTGAAGCGCTTGTTTTTATGCAATTTGGTTTTGCGTTTGCCGGTTTTGCGCTTTACGCTTTATTCAAAAAAAAGTACTCTGCGCAGACAAGTAAAAACACCGCATCTTTTGCCGTGAGCCCTCTTTTTGTTTTTGTTAATCAGTTTTTTGGACTGATCGGCGGAGGCCTTCTTCAGTATGCAATATTTAAGGGTAATGTTGTTTTGGTAAACGCAATGCAAGGAATTCAATATGCTTTTCTTTTTCTGGCATTGTTTATCGGCAGTTATTTTTGGGCCAAGCTACTTAACGAATCTTATTCAAGGCGCATGTTGTTTATGAAATTGATAGGAGTTATTTTAATTGCCTCAGGCATAGCTTTGATTTCTTTTAAGAGTTGAGCAAATATGATATTTTTTTTGCAAAACAGGGGCAGAGGAGCTTTCAAACGGGCATTTTTGGTATTGCTTTTTGTTTTTGGTATTTTGGCTTTTCTTGTTTTGTCCGGGCCATACTTTAAGGCGGAAAAAAATATTAAATGGGGGATTACTTATTCAAAGATCCAGGCCATCCGCATGGGTTTAGATTGGCAAGCCGCGTATATTGAAATATTGGATGGTCTTAACGTTAATAATTTGCGGCTTCCTGTTTATTGGAACGATGTTGAAGAGCAGCAGGGCAATTATGATTTTATGGATTATGATTGGATGGTTACCGAGGCCGCTAAAAGAAATATAAATACTATTTTAGTGATAGGCCGGCGTACGCCAAGATGGCCCGAATGCCATGTTCCTTCTTGGGTTAGTGTTTTGGATCAAGCATCTCAAGATAAAGCGTTGTTGGATTTTATTCAGGTTGTAGTAACAAATTTTAAAGCTCATCCAAATATATCCGTATGGCAAGTTGAGAACGAGCCATTTTTGTCTACGTTCGGTGAATGCCCCGAAGCAGATCCCGGTCTTTTAAGAAAAGAAGTTGAAATAGTTAAGACTATCGATCCGTCTCGTCCGGTTATAATTACCGATAGCGGTGAATTAGGCGATTGGTTGCGCGCGGTAAAAAACGCGGATATTTTTGGCACAACAATGTATAGAAAAGTAGGCGGTTGGGGCCCTTTTAAATACGCAACCTATCCCTTACCGCCCCAGTTTTATAGGTGGAAAGCTAATTTAATAAATCGCTTTGTTCCGG
This sequence comes from Parcubacteria group bacterium GW2011_GWB1_40_14, assembly GCA_000996085.1. Taxonomy (GTDB): domain Bacteria; phylum Patescibacteriota; class Minisyncoccia; order Terrybacterales; family GWB1-40-14; genus GWB1-40-14. Next base: position 579 of record LBYG01000035.1, on the reverse strand, counting down.
TTAAAAAATTAATAGTTTCTGAATTGCAGGGCGAGCCTTGGGTTATAGGAACACCTACCGCTTCAGATAAGCCGCTTGAGGAGCAATACGAAACCGTGAACCCTAAATATTTTAAAGAAATAGTAACTTATGCTAAAGCTACGGGGATAGGCGAGATCTATTGGTGGGGAGCAGAGTGGTGGTTTTGGTTGCGGGAGCAAGGCCATCCCGAGATTTGGGAAACAGCTAAAGCTTTATTTAACGCAAATTAGTATCAAGATTTACGCGTTTGTCTTTTTCTCGCTCATTCTCGTCCCGCCAGTCCCGAAGGGATCCTTTCAGGACGCGGGACTCCGAGGTTTCGACTGTTTTGTCCCTCGTTTCACTCGGGAACCATGCCAAAACAGTCTCAAAATCCGCTCAAAAAAGCAAACGCGCAAATTTTAAGTATTAATTTATATGTCGTTTCAAAATTCCAAATTCTCGTTTATAGTCCCGGCACATAACGAAGAAAAATATATTAGTTTTTGCCTCAAATCAATTTTTGAATTAGATGGTTTTGGCGAAAGTGAAATTATTGTTGTAGATAATGCGAGTGAA
>LBYG01000034.1 GCA_000996085.1 Parcubacteria group bacterium GW2011_GWB1_40_14 | reverse complement strand
TACCGACAGCGGCGTTAGCTGCCCCGCCATTTCAAATACCAAAAGTTGAAATTTGTCATGCGACGGGCTCGCAGAGCAATCCTTATAATTCAGCGAATGCAGACCAGACTGCTGATGCGGGCGGTCACGCAAATCAGCATGTTGGACCTATATGGTTTCCTGGAATTAATGTAACGTGGGGAGATATCATTCCGATATTTGATATTTATGATAATAGCGGAAATATCATAGGCGTTTTTCCAGGATTAAATTATACAGCAGAAGGTCAAGCAATTTTGAATAACGGTTGTGATATTCCGCCCGGAACAATTATCATCGAAAAACAAACAAGTCCGGATGGTGATCAAACATCGTTTGAGTTCAGCGCAAGCTATTCTTCAAACTTCTTCCTTTCCGATGGACAGACAAACAATAGTGAAGCACTTTCAAAAGGAATTTATTCTGTAAGCGAACTTACGCCTCCACAAAATTGGACCCTTTCTAATGCGAGTTGTAATGATGGTAGTCCAATAAGCGCAATTGATTTGGGGATCGGTGAAACAGTAACCTGTACATTTATTAACGTATATACTCCAGTTCCTGGCTGTACCGATCCAACCGCCGCAAATTATGATCCAAATGTAACCACAGACGATGGAAGCTGTATCTATCCAGGAATAATTATCATTGAGAAACAAACCAATCTTGATGGAGACCAAACATCGTTTGAGTTTAGCACAAGTTATTCTGCAAATTTTTTCCTTTCTGATGGACAGCAAGATGATAGCGACCCCCTTCCGGCAGATATATATTCCGTGAGCGAGCTTGCTTTGCAAGACTGGACGCTTTCGAATGCAAGTTGTGACGATGGCAGTCCAATAAACGCAATTGATCTGCAGGCTGGAGAAATAGTAACTTGTGTCTTTACCAATACATTTACGCCTCCACCGGTTCCCGGCTGTACAGACCCAACCGCAACAAATTATGATTCTGCTGCGACAGAAGATGATGATAGTTGCGTTTATCCAGGAAAAATAATTATTGAGAAACAAACTGATACTGATGGCGACCCAACACTTTTTGAGTTCATCGCAAATTTTGTTCAAAACTTCTTCCTTTCCGACAACAATATATTTGAAAGTGAGCCGCTCCCTGTAGGCGTTTATTCAGTAGATGAATTTGATATACCGTTAAATTGGGATTTGACCAGTGCAGTTTGTAATGATGGCAGTCCAATAACTGCAATAGATTTGCAATCAGAAGAAACAGTAACATGCGTCTTTAATAATACATTCACGCCGCCAACGTATTCTATTTCCGGTTATAAGTATGATGACTTGGATAATATATTAAGTGATTGGACCATTTATATTGATGAAAATCTTAACAATATGTTGGATGACGGTGAGGTATTTACCTCAACGGATGACGAAGGTTATTACGAGTTTATTAATTTTTCAGCCGGTCAATATACTGTGTGCGAAGAGCCGCAGACAAATTGGTCACAAGTGTCTCCTCAGGGTTGTTATACCGTGGATCTCCCTGCGGATAGCGATGATAATAATGCATCAGAGGTAAATTTTGTTAACAAGTACACTCCGCCGGTAGATGTTTTCGGTTTTAAGTGGAACGATCTTGATAACGATGGTTTTTGGGATAATGACGAAGTTGGTTTGGAGGGTTGGACTCTTTGTCTCTATGGAGATGGCAACAATCAAAATTATCCGATTTCCCCGGAAAATTGTCAGACAACAGACGTAAACGGTTCAGTGACTTGGACCGTCCCGGTCAGTTCAGCATATGATTCCGATGGTTTCGGAGCTTATCATGGGTTGTGGATGCAAGAAAGCGGTCAAGCAAATTGGGAAATGACTTTCCCGCCCGTATCTGCTAATGGATATAATGTTGATATTTCGTTTAATAGTCGTGGAGAAGTAATATATCGGTATTATGATGAAGGATCGCAAGTAGTTGAGGCCGCAGAGTTCGGAAACCATTATACTGCTCCGCAGCCGCCCACCTATTCTATTTCAGGTTACAAATACGATAATGATTCAGAAGATACATTAAGCGGTTGGACGATTTATATTGACGCAAACGATAATGATGAGTTAGACAACAATGAATTGTCTGCAGTAACGGACGAAAGCGGTTATACATTCACCGGTCTTTTAGCCGATCAATACAAAGTTTGCGAAGTTTTGCAGACAGATTGGACACAAGTAAATCCTGACGGTTGTTACACGGTTTCTCTTCCGGATGATTCTCAGGATAATAACGCATACAATATAGATTTCTTTAATCAATACAATCCACCGCCAACATATTCTATTACCGGTACTGTATTTAATGATGCAGATAATGACGGTCGCGATTGGGAAGAAGGCGAAGGAACTCTTACCGGCTGGATAGTGTTCTTGGATAATAATCAGAATGGTATTTGGGATGACGAGCCGAGCACCGAAACCAACGGTGAAGGTGGTTATTCATTCAATAATTTACTTGCAGGAACATATACAGTATGTGAAGTTGCTCAAGATGGTTGGACACAAACATATCCGACTCCGGTATGTCATCCCGTAACATTGGGCGGTAATACGTTTTCGGTTCTCATTGCAAATATTTTTGCCGTCTTTATTCCTGCCACGTATAACTTTGGTAATTTCCAGACACCTCCTCCACCGCCTCCGCCACCTCCACCGCCTCCTCCGCCACCGCCAGGACCGTCACCCGCACAATTAACAGTTATAAAAGTAGTTGTTAATGATGACGGTGGAACAAAAGTAGTTTCAAATTTTCCATTGTTCGTAGGTAGCGTATCTGTAGTAAGCGGACAAACATATAGCTTTAACCCCAGCACATACACCGTTACTGAAACACAACAGACCGGTTACACGGCTTCATTCAGTGGAGATTGTGATGCCCAAGGCGTTGTAGTGTTGCAGTCCGGTTCAACAAAGACTTGTACGATCACAAATAATGATATCGCGCCAACAGTAACCCCGGTTCTTACTATCGTAAAATCAGTAGCAGAATCCTTCACAACTTCCGGTAGCACAATTAATTACACAATTATTGTTACAAATAATAGCAATACAACCGCAGTGAATGTAATTCTTGTTGATGTCCTTCCTGCAGGATTAACTTATGCTGATCCTCCGGGCGGAACAACGCGCACATGGAATCTTGGAAACATGGCTTCAGGAGCTTCGCAAACAGTAACTTATGCAGTTATTGTCGGAGCAAATGTTGCGCCAAGCGTATACAAGAATACCGCAAGCGTTAACGCAACAAATTACGGAACAGTTTTTGATGACGCGGATATAGAAGTACGTCAGCCACAAGTTTTGGGCTTTACAACACTGCCCAATACCGGAGGTCCATTTGATGCCTTAACTTATCAAGTAATTGTCTTGTTAACCATCATGCTTATGATCGCTGTTCCTTCTGCCGTAGCAACTGTTGTTATCGCAAGGAAAAAGAAAGAAGACGAGGAATAAGCTTAAGATTAAGAAATTATGGATAAACCGTTCCGACACATATCGGGGCGGTTTTATTTTATAGAACTAATCGATTTATTTCAGTATTAATTTCTATTTTTTAAAAAATTCCACCTTATGGTGGAATTATTTTTTAAACAATAAATTCTCTCATTATTGAATTGTGCGGGACTACGGAGTCGCCACCCGTCCATTCTTCTATTTCGTTAAGTAGCCTGTAAACTCTTTTTGCCCGAACATAGGCGTCCTGGCGTTCCGGATCGTTCTTGTAAGCTTCTACCGTTGAGGGCATGAATGCGAACAAACAGTGCTTTAAGAGCGGAAGTTCGTATGCCATGGATGTATCAAAAATATAATTGGCATTTTCGATATAAGGAATTATGTTTTTGAGCTCGCCTCTACGGACATAATGCCAGTGGCCCACAGTCTTGGTGGGATCAAATTCGCGATGAAGAAGATCGCGGATCATTCGACGCAACATGCGCACATCGGTCCATTCGACAAAATCGCCGTTTAAGCGTTTCAACTGAGTCAGTGGTTCAAGATAGATCCCGAACTTGAAACCGGAAGGAACGTTCTCGGTCAGTTTGTCGTAAAGGCCGTAATGACTGTCTATTAAGATCATCTGATCCGATCTTACAGAAAGCTCATCAGTTTGGTCTTTGATTCGCGTCCCGGTTTTGAAATCATAACGCGGCACATGAATGGTTTTACCCTCGACAAGATCTTTCAGGTGTTCATTGATCAGAGGAAGCTCAAGGGCTTCAGGTCCCTCCCAGTCGATATCTCCGTATTTATCGTGCAAATGCTGGTCTTTGTCGTAAAAGTAATTATCAACATTCAGTTTCATCAGTTCAATATCGCGCTTTCCGAGAATTTTTCCTACGCGGTCCGTCGTAGTAGTTTTACCGGACGATGACGGTCCGGCTATCAATACTACCTTGACACCTCTTTTTTTGGCTTCTTCAACTGCCAACGCGATGTTCGAAATTTCTTCCGAATAACGTCGTTCAGACGCAGAAACTAATTTAGGAAAGGTGCCATTTTTGACGTGAGCATTTAATTTCTCGACTGTTTCACATGAATGGTCGATATTCCACCATAAAGTTTCCCAGGCGTTTTTATAAGGAAGATGCGATACTTTTCCGCTATGACGTTTGTCGCGAAGTTCTTTACGTTTTTGCCGATAAGCGCTGAATGCTTTAGATGTGCGGTCATGGCCTTCGGTTATCAGAACACGTTCTACGATATCCTGAATTTCTTCCACGGAAGGGATTTCTTTGGGAAAGTCGTTTTCCAGGATAGCGACAACTTTGTCTGAAAGAGATTGCGACAATTCAAGGTCGTGCCCGCCAATTTCTGCGGCAGCCTTATAGATCGCACGCGTGACCTTATCTTTTTCAAAAGGAACAAGAGAACCATCTCTTTTATAAATATGGGTTATTTTTTTGCTCATAGGATATTTCCTTTTCGAGCAGAATATTTAGCTGTAAGGAACAGATGATTATGCTTATTATAAAAGAATAGACTTATTTGTCAATGAAAAAGTTGGTATTTTAATTAAGATTAGTTAAAGGTTTTATTGAAAACAATAGAGAATTACTACAAATAGGCTGGATATGTTAAAATATAACCTAAGTACTTACCTTGGTGTAAAGTCGTACGCCAAGGATAATTATTAAATAGTAACTACAATTAATTGGAAATTCGATACTTTTAATGCAAAAGTCGAATTTTTACTACTTGGTATGCCTAATAAGAAAATTTTACTTGTTGTTGGTGCTATTGCTGTGGTTGGATCTTTGGGAGCATTTGCAGTTATGCAATTTTCACCTGAAACTCAAGAATCCGCGCAAAATAATGCACCAACGCAGAATGAAGAACAAACGCCTCAAGCTACCGGAAGTATTGACGGTTCAGTCGACGCAATACTTAGCGAGTCTTCAGACGACGCAACTTTATCCGGTGAAGAAGAAGCAGACGCTTCTATGATCACATATGATGATCAGGAAGTATCTTCTTTTAACCAAACACATGACGAAACACAATTTTAAACTTATAGTTAATAGCTCTTTGGCTTTGGTTTTGGTTGGCAATCTTGTTTTGCCGGTAAGCGTTCTTGCCGAGACAGTTCCTCCTACACGTCCTGTAAAAGCAGATATCTGTAACAGAATAACAGCGTCTTCAACAGAATTTGATAGAAGGCTTGCCGAGCGCGAAGCGAAATTAGCACAGAAACGCACAGAGCGGGATGTTAAACTTGCGGAAAATAGGACTGAGCGAATGGAAAAAAGGACTGAAAAACGTGAAGAAAGAAGCGAAAACCGCGACGAACATTTTGCTAAATTAATGGAGCGCGCTGATACGGATGCGAAAAAAATAGCGGTTACAAATTTTGAAATTGCGGTTAACGCCGCAATAGAAGCCAGACGCGTTGCGGTGGATGCTGCCATAACAACTTTCCGTACAGGAGTAGATTCTGCCATAACCAGCCGCAAAACGGCCATAGATGCCGCTGTAGTAGCGTTTGAGGCCTCAACCAAGACAGCTTTTGATAAAGCTAAGGCAGATTGCATCGCGGGGGTAGATAAGGCAACCATACTCGCAACCCTGCAAGCTAGCTTAAAAGCCGCGAGAGAAAAACTTGCTACAGACAGGGCAGCGGCTAATAATACGCGTGACGCAATGAAATTGTTAATTGACGCCAAGAAAGCCGCATTTGAAAAAGCGCAAACTGATTTTAAAGCAGCAATGGAGAAGGCAAAAGCCGCGTTTGGAGAAACTTCTTCAGAAGATGAAGATTCAGAGTAGATTGATTTTTTTGTTGTTGTTCTAAAATCCCCGCTTAACGCGGGGATTTTGTTTATCCCGTTAGAGACAGGAAGCGCTTTGTTAAAGCGCTTCCGTAAATCTTGCATAAATTTCATAAATAAAAAATTTTTTTGTTTCGCAACGCAGTAATAAAAATTATTTGTCTCTAACGGGACTTAGACAAAAACAAAAATATAGTTTATTATATTGGCAACTCTAAAAGCTTGTTCTTTTACAAAAAGGAGAATAGTGAATATATCCACAGAGCTAATTGCCTTTGGGGTTTTTATTGTGGGTTATATTATTATCGTTTCGGAACATAAATGGTATATACATAAAGCTATTACGGCTGTGGCTTTGGGCGCTGTTTTGTGGCTACTAATAGCCCTAAGGGACGGGAAGGCCACTGAACCGGCAACTCTTATTCTTGGCGGCGAAATTTTCGGTTTAGTCATATTTCTTTTGGCTGCGATGACCTTGGTAGAGATATTGATACATTACGGTTTCTTTGACCTTATTCGCGTTAAATTATTAGCGTTGCACTTAGACAATAAAGTGCAGATATGGGTAACGGCTTTTTTGGCTTTTTTCTTGTCTGCGGTCATTGATAACCTTACAGCTACTATTGTAATGACACAGATAGCTTTAAGATTTTATAGCGGGAAGAACCTTTTAACTGTAGCAGCGGCGATTATAATAGCGGCTAATGCCGGAGGAGTTTTTTCGCCCGTAGGAGATATTACTACTATCATGTTGTGGCTAGCAGGAAAATTTTCTTCCTTAGAAATAATTATTCAGGGTTTTTTGCCGTCATTGTCGATGTTTTTGGTAAGTATTTTCTTCCTTAGTCGGAATATCGTTTCGGATGCCGGGTATATAGAAGAAGAGAAAGTATCTTTGCTAAGAAGTGAAAAAGCTGTGATAGCAATTACTCTTATTTCTTTTTCGCTTCCCTTAGTGTTCAGTCAGTTAGGGTTGCCTCCGTATTTTGGTCTATTGTTCGGTTTGGGGTGCGTGGGGTTAACCGTTTCTATTTTCAGGGTGTCGTCTAAAAGCATAACTCATCTTGATGCCAGTATTGAGAAAATGTTGGTTCGTGTAGATTTTGCCAGTTTGCTTTTCTTTGCGGGTATATTGCTGGCGGTCGGGGCTCTAGAATATCTAGGTATCCTGGAGCACATTTCCGAAGCGCTTTTTGGAGAACATCCGGCTATGGAACAGATGGTCTTTGGTAACGCCGTATTGGGTGTATGCTTTGACCGTCGGTACAGGAGGTTCGTTGCTGGTGATAGGATCCGCCGCGGGCATTGTTGCCATGGGTATGGTAAAGGAATTAACTTTCTTCCGCTATATTAAATTAGCTACAATACCGGCAGCGCTTGGATATTTTGCCGCAATAGCTGTTTGGTATATACAGCACAGCCTTTTTTTCTCGTAGAGAGCACAAGTTTAAATGAATTAATCCCTTCTTTTAAGAAGGGGTTTTTAATTTACCCAGCTTTATCAGGCTCTGATTCTTAATTAGGGCTGGGTTAGAGCTAGGTTTATACTTTCTGTGCGTTTTTGATGTATAATCAATTCTAATGGATACGCCAAAGAATATAAAAATAGCAATATTTGGAGGAGGATGTTTTTGGTGCACGGAAGCAGTATTTTCCGCCGGAGGCGGATCCGCCTATGGCGGAAAAACGTTGAATGGGATTATTTCTGTAACCTCAGGATATGCAGGCGGTACTCCGTCAGCTGATGGAAGAAACCCTACGTATGAGGAAGTTTCTGGCGGCAAAACTGGACACGCTGAGGTTATACGCGTGGAGTATGATCCAACAATTATTTCATACAAAGATTTGCTTGCTGTATTTTTCGCAACTCACGACCCTACAACTCTGAACCGGCAGGGCAATGATGCAGGCACGCAATATCGGTCAACGATACTTTATACGGATGAAGCTCAAAAACAGGAAGCTGAAAATTTTATTAAAGAACTTGAAGTGAGATCTTCGCAAGGCGCATCTATTGTGACCGAAGTAAAGCAGTTAGAAAAATTTTATGAAGCCGAACAATATCATAAGGATTATTACGAGAATAATCCTCAAAATCCATATTGCCAGGTTGTGATTGCTTCCAAAGTCGCTAAAGCTCAGCATAGGTTCGCTGAACTTTTAAAGGAGCAGGATACTAAATAAATAATTTTTTATTCAAATAAAAAACAACCCCAATCCGCCAGTTGGCGGACGGGGCTATTTTATTTCAAAGAATTTAAGATTTTTTATCCTTTTGAATTATTTTCCAGTGATATAGGAAAAGGGGAGTACCCACAAGTATCATTGCCAAAGCATTTGCCGCATTACGTTCGCGATCCGCTTCCCGCTGTTTGGTTTGGTATTCTAATTGTTCTTTTTGTATTTTTTCCTGTTCTTCGAGAGTTAACTCTTCAGTTGTTTGGTCTGGAAGAGTTTTTACTGCCGGAACTGGAAAACGTTCAGGATATATTAACACCTGATCTGCTTTTTTAAATACAAATACTTTGAGACCAAGATCAACTAATTGAACTAAGCCCATAACAACCACAACAAGACCTATTAGCGAAAATAAGTATAAATAAAGCGTTCTTATTAATTCTTTTCTGTCCATAAAAATATATTTTAATTTTAGAGCGGGAGTTGAGGGAATCGCCCCGCGGCTGCGGGGTTGGAGACCGCAAAAAAATTTTGCGGGGGCTGAGAGAATCGAACTCCCAACCGTGGTTTTGGAGACCACTATTATACCATTTAACTAAGCCCCCTCAATTAATTTTTTAAGAGTTAAGTGAGCTCGACCTCCGCCCTTAAAATATTGCTCACGTTTTTGTGCTTTATTTTTAGTATCAAAACTCTCTTGATACACCATATCAATAGGTAATCTATTTCGTGTTGAGACAACAAGTCCCTTACAATATTCTGCGAATCTTCGTTCTAAATCTTTCGTAGAACCAATATAAAACTTGCCGTCTTTTTTACTTTTCAAAACGTATACGTAGAACATGTTATTGATGGAATCGCCCCGCGGCTGCGGGGTTGGAGACCGCCGGTATGCCACTTACCTAAACTCCCAAAGCACACTCATTATAAGATTTGAGAGATTATTTTCAACAGTAGGTGGTAAATATAGAGATTACTTCTTTGTTTCTTTATGAGGAGTATGTTTGCGACAAAATTTGCAAAATTTACTGTATTCTAATTTACGTTCAACTGTTTTACGGTTTTTATACGTATAATAATTGAATCTTTTGCACGTTTTGCACTGCATTTTTATGAGATTTTCTTGTACCATAAAGATGAATTAATGTTTATTCGTCCTCAGTGAGCCGACGGTCTCGGTTTCGACCGGGACGACCTACTCGCGACCCGGGCAATTTTTAACGCTTAACGGGGACGTTTCGCTAAATTGTCCGCTCGAGACAAGCAGTTGTCTCGAGTCCATGGAGTTGTTCCCGTTCTTTATAAATTTTGAGCCGATGGTCGGGATTGAACCGACGACCTACTCCTTACCATGGAGTTGCTCTGCCACTGAGCTACATCGGCATACTAGCTCAAAATTTATTTAAAGAACGCAATCCCTGTAGGACTCTGCCATTGACCTGCCTGCCGGTAGGCAGGGCTACGTCGGCATTTGAGTGCCAGTAACTACATAAATGTACCAAATTTATTGATTAACTGCAAATTTCTTTAGAAATAAGCTTGACCATTCTATATTATTATTGTTATCGTAAAGACAAATATACCTTGACACAAAACCAGTCTGTAAAGGTGGTTGAAATGGTAAAATCCAAAGCGCAAGTAAGTGAATCTGTCGGTTTCATATCTCGTATAGATTTCGGCAGTCCCGGCTATCGTCGCGGATTGCTTGAACTTGCTTTTGATGTTTTTCGTAAGGAAAAAGTTAAGTTTATTGTTCTGGTAACAGGACTTGTTTCTACTCCTGCGCTGAAGCCGCTTTTGACTCAGCACAAGACCAAAGAAGATAAACTGGCTTTAATTCATTCATTTGCAGAAGATCTTGCTAATGATATCCCACGATTAACACACGAAGACGGCAAACCCGTAAAGATTTATATCGTAACCAGCCAGGCTACTACGTATGACAGTTGGTTAGGCAGAGAAGTTGCCGCACGGATGCATATTCTTCGTCCGAAAGATATTTTCTTTCGTGGTGAGAGTAGCGCCCGTTTTGTGCTTCCTCGTTTGGGACGCGATATTTGGGCTCTTGCTCCGGTGAAAGCTGCTTGGCGCGGTGACTATTTCAGTACTGTTCCTGAGCGTATTATTAGAGACAAACAAAAGCAGTCTTCTCAAAAGTATCCTGATGTTTACGTTGTAGGCGGAACAGCTTCGGCTATTCTTCGCCCGCAAGGTGAAATGCCTCGACCTTATATTTCTTTGCCGGCCTTGCACAGAATAATGGAAGTTAACACTTCTGAAAACCAGATCGGTGTTACGGTTCTTGAGATCTTCAAAGATACTGCGGAACCGTTTGAAAAGAATTATTCTTTTAAGGATATGGTCAGCCCCGAGAGTGAACGGAGCAATGTTATTGTTCCGGATACTCTGCCTAAACTTCAGCAAGATATTCTTAACGAACTTAAGCGCATGGGTCCAAGCACCGTTGGATTGCTTGAAGATGCTTTGCCTCCTTCTCGTGAAACTATTGAAAAGGCGATTGTTGCAATTAATGCAAGCGGGTTTAAGCCGCAGATAATGCACAATGAAAAGGCGGGAGAATATCAGTTCGATCCCGTTTGGTTTCAGAGTGAATTGAAGTACAATCTCCCGGCGGATGAAAGTGTTTCCGAAGACAGAATGCTGGCATTCTCTTGTCTGCATGCCGGATCGGTTTACACAGAGATGAAATTTTTTGCCAATTCAGTACCTGAGTTTATGCTTCGGCATAACATCGATATTCTTATCGGCTGTGGAGACTTTATTCAGGGCCTTAAGCATGATCTTGCCACCAGCGGTGAGACCATTGATGGTACTAATTATACCGATCACGAAAGACTCTCTTCCAAACTGGTTAATGCCGTAATAACAAAGGTTTTCGATGCCCGTTTTTCGGATGGTCTCGCTAAACTCAGCCAAAGGGCTAAAAAGTCTAGCGCGATCATTGAAAATCTCATTAACGCTTCGTTGATTCGTTTTTATTACATCAACGGTAACCATGATGAATGGGTTGTGCCTTTGGGCATGAGTCCTTTGGCGATATTCCATAGAGATCTTCTTGGTGGTGTCACCTCTGATATCTATGCAATTTTGACCGAACATGGGGTTACTGTTGATTCCAATTTCCTCAAGACTACGATTGAAGATCATATCGTTAAAACCAAGATCTTTGCTTTACCTTTAACAGGCTTAACTGTTGATGTTTCCCACCCGCATATGGGTCGTGCGTCAACTTCTTCTTTGCGCTCGCAAGAGATGCTTAGGAAGTCGCAGTGCCACATCTGTATGATCGGCAATTTCCATATTGCCATCAAGACAGCGCAATGGGATTCCGTGCTCGGACAGCGTATAGCTATGCAGCAGGGTTCCATTGTTTGGAAAACGAATTTTGAAGATGGTAAAACCAAACTTCTCGATGTCGTTGTTGCTTATCTGCGTGTTAAATCCGCAAATGGAAGAATTTTCATGACCGAAGCCATGTACTATGGTTCAGGTACAGAAAATCCTGATCTCAGCAAGTCTGATCCTCTTGAAGGTGTTTTGAAAAACCTTAACATTTAATTTAATCATCCGCTCAGTTCTAATTTAAAAAATTAGAGTTGGGCGGTTTTTTTATTTTATTTAAATATTGTTCAAAAGTGTATTATTTTTTTTGACAGCAGGTTATATGGTTGCTAGGTTAAGAAGTAATAAGTGTCTTTACAATTTAAAGGCGGGTATGGTTGACCACAATACATCATCGACATCACATAGTTCCAAGTTCCAGAGGCGGACCGGATATAGATTGGAATTTAGGTTATTTTCGTACAAATCTTGAAGAAATAAGAACATTCAGGATAGGAGCTTTTAAAAAATCAACGCCTGTAGCTTACGAATATTTATTGCACGGAAATACGCACATAGATCAAAAGACCCTACTGCTTAGCGGTATAGATCTTGAGATCCACAGATTTTTGCATGCTTGTTTGCATTCAATTTTTAGTAATGCTTTACCATCCGAACAAATTGAGAGTATAAAAAGTAAATATACCAATAAAGACGGCTCTTTGAATAAGCGCTATTTCCCCGGGAGAAAACCACTAAAGAAAATTAAATCTTGGGCCGCGGTATTTGGGGAAGAATCGGTCAATAATACTCAGATTGCTATAGATTTTATCGAAAAATATTTTTTGCCTGTTGAACAGTATTGGAGAAAAGATAAGAAAAAGAGGAAATAAAACAAACGGAAGAAGCACTTCCGTTTTTTGTTTTGGAAATCGTATATACAAACTAAAAAATGCCGGTTAAAAAGGTTTTGCACTTTGTTTTAAACCGTGCGACAATAATTTTAATGAATAATGTCGAACCACAATCTGACGATTCTTCAACGCAAAATATTCCTCCGAAAAGAAATATAAATAGAAGGAAGGTTGTTGTTTTTGGAGTTGTATCTCTAACAGCCTTTTGTTTTAGTTTTACGCTATTCTATTTAATTTGGGCGTTTCAGCCCCGCGATGTCGAAGGAGCCGAAGCTTTTTTTACAGTTTCAAAGGGTGAGCGGGTTGCTTCTATATCTGAACGCTTAAACGTCAGCGGTTTTATACGAGATCCTAGAATTTTTCGTTTAATTTTAACTTGGAACGGAAAGGCCGGAAGCATTAAAGCGGGTGAATTTATATTATCTCCTGCTATGTCGTCTTTACAGATAATTGATATTCTTAGCGCAGAGGCTCCGCAAGAGCCGGATGTTAACGTAACAATTCCCGAAGGTTTTACTGTTTCACAAATAGATAAAAAATTAACCGAAGCCAAAATAATTCAGGAAGGTTCGTTAATTAACGGTAACGGCATAATTGTTGCTTATGAATTTATTCCCGAATGCGACAGGCATCGACAAGGTCAAAGCGGAAAAGAAATTTGCGACATTTTTTATTCTTCTTTGGAAGGATATTTATTCCCGGACACGTATAGATTTAAACCTAATTCTTCAATAGAAGTTGTTGTTGATAAAATGCTCTCTAATTTTAACAATAAATTATCTGCGTCTTTGCGTTCGGATATAGTTACACAAAATAAGTCAGTTAAAGATATAGTAATTTTAGCTTCTATGCTTGAGAGAGAAGTCCGATCAGATATTGATAAGGCAATAGTTGTCGGAATTATGTGGAAACGTTTAGCGCAGAGTTATCCTTTACAGATAGATGCCACTGTTTTATATGCGCTTGAATTGGCAGGAAGACCAAAAGCAAAAGGAGAAGGCCCCACTTTAGATGATCTAAAAATTGATTCAGCCTATAATACATATAAGTATAAAGGTTTGCCGCCCGGACCCATAAGCAATCCTGGCCTTGCAAGCATTTTGGCTGCTGTTGATGCTGAGGGTTCGCCGTATTTCTTTTATTTATCGGCCTCGGACGGTACCACGGTTTTTTCAAAAACCTTAACTGA
>LBYG01000033.1 GCA_000996085.1 Parcubacteria group bacterium GW2011_GWB1_40_14 | reverse complement strand
GGGTTTTATTTTTATTTAAGGCATCCAAATATACCAAGGTCCGGGGTTTGCAAGCATCAGCGATACAGCGTTTATTTCGGGGAAAAGATTTGTTTTCATTTCAAGCGCACCCAAAAGGTTGCTAAACCTAGATTGCTTCGGTAGTAGTTTTACCCAGGAATATCTATCTAGTGGGATGTTCGGATATCTTTCCTTCAGATAACGAAGGAACGCAGCTTTGGTTTGATATATGGTACCAATGCCATCAATTAATCCAAGGGCCTTGGCTTCCTGGGCATGGAATACTTTAGCAGAAAAAGCTTCTCCTTCTGAGGCGATTTCTCGGTTTGCGCGTACTAAAGATTTAAAGCGTTCAAAAGTATGGTCCAGTAATCCTTGCAGATATTCTCTTTCAGCTTCGTCCATAGATCTAAATTGAGAAAAAGCATCTTTTAGAGGAGCGGATTTTATAGTTTCGGCTTTAATGCCAATTTTTGCAAGGCCTTCGGAAAGGTCAAATTTTTGCATTATTACGCCAATTGAACCTATCCAGGCTGACGGTTGCGCGAATATTTTATTTGCGCCAAGCGCAGCCATATATGAACCCGATGCACAAATGCCATCGGCATAAGCAAAGATGGGTATTTTTTGTCTTATTAAATTTAATTCGGTATATAATGCTTCGCTTGCTGTAGCCATGCCGCCTGGAGAATTTATCCGTAAAAATACTCCGCGGGCATTTTGATCGTTTCTTATTCTTTGTGCAATTATCTCAAAGTATCTCGCGCTTATTTGCGCGGAGCCTCGTCGCATAATGTTTCCACCGGAAGCTTCGTCTACTATTGGTCCAAGCAAATCAATTACATATATTTTATATCGTCCATTACCGTCAATGATTTGTTCTGCAAACTGCATTATTTTTCCGTACCTTTCTTTTGTAAAATTGCTGGACTCAGTATAACAAGAGAGGGTTATTTGGTCTTGCGCCTCAAATAAAGGGACGCAAGATAATATCTTTTGCTAGCGATTGGCCGCGCGGATTGCGAGCCGAATATAAAATACCGTATTTGCAAAAAGATATTTTTGGAAGAAAAATTAAACAGCTTTCGCGAATAGGAAAAGTTTTGTTTCTGCATCTGTCACCGGTCGGTAAAAGAAAAATTTCTGTAAAGTTAGCGTTTCACCAGCGCATGTCGGGGCGTCTGGCGGTTTTAGATCGGAATGAAGTTGAAAAAGCCACCAAACACGCACGGATAAGAATAGGTTTAGATAACAATAAGTTTCTTGTATTTTTCGATCCGCGCAAATTCGGCGTTGCCTGGTATGGACACGATAAAGTTTTAAATAAGGATAAATATTTAAATACTCTGGGTCCTGATGCGCTTGCCGTGTCTTGGCAGGAATTTAATAAACGTTTGGAAGGAGGCAGGGGAACCCATTCGATGGGTTCGACAGGCTCACCACAGGCAAGCTCAGGGCAAGCAATAAAATCATTTTTGTTAAAACAAAATATTTTTGCGGGTATAGGAAATATTGTTGTAGATGAGACACTGTGGTTTGCAAAAATACATCCGCAAAAGAAAATAAATCATTTAAGTTTAAAACAACGGCGAGCTTTATTTTTAGCGCTTAAAAAAGTTTTAAAACGCAGCATTGCTATGGGTGGAAGTTCTATGCGCGATTGGCTGCATCCGGATCAAGGCAGGGGAGAATACCAGGATAATTGGCGTGCTTACGGCAGATCAGGACAAAAATGTTATCGTTGCAGCCGCATACTTAAAAAAAGCATTGTCGGCGGTCGGGGAACCACGTATTGTTCCTTTTGCCAAAGGGTTTAATGAAGGTATAAAATTTGCTACAATATATGAATGGAAAATCAACAACCCTCTAATACACAAAGTCCCGCAGCTTTAGCTGCTCAACCGGCACAAAAACTATCAAACCAGGGGAAAGTTATATTTGCCGTGGCTATTTTTATTTTGGTGGCAATATTTGGCGTTGGTATGAAATGGATATTTTCCGTCAGTCCTGCTAACGCGCCATTCTTTTTGTTTGATTATGCCGTGGGTTTATCGATGATCTTCTTGCCCTGTACTCTTCCGCTCGCATTTGTTGTGGTTCCTCTGTCTATGGGTAAGGGTTACGCAAAGGGGCTTGGTATAGCTCTTTCTTTCGGCATAGGCGTCGCAATGACTTTAAGTTTTTATGGGGCTTTAATTGGAGCTTTCGGCCAAGCATTGGGCATTGCTAATGTTGAGCTGGCAAAAAATATACTTTATGCAATTGCCGGCGCTATGGCAATATTTTTTGCTCTGGGCGAGATAGGTCTGACCAATATGCGCATGCCTTCTTACAGCGGAAAGATACCCGATTTTATTCAAAAGCGACAGGATTTTTTGAAAGCAGGAATGTTGGGGTTGTTTTTGGGGAACGTCGGTGTGGGATGTCCTAATCCCTTGTTTAACGCTGTTATAATCCCAAAAATAATAGCCGAAGGAGATATATTTCAAGGTTGGTTAATAATGTTGGTCCAGGCTTTGGGCAGGTTTACGCCTCTTCTTTTGTTGGCGATGCTGGGTATTCTTGGCGTTAACGCAACCACTTTTCTTATTAAGAGAAGGGGAATGGTTGAACGCGCTACCGGATGGGCCACTGTTTTTGTCGGAGGTTTTATGTTTACTTTGGGTTTATTCACTCATGATTGGTATGTTTATTCCGGCACGCATAGTTTACTTGAAACAATAACGCGGGAAGAAACAATCACTAATATGTTGGGCAGTAGAATTGCAACGTTAGGCCACACGCATGCGGCACCCATGGGATTGGGATTATTTGGTCAGCCGCTTTGGTGGGGTTCATGGTTTATGGTGGCAGTATGGCTATTTCCTTTGTGGTGGTATTGGTCGCGCAAGAGAAAAGAAGCAAAAAGCGCGTCTGACGCAGACAAGCCTTTGTTACAGACTAAAGTACGATGGATGGCATCTTTTCTAGTGACTTTGTCTTTATTGCTGGCATTAATTTTTGGTTACGCTTTACCGAATTGGTTTTTGAATAAAATAGCACCTATGCACGATACCCAAGGAATTGAGGAAGAAGCGCCTACGGCTATTGCTTGTCTAACAGCCGGGCCTTATCCGCTTCAGATCGAAGTTCCAACAGAGTTATCTTTCAAGTTTTTGGAATCAGGGGATTGTGCCAATTCAGAGACACATAAATTGCTTAAACCCATCGGCATTGAACATGAGCGCATAATGCACGTTCTTATTGTGAAAGAAGATTTCAGCACATTCGCCCACATTCACTCTGAAGATTTGGGGCCAATAACACAAGAAATGATCGATAATTCACGTTTTGGAGTTAATTATACTTTTCCATCTGAAGGCGTGTGGAGAATAGTAGCTCAAGTTTTACACGATAACACGCACACTATTACTAAATCATTTAATTTAGTTATCGGAGAAAATTTAAGCCCGGTTCTTATAACTAAAGATTTAGCTGTGAATAAAGT
The DNA here is from genome assembly GCA_000996085.1 of Parcubacteria group bacterium GW2011_GWB1_40_14. Taxonomy (GTDB): domain Bacteria; phylum Patescibacteriota; class Minisyncoccia; order Terrybacterales; family GWB1-40-14; genus GWB1-40-14. The sequence continues at coordinate 16,740 of LBYG01000033.1, read as the reverse complement.
TTTTAGCGCGGAAGACAATTCTATCTATAACGTAAGTATTGCGCCCGACGGCAAGATCCTTGCCGGACATCAAACAACAATAAATTACCATTTTGAAAAAGACGGAAAGCCGGTCACCGACTTTTCTCCATATTTGGGAGCCGCGGCCCACTTTGCTATTTGGAGCGTTGATTTGGGTTCGTTTGTGCACGAACACGGTGTGCTTGAGGTGAGTGAAGATGGCACTGAAGATCATCACGGCGCAATAAATATTGTCTATGCGCATGGGGATGGAAATGAACCAATTAGCGATGGCCACGCGGACGAACACGAACTTTCGACTAGTTTTGGTCCAGACGTTAAATTATTCTATGCTTTCCCATACCCCGGGTTATATAAAATATTCGGACAGTTTAAACACGGTGAGCAGGTAATAACAACCGATTTTATGGTTATAGTTGATCCGGATGACCACGGAATGATGATGGATGAAGGCGAAGATCACGGGCATTAAAAATATACGACAACTAAACCGTTCAGCTCTAATTAACACTCAACGAAGAAAAAGCGCATTGGTAAAACAATGCGCTTTTAAATAAATAGAATTATTGAATAGAAATTAGGACCGGACGGTTTTTATTTGCGCGGGCACAACAGACATGATATTTTGGAGATGCGTTCTTTAAAAAATACCTGAGGCAAGAAATGCCCAGATTTTATAACGATTTATATGTAGAAAAATGGATTAAAGAACACCGCATTCCTGATTTTGGTCCTCTCGATATGAAGGCAATGGCTAAAAATTTTAATATGAAAATAGTTTTTAAGGATCTTTTACGCGCTAAAGGTTATTTAGTTCCTTCGGCCAAGTTTGGGTATACAATTGAGATCGATACGAAAGATTCTTATAGCGAACGATTATTCACATTTGCTCATGAAATCGGTCACTATTTTACGATTACGATGCTGGGCTGGACAGCGAGATATTACAGTGAGGGTGCGCATGCCGATTGCGAATTGTTTTGTGATTGGTTTGCCCGAGAACTTTTATTGCCAAAGCGATGGTTGGATAGCGCGCCTTTTACTGATTTATACGCTTCATATATTGCTATTTCTGATCTTTGTGTGAGCGAAGAAACGTTTTTATTGCAACTCATGGCTCGAGGCGACATTTCGCCCCAATTTAAAATGTCATCCGATAAGATTTTATGTTTAGTGTGTTGCAATTATGAATATTATCGGAGGTCTTGCAGCTGTCAGCCGCAACGAGAAGATATAAGAAATTCGGCTCGTTTGCAAAGAGATTCACAACTTATGCTGCCCTTAAATTTTAAATATTAAAAACACCTCGTATAACGAGGTGTTTTCTTCTGCACGAAAAATTAATTTTGCGCAGGGCTTGCGCCGTAACCAACTTCTTCAACTGCTTTTACCACGGTTTTCTGATTGATTTTTTCATTATCATATTCAACCTCGCCAAGTTTTGTATTGTAGTCAATAAAAGCATTTTTAACTCCATCCGTATTGGAAAGAAACATTTGGATACCTGCGGCACAAGCACCGCAATGCATTCCGGTAATATTGAATTTTTCTTTGACAACAGCCATGCCGTAATTGCCTGCGAGCTTCGCGAGCAGTTGCAATCACGTGCATCCTGAGCGAAGTCGAAGGATTAAATTAATTTTTAAACTTTTGGTTGAGAATCGTTTTTTGGAGGTTCTTTGCTTTGTTTTAATTTAAGCCACACAAAGTATCCTCCTGCTCCGACAGCTGCTGCGCCAAAGACTGCAATCGCACCAGGACTTACTTCGCCGGAACGTCTTTCAGGTCCAGTTGTTTCTTCGTGTTCATCCACAACATCGCCATGAGCTAAAACAATAGGCGCTCCACTTAGAAAAATTATAGTAAGTAAGAATAAAATATATTTCATCCCGTTAGAAGTCTGTAGTAATTGTTAATTTTTACAATTATCCAATTGATACAGACTTGAGTTTAATGTCCCGTTATTTTGCGCATAAAAAGTTGGACTAAATTTTTATGCCAAAGACTTCTAACGGGATTTCATACTATTAATGTTAACTCTTCAATTCTGTCCTTGCAAATTTGGGTTCGCGGTAGCGTTTAAGGAGTAGGGAATTGGCAACCACCGAAACAGATGAGAAGGCCATGGCAAAACCGGCTATTTCAGGGCGTAAAGAGGTTTTGGTGAATGTTAAAAAGAAATCGCCAAGCCATTGACCCAGAGTCGGAATTTGTGCCAAGGTCTGCGAAACTCCTAACACCCAAGCCGTTGGTTCAACACCCGTTGCGGTTGCTTGAGTTGTAAGTAATAGGTGCATGCCGCTTGCTACGGGTATTGCCACTATATTATAAACAAAAGCCCAAAAGAAATTCCCCCAAATTTTTCTAACAGTTTTTTTAGAAAGATCTATGGCGGTTACAACATCGCGAAGATCGTCTTTAATTAAAATTATCTCTCCGGTCTCAACAGCGACATCTGTTCCTGAGCCCATAGCAATACCGAGATTGGATTTGGCTAAAGCCGGAGCATCATTGATGCCATCTCCGACCATTGCCACTATTTTACCTTGCTTTTGAAGGTCGGCTATTAAACCTTCTTTATTTTGCGGAAGAACTTTAGCAAAATATTTATCTATGCCTAGTTGTTTTGAGATTGCCTGGGCGGTTTTTTCGTTATCGCCCGTTATCATTATTATTTCCTTTTTCATTTTTTTAAGTTCCGCAATCGCTTCTTTGGCATAGGGTTTAAGTGTATCGGCAATACCCAAAAGTCCGATGAGTTTGTTTTCGTAGACAACATACACAACGGTTTTTGCTTCGCTTTGTAGCCTGTCAGAATCCGTAATTTGAGATGCGATGGCAATATTGTTTTCTTCCATAAAAGTATCGTTGCCTATCAGAAGTATTTTTCCTTCAATTGTTGCGCTAATGCCCTTTCCTGAAATCGCCTTAAAATTTTCAACCGTAGGTAACGTTTGATTTTCTCCGGCTTTTACAACAGCTTTTGCGAGAGGATGTTCTGAGCCTTTTTCCGCGGCCGCGGAAAGACGTATAAGTTCATCTTTTGAGATATCTCCGTCAATAGGAATAATATCAGTGACGGTGGGTTCGCCTTTTGTTAACGTTCCTGTTTTGTCAAAAGCGATTGCAGTGATTTTGTGTGCTTTTTCCAGGGCTTCGGCTCCTTTAATGAGGATGCCGGATTCGGCGCCTCTGGCAGTGCCAACCATAAGGGCCGTTGGCGTAGCCAATCCCAAGGCGCATGGACAGGAAACCACAAGGACCGCAATGGCAAACAGTAGTGCGGGTGTTGCGGTATATCCTTGTATGAAATACCAAAATGCAAAAGTTATTATTGAGAAAACAATTACTATTGGCACAAAACGTTCTGAAATTTTGTCGGCCACATCCTGTATCGGAGCTCGAGTTGATTGAGCTTCTTCAACCAGACGCACTATCTGGTATAGCAGTGTATCCTTGCCGACTTTGGTGGCTTTGCACGTGAGCAGTCCGTAGCTGTTTACGGTTGCTCCAATAACTTCATCCCCAGTTTTTTTATTTACCGGCATAGATTCTCCGGTGACAACTTTTTCATCTAATGCTGACTCGCCTGATAAAATTATGCCGTCTGTGGGAACTTTACTGCCTGGTTTTATGATAAAGGTATCGTTAACTACAAGTTCGGCCAAAGATATCTCTAGTTCTTGGCCACCGCGCACCACAAGTGCTTTTTCAGGAGCTAAATTGAGAAGTTTGCGTATAGCCTCAGATACTTTACCGCGAGATAACGCTTCAAAATATCTTCCAAGTATAATGAATGACATTAGGGCTGCGCTTGATTCCCAGAACGGATGATCAAAACCCTCCCAGAATTGGTTGAGGAATGGAATATCGGAAAAAATGAATCCAAAAAATGACATAAAATATGCCGCGCTGGTTCCAAGAACCACCAGTACATCCATGGACGAGGATCCAACTTTGAGTGCTGTGTAGGCATTGCGATAAAATGGCCATCCTACCCAGAATTGTATAGGCGTTGTCATGATCCAATAAATCCAGTACATAACGCGTGAATATGCGTTAAGTTAAACATGTGTGTTGCCATGTAATAACCTATAATCGGGGAGGCAAGAATAAAGGAAATTATTGTGCGATTGCGGAGGGAACGGAGGTTCATCTTGCGCTGTTTTTCGGCTTCCTCCTCCTCATTTGCTCCTTCTTTTGGTAGAATAAGAATGTAACCTATTTTTTTAAGCAGTTCTTCGATTTTGTTCAACTGAACTTTTGAGGGGTCATACTCAAGAGCAAGGCGTTCGGTGCCGTAGTTGGCGGATGCTGAAATAACGCCAGGAACGCGTCCCAATGTTTTATTTATAAGGATAGAACAAGACGCGCAGTGCATTCCTTGTACTTTGTAATAGATATGTTCGTTTGGCATAATGCTTTTTTAAAAATAATTAATGTTTTTGCGCAGAATGCACTGCGCAGGGAAGGGGTCGGGAAACCGTTGCAGGTTTCCCGTGGAGGAAATATTAAAACCAAGTGGTTTTAAAGAGGAGCGAGCGTAGCGAGCGACGACCGCGGGGCATTCCTTGTACTTTGTAATAGATATGTTCGTTTGGCATAGTATTTTTGCGGTTATAAATCTTATTAATGATTGATTTGTTTTGTGGATGAACCCCGTTAGAAAATTGCTATTATTTATGATTTATTCTTTATATAAAACTAATTGTCTAATTGGCTATCGCCAAAAAAGTTCGCGACCTTTTTCGGCTGTTATTTCTATAGGCAATTTTCTAACGGGGTGAATAAGTTTAAGTTAATGATCATTTTTTTTGTATTTCTGATGGGAAACGGGATTATTTACCAGAATTTTTATCGTCCTCAAGAATTGGCTCCGGTTAAGGCGTCGGGGAATATTGTCAATATAGATATGCGTATTGAAAAAGATAAATGGGTTTTTAATCCAAGCAGAGTTGAGGTAATGGTCGGTGATACTGTTAAACTAAAAATTTTTAATGAAGATTCTTATGATCACGGCTGGGCTCTTGAAGCATTCGGACAAAATAAAAGACTTTTTCCAAAAAGAGATACCGAAATTGAGTTTGTTGCCTCAAAAGTAGGGGAGTTTCCTTTTTATTGTTCAGTTCCTTGCGGTGAAGGGCATTATTTACAGACGGGTTTGTTGGTAGTTAATCCGGCGGTGACTACTAATTAGTTGTTTGGCTCTGTTGAGTTTTTTTCTTGGCAAGCCAAGCATCTATACTTATGGGTCCGCTTCCCGATAGCCATAAAGTTAAAAGGCCTCCAAGTAATCCCATATCGCGATTAAGTGTAGGATCCTGACTAAAGCCGTATTTTGAAACCAGACCTCCGAAAAACATTAAAACCATAAAAGTCCCCAATAACGAAGTCCATTTTACGAAAGTTCCCGTGAAAAAAGATGTTGCAACCATTAGTTCGGCAACACCAAGAGCATAGTTTAAAGCAGAAGCGCTTCCCAGTTTGAGATTAAGTAAAAGTTGTATCTCTGCCCGACCCTGTTCAGGACTTCCTAATTTCTGAATGGCAAAAAGCAAAAATACCAGACCTATGCCGAATCTTAAAAATAAAGGCGCATAATTTTGTAGGCGCTCTCGTAGTTTATCTAACATATTTTATTTTCCGAGAAGCTCCCGCAATTTAGTGCTAAGTTGATTGCGGTTTACCCCTCCGGTTGAAAAAAGTTCTCCATTTATTAATATGCCTGGAGCCGAGAAAATGCCATAATCTACGACCATTTTCTGGCCTTCGGCTGAAGTTGCGTCGATCTTTTCATACTGCACTTGAGGAAATTCTTTCTGCATTTCTGCCCAGACCTTATCGAATTGAGCGCAGGCAACGCATCCGGGTATGCTTAATTCCTTTAATATAACAGTCAATTCACTCATAATATTTATTATACCATATGGCAGCCTTATTTTCTAAAGCTCCAAATACAATCAGTGAGGGTCAATTTGCAAAAGAATTGCTTACTTTTGTCGCGGGTCTGGAAGAAGCAAGAAAGGCCTTCCCGAGAACCAAAGAAGAGATAATTTCTATCTCAACACTAGAGCGAATATACGATAAAGAGCGTGCCGCAGCAGAGATGTACCGAAGAGCCGAGAAATTTTTAGTAGCAAACTATCCCGCTCGATACACAATTGAGAAATTGCGGGAGACGGTTTCAAGAAAATTACATCCCGAAAGGATATGTGAGGGTTCGGCATTATTATTTTTAAACAACGATATGCGCGCCATATCTTTGTTCCGTCTGTTTGTTAATTCCTTTGCGTTTCGAGTCGGACAATCCATGGGCAAAGAAGCTTTTGCTGCTATTTTGCGCGAAAGGTTTGCCGATCAGGATTTGGTTAATCTATATATAAGTAAAGGATATATTTCTTGGGAAGATATTAATCTTTTACTAAAAGATGTCCCGCAAGGCGAAAAAATAGTTCATATCCAAGACAGGTTTTCAAGATTAATTTCATTTCTTATGAATTTATCGCGTGAACGAGTCCAAGACGCCCGCACACAATTGCTTATTGAAGATGTGTACAAAACGCTTAAGAGAGAATATATTTTTCTTGATGATTTTCCGGTTGTTTTGTCCATATTTGCAGATCAAAATATTTTACGCGATGAGCGCGTGGGTATGTTAAGCAAAACTCAGCTTACCGAACGTTCACGCATGCAGACCAGAAAAGTAGAAGAGACTTTAGTTGAATTGGAGCACGAAAAAGATGTGCTCCAGGATACGCTGAAGCAATTAGAAACTTCGCAGGAAAAATTAAAAGCATTAGATTATGCCAAGAGTCAGTTCATTGAAGTTGTTTCTCATCAGTTTAGAACGCCGCTTTCAACAATACGCTGGACATCGGAAATGTTAAAAGATGAATTCGGCAAAACAATCCCCGACAGAGGCAAGGGGTTTTTGGAAAATATAAGTTTTAAGTCAAGATTTCTTATAAATATTTTGAACGATATTTTTGATGTTTTGCAGTTGGAAGGCGGAAATTTACAATTGCAGAGAAAACCGGCTCAATTATGGGAATTGATAGCAGATCAGATAGAGGATATGAAAGACGAGGCAGAAAGTCATAAGGCTAGTATCGTTTTTGATAAATCCGGAGACCCGTTAAAAGAAGTTTTAGCGGATCATCAGATGATACGTCGTGTTCTTGAAATTTTGATCCGTAACGCTATAAATTACGGTCCGGCCGAGAGCGGTCAGGTGACTGTTAAAATGGGAATAGAGAACAAAGAAGACAAAAATTATGTATGGGTTGAGATAGCTGATAAGGGTATCGGTATCATTCCTGAAGATCTGCCTAAAATATTTACAAAATTTTTCCGTGCGCAAAATGCTGTTCATAAAGTTGCTGACGGCGCGGGTCTGGGTTTATACCTCGTCCGAAGTATTATCGAATTACACGGGGGGCACGTAGCTGTTTATTCTAAACCGGATCAAGGTTCAAGTTTCAGATTCTATATACCGATAGCGGCTTAATCTTATCTTTCCTATTTTGTTTTTGATTTTTTTGTGGTAGACAAAAAACAAACGTAAAAGACGCCAGGTACCTTTAAAACAGGGAGCTAAATAAAACGTTTCATTCCTTATCAGGAGAAATGCTAAGCAAAGGAGTTTTTGTGTACAGTAAAACGCCCGGAAAACCGCCTAGCGCGAGCGCCTTGCGTAAAACTTATCAAGTAATGCGCAGTGATCTTAATATAAAAGGCACGTTATATGGCGGCCGTATGATGTATTTGCTTGATGAGATAGCCGCAACTATAGCCGAAAAGCATACCGAAAAGGTTTGCGCTACGCTTCTGGTGGACCAGTTGAAATTCATTGCTCCGGCATATAGAGATGATTTTTTAATTTTTGAAGGTGCCGTAAATCGTGCATGGAATAGTTCGGTTGAAATAGGTATTAAAGTTAGCGCACACGCACCAAAAACAAGAAAATTGCGCCATATCGTTTCGGCATATTTTACTTTTGTTGCCGTAGACGAAAGCGGCAGACCGGTTTCTGTACCGCCCCTTACTCCCGTAACCCAAGCCGAACATAAAAGGTATCTTGAGGCAGATGAACGCAGAGCTCAGCGTTTGGCCGGTAATAAAAAATGACCCCGATGTTACGTCGGGGTTTTTGTTATGGTATTATTTGGAATATATGCTAGGTAGTGAAAATTCGACCGTTCGCAAAGCGAACAACAAGGAACAGCACTATTTGGTAGTAATAGATCAATTTTACATAATAATTAATCAGAAATTCGTAAACCAATAGTCGAATTTCTACTACTTGGTATGGAAAATACATCAGAAATTAAATATATTTGTACGGGTGGTTGCGGCGGCTCTGTAACAGAAGAAGAATACAATGCCGGCAAAACCGTTTGCGGAGATCCTGACTGTCCCAAATACGGACAGCCTTTTGAAAAAAGGATTCACTGTACAGAATGCGGACAAGATTCGCCGGAAGAGCAGAATCATCAACATACTAATAGCGTATAGCGGTTAGCGTGTAGCGTTTAGGGTATGTAACGAGACTAAACGCTTAACGCTTTACGCTAAACGCTGGTTTTGTGGATTTTAAGGAAGCGTCAGTAAAAAAATCTGAAGAACTTTTTGGTTTGGTCAAATCTCAGCCGGACGGTTTATTGAAAGAAGAAGCCGAGCGCAGATTTAAGTTACAAAAAAATGACGCTATAAAATTCCAAAAGATTTCGTGGTTAGTCATACTTTTGCGTCAATTCCATTCGGTTTTTGTGTATTTATTGCTTGTGGCCGCAGGCATTTCTTTTTTTCTTGGGGAGCGTACCGATGCGCTTTTTATAACACTTTTTCTTATCATAAACGCCTGCATAGGTTTTTTTCAGGAATATAAGGCCGAAACTTCAATAAAACTTCTTCAAAAATTTATACAATGGAAAACGCGCGTTAAGCGAAATGGACAGATAATAATAATTAATGCTGAAGAAATAGTCGAAGGAGATATCGTGTGTTTGCGTGCCGGCGACATGATACCCGCGGATGGATATTTTTTAAATTCCGAAAATATTACCGTAGACGAATCGTCATTGACCGGAGAAACGGTTCCTGTTGAAAAGATAAGTCATCCGTTGGATGTTGAGCCTGCAGATTTTTTTAAGGCAAAAAATATTGGTTTTTTTCGTACAACCATGGAGAGCGGGGACGGAGAGTTGCTTGTTTTTGCAACCGGTAAAAATACCGCCGTGGGGCAAATTGTCACACAGATTGAAGAAGTACACGATCAAAGCGGTTTTGAAGTAGGCATTAACCGGTTTAGTTCTTTTATTTTAAAGCTAACGCTTATTACTATAGGGTTGATGTTGCTGGCTAATATTTTTATTCATAATGGAGAAGTAAATATCAGCACGTTACTGGTTTTTGCAATTGCTTTGACTATAGGCATTATTCCCGAAGCTCTTCCTTTGGTGACCACGCTTACTATGTCGCAGGGCGCATTGCGACTTGCGCGCAATAATGTTGTTCCGCGCAGGCTTTCGGCTATTGAGGATTTGGGTAGTATTGAGATTTTATGTACAGATAAAACAGGAACCATAACTGAAAATAAAATGGAGGTTGCGGAAGTATATGGGGAATACGAAGAAGTTATTTTTTGGAGTTTGGTCGGCTCAGCTACATATAGAGATAAATCCGGAAGCGAGTCGAAAAACATATTTGATAGAGCTTTGGAAGAGAAGAATTCAGACGATTTTGAGGCAAAATTTAATACTAAAATTAAGATAAATGACGTACCGTTTGATCCTGTGCGTAAGCGCGAAAGCGTTTTGATACAAGATGGATCGTTTCACGTTCTTATAATAAGAGGTGCGCCAGAAAAAATTCTGGATGGTTCAAAAGATCCGCATAGAGAAAAGATGTTGCTGTGGGTAAAAGAACAGGGCGAAAAAGGCAGAAGAGTTTTGGCTGTAGCAAAAAAGATATTTGCTGACGGTTATGATCCTAAAAATCTTGTTTCTTATGAACAGCAAGCCGATATTATAGGCTTGGTATCTTTTTTTGACCCCCTTAAAGATACCGCCCGGCAGGCGCTTTTGGATGCGGAAAAACTCGGCGTGAGAGTTAAAATTATAACGGGTGACAGCAAAGAGGTTGCCGGGTGGGTAGGATACGGAGCCGGACTAATAGAAAACCCTCAATTTGTTTTAACCGGAGAAGAATTGATGCGTTTGTCCGAAGAAGAACAGGTAAAAGCCGTAGAAGATTATGATGTTTTTGCCAGAACAATGCCTTTGGATAAACAGCATATTATCGGGTTGTTGAAAAGAAAATATATTGTCGGTTTTTTGTTGGCTGTAGATGGCGCTTCAGATATTGCTCGAGAGGCTTCAGATATTATATTGCTGAACAAGAGTCTAGAGGTAATAGTAGATGGCATACGTGAAGGCCGAAAAATATTTGCAAATACGATTAAATATATTAAAGCCACGCTAACATCTAATTTTGGAAATTTTTACGCGTTAGCTTTCGCCTCTCTTCTTGTAAGTTATTTGCCTATGCTACCCATGCAAATTTTACTTTTAAATCTTTTGACCGATCTTCCTATGGTAAGCATTGCCATGGATTCTGTTGATGAAAATGATTTAAAAAAACCAAGAGGTTATAATATAAAAGATTTTTTGTGAATCAAGGCGAATCCGTATTGCAGACAATGTGGTTTATGGGCAGCGTGTTGACAGAGCTCGTATTATTGTTTTCTATACGCACTTCATCTTTTGTCCTAAAAGTAAAATCTTGGCCCGCACGCTCTATAATTATTATTACTGCTGTAGTTGCTTCGCTCGCAGTATGGCTACCATTTACAGATTTTGGACAAAAAACCTTTTCTTTTAAAGCGCCTGAGCCAGAGCATATGATAATAGTGGCAATATTGGTATTTATGTATTTTGTTTCTACAGAAACAGTTAAAACGCTGTATTACCGTTTAGTTGCGAATAAGAACGGTAATTTTTGAAATATCTGTGCACAAGCATACATATTTGACACATTATATCTCTATTGATAAAATCTAGTGAGTCAATTCAAATTATAATTAAAATAAAAAAAACATATGGAAATAAAAGAAGAAATCAAGTTCAAGATGCCTGAGATACGCCTTAGTATTTCTACTCCCGCATCTGTCATAATAGGTGCCGCGATAATAGCGGGTGCTATTTTATATACCGATAGCCCGCTTAATTTCAGATTACGTGGTTATGATGTAAATAATCCAGGTAATCCAAGTCCGTCTGTTGGTCAAGTTGATCCGGGTCAAGTAGGTGAAGAAGCTCCTGTGGTGGCTGATGTGACTGTTGGAGATCTGCCGTTCTTAGGGAATGCTAACGCGCCCGTAGAAGTAGTTGAATGGGCAGATTTTCAATGTCCTTTCTGCGGAAAGTTTTATTCAGAAGTTGAAGACCAAATTATTAAGGATTATGTAAATACCGGAAAAGTTAAGTTTGCTTATCGCGACTTTGCTTTTTTGGGTGACGAATCCAAATGGGCCGCAAATGCCGCGCGATGCGCAAATGATCAAGGAAAATTTTGGCAATATCATGATTATTTATTCAATAATCAAAACGGAGAAAATCAAGGAGCTTTCTCAAAAGACAATCTTAAGAAGTTTGCTGTAACTCTTGGGTTAAATACCAGTCAATTTAATTCTTGCATAGATGCAGACACTCATGCTTCTGAAGTTGAAGCCGACGTAAAAGCTGGACAAGCAGTGGGTGTTAACGGCACGCCAGCCACATTTGTAAATGGCAGATTGATATCAGGCGCTCAACCATACGATCAATTTAAGCAAGCAATTGAGGCCGCGTTAGCTGGAAATTAAATTTATTTTTTTGAGTAAGAAAAAATTCCGTTCTTTCAGGACGGAGTTTTTGTTTTTGGATTATTTAGTAAGAAGGGTTTTTTCTTTTCCGCCTTCTTTTTGGTTAAGCCATCTAGACACAGAGAACAATAAAGAGGAGCAACGGTTAAGTAATTTTATAAGCAGGGGGATTAGCACTAATTTTAGCGTTTATAACTGCGCGTTCAGCTCTTCTGATCACGCGCTTCTTGTTAAATGAAGATTTGCCACTGCCGAATAGCCGTTGGGTAGTATAAACGCATGCGGTTGAGGTAATTCACTATCGAGTTCTGCAATGAATAGTTCTATTTTTTAATATGCTTTTCTTCTATTCGGTGAAGAGGTTTTTTATTAGCAGAATAGGCGGAAATTTCAGCGCCAACAGTAAATAATATATTTTGCAGATAATCGCATATTTCCAGGATATTTTTTTCTTCGGTAAAAGAAGCCGCAACGCCAATCGTCGTATTTGCTTCATCTACTTCGCCAACGGCAGTAATGCGGGGGTCGTCTTTGGAAATCCTGTTGCCGCCCCACGTGCTTGTTTCTCCGGCGTCTCCCTTTCCGGTATAAGAACGCGTTGTCATTTTGATCTCCACTCTTCTAATTTTACCGTAATGTCTTTTTTGTGTTTATTGCGTAATATTGTTAAAACTAAAACGGTTCCAACCTCGGCTTTGGTTAAATACGCTCCGAATGGTTCATGCTGGTTAACGTCCTTGCCATTTACCGCGATTATAATATCTCCTTTTTGCAGACCGGCTTTTTCTGCGGGACTGCCCGGCTCAACAGCTCTTTCTTTATGCCCTTGGCTTGATATTAATGCTCCGGAATTTGTTTCAAGTCCAAGTTCTTGCTGAATATTATCTGTTATAGGAAGATATTTTATTCCGATATATGGTTTGCGTATATAGCCGAATTTTTTGAGTTCTTCAAGATCACGTATCGCAATATCAATCGGAACGGCAAAGGAAAGACTTTGTGCTCCTACTATCATGGCTACATTTATACCCACAACTTCGCCCTTCAGATCAATAAGCGGTCCTCCTGAATTTCCGGGGTTTATAGCAGCATCCGTTTGTACGAGCCCAAATAATTCTTCTGTATGTTGTTCATCAATTTGAGCCATTAGTGACCTAGAAAGACCCGATACAATACCGGCTGAAGCAGTGTTAGTAAATTGTCCGTAAGCATTTCCAATAGCAATAACCGTTTCTCCAAGTTTAAGATGTTTTGCAGTACCCAAAGGCGCTATGGGTAAATTTTTAGCTTCTATTTTTATTATGGCAAGGTCGCCCGGGGGGTCTTTAGCCAGGATGCTGGCCGCGAACTTACGTTCATCAGTAAGCGTAACAAAGAATTGTTCCTCATCTGAAATAACATGCTGGTTGGTGAGAATAATTCCGTCTTCTGAAACAATAAAACCAGAACCGCCTGAGGCCTCAACCACACTCTCATTGTGTTTTTCTCCGCTCACAACATATTGATCTTCAGGTACTTTGTGTGGAGCCGAAGCGATTGATACAACGGCGGGCGCCACTCGTTCAATAGCTTTTGTAATTGCGGATGTCATAAGTTTATTTTAACATATCCCTATGCCCTCATAGCTCAACCCCGACGCATAGGCTCCGACGTGTTAGTCGGAGAGCCGACTGAAACGTCGGCTTCGGGGCTCCGACCCCGCTATTGCGGGCGTCGGAGCGGATACTTTATGAAAGGATTTATCTACATTTTAAAAAGTGATTTAGGGGTTTATTATGTTGGCAGTACAAGCGATATAGATAGGCGCTTAAGACAACACAAAAGCGGCACCACAAGGACAACAAGGAATAAAAATATTCAAAATCTAGTTTTTCTTCAGGAATATAATTTTTTATCTCAAGCCAGGAAGATTGAAAAGAAAATAAAAAATCTTAAGAGAAAAGATTATATTGAAAGAATTATTGCTGACGGATATATTAAAGTAAAAGCATAATGCCCTCATAGCTCAACGGATAGAGCAGTCCCGTCCTAAGGGAAAGATTGGGGTTCAATTCCTCGTGAGGGCACCGACTAGAAAATGCCATCCTCCCAAAAGCGGGATTTGCATTTTCAGGAGTCCCGCTTAAGTTCCGAAAACCTAGAGGAACCTTAGCCCAAAAGGGTGAGGCGAGAATTATATGATTTGACCCTGTTAGAGACAAACCCACCCTCACTTATTATTTACATACCGTAAAACAAAAGGATAAATTATAGCATGCGAGATTCGCGCATGATTTACGGAAGCGCTTAGGTAAGCGCTTCCTGTCTCTAACGGGGTTTGACACAGAGACGTGCGCGATATAATATTGGGTAGTTTTAGTTGTAGTTCCTTGAGAAGGAGCAATAGTGAATCCACTTGATTTGTTGATCAATCTTGTTTTAGGCTTTGCCTCTCTTGTATTGAAGTACGGTTTTTTGGTATATATTATTCTCTTGATCCTCAGTCTTTTTGGAGCGCCGCAAAATAAGCCAAAGGTTTTGCTTTGGAGCGCATATGTGGCATTTGCCATCGCCGCTTCAACAGCAGTAGCTGTCTTATACACCAACACATTTGATTTATTTCCTCTTCTTATGATCGGCTTGTGGGGTTTTATCGGGTGGATGAATTATTCGCAAGCAAAGCGCTATGGGCTCTAATTTTAAATATAAAAACCGTTCTTTAAAGGACGGTTTTATTTTTTGTCTTTTTTTGACAAATAAAACTTAGAACGTTATTGTTAGTGCAACCGTTCTTTTGAAGGAGGATCAATGGATAATTTTCTATTGATTGCTGTAACGATCGTAAATCTTATTCTTGCAATCAGCGTATCAGCGTTTGGCTTCGGTTTAATCGGTCTTGCTTTTCTATTTGGAAGTAATTTTAAAGAAGGCAGATCTTTCGCGTTCAAGCTTTTTGGATCAGGTTGGGCCGGATTTGCTGTTGCCTTTATTGCCGGATACATACTTACGTTTGTATATGCAGCAACAAGCTATCCCGTTTTACTGATACTGGCTGTTATTTCTATTATGGTTACCATTTATTCTTTTAGAAAAGCAAAAGAATACAAAAATATAAAAAAGGCCTGATCCAGGGCCTTTATTTTTAATTAGCTTGCTTGCGCCAGAATGGTTTATGATATAAAGTTTTATGCAGAACTTTGAAATATAAAGGAGAGCCAGAAATGAATTCAATCGCGGGCATCTTCATTGTATTAGCTATCTTGATACTTTCTATTATCTTGCATGAGATCGCGCACGGGGTCGCGGCCTTATTTTTTGGTGACGATACCGCAAAAAGAGCAGGTCGTTTAACGCTGAACCCTCTTCCGCATATTGATCTGTTAGGGTCAATTTTTATGCCGCTTATAGGACTTTTATTGGGCGGCTTCATAATTGCCTGGGCCAAACCCGTACCATTTAATCCGGCCAACTTTAAAAGAAATCCCAGGTTAGGATTATTTTCCGTCGCTATTGGCGGAGTTGCGACCAACTTTATTCTTGCTGTGGTTGCCGCTTTGGTTGCCAAGATATTTTTATCTTTTGGCCAAGCCGAGCTCGCGCAACTCATGGTGCCGGTGGTGCTGTTGAATATATTCCTCGGTATCTTTAACCTGATACCTATTCCGCCTTTGGACGGCTCCAAAGTTCTGTACGCGATTTTTAATTTATCTAATTTGCAGCAACATCAAATTGAAATGAAAATAGGTGGTTTTACCGGATTTTTTATCATTATTATGTTAATGATGTTCGGTGTTTTGGCGCCGGTGTTTAATTTTGCTCGCCTGGCGGCTCAGTGGCTTTTATTAGTTTAAAAAATATACCATCCTAAACAGGATGGTTTTTAACTTATTGCTTTTTTATAATAATGCCAATAAGATGATTTAGGATATAAAAATCGAGTTTGGGCCCGTAGTATACCGGCAACACGCCTCCATGGCATGGAGGAGTAAGGGGTTCGATTCCCCTCGGGTCCACCAAATAAAAACCTCGACGTTACGTCGGGGTTATTTTTGTAATACGGTATAGTGGGTTGGGTAGGGTCCGTAGAATAATCCGCTTTTGATAACCTTCATTGACGTTGATTTTTTTATTCGATTTGGAGTTAGTCTATGCAGGTGAAATTTACGTGCCAGTATTGGGTTGCCGTGCGCTCTCCAGGCAGATAGCAGATTGTTTGAACCTCGGAATATTTCCCACGGATAAATCAAAACCGCTATTCCGTTGGGTTTAAGTACCCGCTTCATTTCTTCCAAAGCGCCACTGAAATCAGGTACGTGTTCAAGCGTATGAGAAGAAACTATTTTATCAAAAGTATTTTCCGGGTATTTCAGATTATCTGCCTGCATAACGGCAAGGCCAGAAACCGAAGCTGTTGCTATGGCGTCAGCATTAATATCACATCCTGTTATGTCCGTTTCCGGACAAAGTTCTCTTAGTTCCGCGACCAATTCACCGCGGTTACAGCCAATATCCAATATTTTTTCTTTCGGTTGAGGATTTAGAAGAGAAATAATTTTCCCATAATGAAAATGTTTTCTGCCCCAAAAATCGGTTACACCTTTTTGTGAGAACCTATGATCGTAAAGAATGGGTTGTTTTTGTGGATTATGTTCGTTAAGCATGAACGCAGAAATTTATATATACTTAAAGCGTTTGATTATTCTATAAAACCACCCGCTTGATTAAAAGGCAAGCGCATTTTAAACTTGAAAGGTTGTAATAAACAAATATGTCATTATCTATCGGTATCGTGGGCCTGCCTAACGCCGGAAAATCTACTCTGTTTCAAGCGCTTACCCGCAAGCAGGTTCTTATCGCGAGTTACCCATTCGCAACCA
>LBYG01000032.1 GCA_000996085.1 Parcubacteria group bacterium GW2011_GWB1_40_14 | reverse complement strand
TCTCTATAAAACCCGTTGAAAATTTACCTCATAATCTTCTATGGGCACCCCACCTTCAAGATCTAACAAAATCATCCAGTTGGGTTTTATTTTAATTACCACGACGTCTTTATGCGGAAGTATGCGAAGCGGCCAGCGGATAGAAACCTTTGTAATATCAAAATTCTCAATAAGACTCCAAACAAATTTATTTGCTTTCTCTTCGCTCCACTCTGCCTCTCCCCCACCCTGAATAGTAATAACCTTGGGACCCGTTCCTATGGTAAAAGAAACGTCCGGGTTTTTAAGAATATTTCTGAATTTTCTGGTCTTCTTACGCGTTGAAACATAAAAATTAAACTCGCTATCTATAGCATAATAAACAACGGCAACTTGAGGCTTGCCGTCTTCTCCTATTGTTGCAAGTGCCATTACATTATTATTTTTTAAAAAATGCATGGCTTTTTGTCTTATTTCCGGTTTTACCTTCATATATAAAACTAATATGTTGACGGATAATAACTCTCTCTTTCTTTCATTTTTTGTTTTTGAGCCGAAATTTCAGATTTTCTAACCTGTTCAGCGTGCCGCATTTCGTGCTTAAGTATACGCTTAACTGTTCTGTTAAATAATTTATCGCCTGGCATCATTCGAACCCTACCCGTATTATACAGGAACGTTGAGCCAAAGATCATAAACAGATCGCTTTTTGTCAAAGTCAAATCGGGTGAATAATTTGTATCCCCATAAGATTGTGCAATGGTGGCTGCTTCTGCGTTTTGTTCCCGGACGACAATTCCCGCAGGATAACGGCGCGTGATTTCTGTGCGTGCTAAAAAATGAGCGACATGTCGGCTTTCTTCTAAGGTATCGCATCGGACATCCGTATACCAATACGGCAAGTTAGCAACAACGTTCCCGTTTTCCGTATGCTCCGTAATTATAAAACCAGGTTCGTATTGGTCGCCTTTTTGTCTATTTCGATAAATAATTGTTATATACATAATAAATCTTTTATCAACTCTGCTATATCATTCACCTAAAAAATAGACAACAAAATTACTAAAATGTCAATACTCTCGGCTGCCTTCTTGAAAACCTTTGATTTTATTTGCTTTTTACCGTTTAAGTGTATAATAAAAGATGACATAAAAGTCGTCATTATTTATGGACGAAAAACAACTACATACAATTCTTGAAAACATTGGCTTGTCCCGCAAAGAAGCAAAGATATATTTGGCCTTGCTTGATTATCCGGAATCTACACTTGCCGACATAGTACGCAAAACGCGCATGCCGCGAATGACCTGCCACTCTATACTCGAGAAACTTTTTACGGGTGGTTTTATCGATATTATTATTAAACGCAAGCGTAAATTTTTTATTGTAATACCGCCAAAACAACTTCTGGATCGCTTATCTCAACAACTGCAAGAATTCCGCGACGCTCTTCCTCGTCTTGAAAAACATCATCGCATTTTACGTGATATGCCGCGCGTTCATTATTTTAACGGCAAAGAAGGACTACGCCTTATTTTCTGGCGTCTGCTTCAGGAACAAAGGCCTTTTGTGGTTATTACCGAAATTGAAGATATGGAAAAAATCGCACCTGAATATTTTCATGATTTTATAGACCAAAGAATCGTAAAAAGAATACCCGTAAAAATGCTCACGAACCGCACTTCGGGATCTTTAAAAATGAAAGAACGGGATATGCAAGAATTCCGCCAAACTCGATTTATACCGCGCAATTATGAATTCCATACTGCAACATATGTATCCGGGAATCTGGTTGCCATAATCTCGTTGCGCCGCAATCCCCCCACCGCATTAATAATAGAAGATTCGGATGTAGCAAAAACTTATCGAATGTACTTTGACCTTATATGGGAACAAACCGAAATTCGCTAAAAAATGAACTAAAAACACCCGCGTAACAAGTGGGTATTTTTATATATCAACTTTAAATCTTATAGCTTTGTTAAGAATTTTACGCATTAAAATACTTGCGTGTGCCCGTGATCATTTGTTCAACGCACCATTTCGCATATATCTTGCCGAACAATTTCCCCAACCAAGTATTTGTTATGGGCAGATCATAATCTATAGATACCGAAAAGAGCGCTCCTGTTTCTTTTGGCTCAATTAATATTTTCATGCGGTAATTACCAATAACTAAAAGTTTGGGTATCCCAACCGTTTCCCACGTCTTTAAATGCGGCGGATCATGCTGCGTGACTACCTCGTCTAGATAAAGTGAAATTCCAAAAATCTTCCCTTTTAAACGGATATGAGACCCCACTTCCTGACCTCGCCCCTCATCAGCCGTAACATCCATACTCTCTCCGCCCATCATCCAAGACGATTTGCTCATATGCGCTGAAAAACGAGCATGGTCGTCTATATAGGCAAAAATATTTTCTGGAGTAGCGGGTATTAATATACTTTTATTATAGTTCTGCATATAATTTAAATTTTTTGTCTGCGTAAAAGCAAAGCGTTAAATGCCACAATAACGGTTGAAAGTGACATAAATACCGCGGCAACCGCGGGCTGAAGAATAATACCTTTAAAGGCCAGAATCCCTGCGGCAATAGGCAACGCAATAATATTATATATGGTTGCCCAAAATAGATTTTGGATCATTTTATTATAAGTAAGCTTGGATAATCTTATAATTTTGGGAATGTCACGGGGATCACTCTTAACCAGTATTATACCGGCTGATTCAATTGCTACATTTGTGCCGGCACCAATGGCAATACCAAGATCGGCCTGTTCAAGTGCGGGTGCATCATTCACGCCATCCCCTACCATGGCCACCTTATCTCCTTTAGCCTGCAAGAATTTTACTTTTTCTGATTTTTCATGCGGCAAAACTTTTGCAAAATACTCATCAACCCCAAGCTCCCTGGAAACCCATTTCGCAACATCTTCGGAATCCCCGGTGACCATTGCTATTTTTACGCCTAATTCTTTAAGAGATTTAATGGCTTCGCGCGATTCTTCGCGGATAATATCGGCAAGCGCAATGCCACCAATAAGTTCTTTGTCGGCAACCACATAAATAACTGTTTTGCCTTGCCGAGAAAGAATCTCCGCGCGAGATTTAAGTTCTGACGGCAAAACAACGCCCAATTCTCCAAGCAATCTATCATTACCAACCGAAACTTCTAAACCGCCAAACAATCCTTTAACTCCGCCGCTTGCGATACGCTCAAAATTTTTAACTCCGGTAAGTAAAATATTTCTTTTTTGTGCTTCTTCAACTATTGCTTTAGCAAGAGGATGTTCTGAGTGGCTATTTATTGAAGCGGCGAGTTCAAGTACTTGATTTTCAGTTTTCCCGATATTTGCAATTATAGTATCAACACCAAATTCCCCACGAGTTAAGGTGCCTGTTTTATCAAAAAGGACAATATTTATTCTGCGAGCCGCTTCAAGCGACAAACGCTTACGGATCAAAAGACCGTTACGTGCTGCCATTGTTGTAGAAATAGAAGCGACTAGAGGAATAGCGAGGCCAAGCGCATGAGGACAGGTAATAACCAAAACCGCAACTAACCGTTCGGTAGCAAAAACAATATCTCCCCCATTTGGAGGACCGGCCAAAAGCCACGCTACAAAAGTAATGCCGCCTGATATAACCGCAAGCAAAGTCAAATAAAAAGCAGCTTTGTCAGAAAGCATCTGAAGACGTGATTTAGATGCCTGCGCGTCCGCCACTAGACGCATCACACCGGCCAAAAAAGTTTCTTCCCCAATTTTTGTTACCTTTATCGTCAAAGCGCCGTCGCCATTTATGGATCCTGCGATCACTTCATCATCTACTTTTTTTGAAACGGGCTTAGACTCCCCCGTTATAATAGATTCGTTTAATTCTGAATGGCCTTCGATAATTTGCCCGTCAGCCGGCACCTTGCCTCCGGGTTTAACCAAAACCAAATCTTCGGATTTTAATTCGTTAAGCGGGATTACTTGAGTGATATTGCCACGTATAACTTCCGCGGTATCCGGTAATAGCTTTGCTAGTTCTTTAAGCGCTCCTTGCGCTCCCCTTACCGCCCGCATCTCGATCCAATGCCCAAGAAGCATCACTGCAATAAGAGTAGAAAGCTCCCAAAATAACGTGTGCTCCCGACCGCTTAGAACTGAAAAGACACTAAAAAAATACGCTGCGCAAATCGCCAAAGCGATAAGAGTCATCATTCCCGGAAGACGCGCTTTAAGCTCTCGCCATGCGCTTGTCAAAAATATCGAACCGCCGTAAAAAAACACGATTGAAGCAAGAGCCAGAATCAAAAAATCAGAACCGGGAAATTTGGGAGCGCTCCAGGTAAAAACTTTTTCCGGCAATTCCGAATATATAAGAATTGGAATGGTTAACGCCAATACTATCCAGAATTTACGCAAGAAAGACTCTGTTTTGTGACCTGCGTGTTTATCCTGAGACGCGTCTAAAGACTTACCGCGCATGTAATGCTCCATATCATTCTTTTTCACAGGAACCAAATTCATTCCACATTCAGGACACATCCCCGGCTTGTCTTGCCGTATTTCAGGATGCATTGGACAGGTATAAATCATTCCCGAATCTTGATGTGAATTATGATTATGATCGTTCGTTTTCAATAGCATGAATTATAATTTCTAAATTACAGCTGTGGCGTTCTTTGCACCACGCTTCGCATTTATCTCTCCATGCTTTCTCTTTATAGTGCAAACCGCACTCTAAACACCGGTAGAGCTCTTTATTGGTCTTGCGCTCATTGTAATATGAATTATCCATTTTATTTTATATTCCACTTAAATAAACGCTCGGAAACTCCACCAACGTTCTCGATCGTTAATTCAATATAAGAAGGCAATGAATTTATTGCTTGAAATATCAACACGCCTTCAAGGTGATGACCGCCGGAATCGGATCCCTCCCATCTAATAGGTTTATACTCATTACCCTTATCATCCCTTAAAGTAGAAACCTCAGTTAAATCCTGATTCAATTCCACCGAATGCGTATCCAACGATATCGCAAATTCCCAAGGCGCTGACGTGGTCATGCTTTGTGGCAACACCGCAACAGATACGGCGCCTTCTTCGTTTATTTGTTGCTCAAGATTTGCCTTTGAAATATTTTCTTTTTTGTCAAAAAAACTTAATAAATCTTTCTGAGCCAAAAAATAAACCGCTAGTAATAATCCTGTAACAATAAAAACTCCCCCGATAATTATAAATTTAGGATTTTTCATGATTTGTGGAATTTAATAATTCTATTCGCGATATATGCAATGCCTCCAAGATTGAATAAAATGCCTATCCAGAACAGTTCTGTTTGGTATTGTGCAATGAAAGTTATGGCTCCTGTTACACCAATAATAGGTACTAAATTTACTAAATAATGCGCGCAACAGGAGATCATAGCAGCTGTAGAAGTAGTACCAGACACGCCGACTATCTTCCCTATACCACGTCCTCCGCGAACCAGATTACGAATATGGTTATACAAAGCTATCTGAATACCGAATCCTACAGCCAAACTAACAATAAAATACCAATAAGTACCGAATTGGTCTTGAGCAAATGCCCATCCGGAAACTAAGGTCAGAATGACAAAATAAACAGCAAACAGCATAAATGCCGCCGAGATGCCGTAGCTGATGGATTTTAAAATATTTTTTTGCATTATCATTTTATTATATAATCTTCTGGATTTTTTTGAAATTGTTGTCGACAATAATCTGAACAAAAAGAATATTTTATTCCCGTATAAACAAAATCAATGCCGTCTGTAGATGCCATACCGCACACTAAATCCTTAGAAACGTGCTCTAACTTCGTATTTCTGCGACCTCCTAAAAATTTAAACCTTGATTTAAAATTATTCATAAGTTTAAAATTAATTTTTATCTCTGACTTTACTATTTTTTGATCGTAATTAAGCTATTGCTGGCGACTCTCATGCTCTAACTGCCTACGGTACAGCGCACAAATGCCGGCCGAAATAGCAATAAGTTCGAGCACAATCGCATCATTAAAAAGATGCGATTGGGAAAACCCAAGAAATGCCCCGTCTTCGCCAGCTAACCATGCGCCAAGCAACGCAAACGCGCTCCAGATTCCCGTCACAATCGAGACTCCGTGCATGAATAACGATTTTTTCATAACTTTTATATTGTATTTACTTTAAAAATTAATGATATGTAATCTGATTAATTCTTTAAACGCTTACACTCCGCATCCTCCCCCTCCGTTTTTCTGCGCTGGCGCCACAACCTGACTCTGTATCTGTTGATATCCGGAAGAACTTGAATAGTTGGCTCCCAGAACAGCGCGTGGATCGACTTGATTCCAATTAATACCCTTTGAATCAAAATACTGTGCAATGGTAAGATATGTATCCGGAAACCAGAATGAATTTACTTGAAGCGCAACTTTATACATATCCTGTTCGCTTACGCCCTGTGCGGCCATAAGTTCAAGCAATCCGAGCATAGCCATACCGTGGTTGCAATCAGGAAAATATGTAGAATTACCGCAACAAGGACGATAAATGTTTTGGCTGACACGTTCTACCAATGCTTGTTGGTCTGGCGTAAGACTAATGAATAAATACGCGCTGTAATGATCCATGACATTGCCTTTAGCCAGCGACCATCCGCCGGTTGAAGCAAAATTGCCCGCGCCACCGTATTGCTTATCCTGCATAGGCCCTTTATCCAAAATTTGATTTTTATTGCTTAAACCAAAAGCCCACAACAAATTAAGGATATAACTTGAATTTTGAGCTGTGATCTTTAATTGTCCGTTATCAGCCCTTTCTTTCGATGAGGGCTTTTTCTTCGGATCCCAATCCGCCGCGCTCAGCATATAGCGCATCAAACTTTGATCTATCAATAACGCCCGCATTTACTAATTTCATGCCAATATCTCCCCAGGAAACGGGCAACACGATTCCTTCTGCGGGAAGTACCTGTTGTTCAACCGCCGCATTTAATGCGCTTGTTGCGGATGAGCCGGCTTCCTCTCCTAACTGATTATTTTCGGTTCCTTGCGACAACGTCGAAATCAATGCGTTTTTATTATTCGCTATGTCAGAATTTACTAATGACTTATTCAGCATAATTGCCACATAAAGGATAGTACCGGAAATAATTGAAGCGCTTAAAATAAGTGCGGCCGGTATGCCCAGCTTCGGATGCAATATTGGCTCTAAAAATTGTTGGTTATTGTTTTCCATAATATTTTAAATTTTAAAAGTTAATATTTTTTAATCTTCTTGCGGCAAAATACAGCCGCTTTCTTCTGATAACTTTTCAAGACCCTGCTCCCCCACAAGACGCCTGGCGTCAGATAAAATCCATGTTGGATAATTTTCTACATTTGCATCAATGCATTGCTGTGGATTATAGGGGCATTCAACATAAGTTATTAACCTAAACGAATCGCCAAAAACCTTTTTTTCGTTTTGGCAATGCGGGCACCAATCGGCCCCATACATAATAACTCCTTTTTCGGTAAGGCATTGAGCAAAATTGTCGTACTTACCTTGCGGTACATTCTTGAAAGCTTCTGCAAGCCATATTGAGAGAGCAACAAAAATTAATACAATTAAAAGACCCCCGAAAATCTTATTTAATTTTTGATTTCTGTTATTCATTGCAACAATCAACTAATTTATTGACTATATCTTCTACCTGCCATACTCCGCCTTTATCCTTATTGACGTCGTGAACATTAAGTTTATCTCCGGGCAACTTAGTAATTCCCTGCATATCAATAAGTTTAAGTCGCAAGGCCCAAAACATTGCGTATATTTTATGTGCGCTTTCGAATACTTCCGTAGCTTCCTTCTTTTTGTCGTCTGAAAGATATTTTGTTCCTACTTCAAGAAGCCGCATGGTTGCCGCAAGCAGATGTTTCGAGACACACCAAGTTTCTCCTTCGTGTTTATCTATCATGCGCGCAAGCATGGCTTTTCTTATGACACGGGTTTCATTCAGCATATCCAAATAGTCAGGTTTATTGGTCTTCATCGCAGTGAAAAAGAAATGCTCCTCAAGACTTATCAGATTCATGATCGCAATGCTCAGATCCTCTTCAAGTGAAAGATCGATTTTGTTTCCCTTCTTCATCTTTTGAACTTTATCCAAAAGTTCTTCGAACTTTTTATTATCATTCATATTTTTTGATTAATATTAATTTACATAGACAAAATTATAAGGCCCAAAACAACCATAGCTATACCGCTAAATAAACGCATCCTTGAAAGATTGCTCTTACGCCATCTCTGAATTTTACTAAGAAGTGAATTATCGCTTGCCATAAGGAGAACCAACACAAGAGGTAAAACAAAAATAATATTATACAGCAGCAAATAACCCAACCCTTTAATATATGTTCCCTGGTCATGCAAAAGCCCCAGCACCAAAAGATAGGGTCCTCCGGTACACGGAAACTCGCACAACCCGACCAATGCGCCCATAAAAAATGCCGTCGGTAAAGATGCTTTTTCAACAAGCTGTGCTATCTTTTTATGGGTAAAATCAGGAATTTTTAATTTTATAGGGAAAGAAGGGAAAAATTCATTTATCAGATTTATTCCTCCCAAGCCTATAAGCATAAAAGCGCCCACCTTCGACATAAAATGCGGCGTATTAAACAAATGCAATGCTTGAAGTATTCCCAAACCTATCAATACATAAACAGTGAAGATGCCTGCGATATAAAAACCGCCTATTGTCAGAATACTTGAACGCATACGACCCAAACTGAAAAGAAAAGCTATGGTCACAAGCAAAATAGAGAAGGCGCAAGGATTAATACTATCGATAAGTGAGGCCACCACAACCAAAGGCAACAGCCACGTTCCTTCTTTACTTAGACCCCACAAAACCGCCATACCGCTATTGCTAAATCTAAAGAACAAAAACGTTCCAATAACAACAAATCCCACCATTACAATACTTACAAATTTTTTTGTCATAATTTAGTTCATTAAGGCGTAACTATTACTTTGAACGATAATTCTATCGGTTTTCCGTCATTTTCAATTGTAACCGTTCTCTGTATAAGCCCTACTCCGGCGGGACCATGGGCATTTGGATCAAACACGACAGTAATTATGGCCTCTTCACCGGCAGCCATCATTTTGTTTATTGTAGGAATAGCTCCATGCCCCATCATGCCATAGGGCCCCATTTGTTCATTACCCACCTTTAAAATTGCGACCGTGCACATACAGGAGGTATAAATTTTTTTAATGATTGCCGGATTTGTACCGGTATTCCGAATTTTAAAGTCATGACTTATCTTGCCCTTAGACATTTGAGCGGTTCCGAAATCAAAATATGTTTCTTCAGCAGAAAGAGAGCCTGCAGCAATTTCGCTGTTACTTACCACGCCATCGGAAGTAGCTGCGGATTTGGCAACCAATAAAACTATACCTGCTACAGTCGCCGCACAAAACAAAATACTTATAATGATATTTTTTTTCATATAATTTAGATATAAACAAAAATCCCGACTATAACGGGACAAGAAAAAGACGCCAGGTAAAAACCATTCGACAAACGGTCTTTAAAGACGTCTTTATGCGTTGGCGGGGCTATTTTCGTGAATAGCTAACCACCGAATAAGTTTATATTCTAAAAATACAATAGCTAATTCCAGCCTGTATCTGAATATCTTAAAATGATCCTTTTGAATTAATTCTAAATATCTATTTTTAAATAAGACAAAGATCCCCGCAAAAACTAACGCAAATAAAAAGAAGGTTGCTATTAATATATTATTTACTAACCCCAACGTAAAACTTTTAAAAGCGTTTAAATGAAATGCTACAAATTGGAGACCGCTAACAGATGCCGCACACGCAACATTATTTGCCACTGACGCAATACATCCATCGTGATCCGCGTGATGTTCCATAGCAAAAAAACCTAGGCTGCCGAGCGAGATTACGGTTAAAAGAAGCAGAATTGTTAAAATAAATTTATTCATTCCTTTCTTATTTTATGCTTATGCCGCCGCTTTTAAAAGTTAATATAAAATGACGTCTTTTCAGTCGTTATATATTATACCTTGCGTCGTATTGGCTTTACAATTAACCTTTTATTTTAAGGGTATTTTTCAATTGCTTGGGTTTTTATTTGTTAAAATTTTACTGAGTGGTTCCTTTTTCTGTTTAGCTGCTGCGTGTGACGGCTTTGCGCTAGACCCTCAACGATGACGGCGCTGTGCTATAATAAAGGTGTTAAATATATATTAAACAAAAAATAAATGAAAGGAGTATAAATATGCATAAATATTTTTTAGGTTGGATTATTTTAATAGCCGTATCTTTTATTGGCACAGGAACCTTAATGGCCGTGCAAGGTTTTCAAGCGCAAAAAGATGTTAAGGCTAATGTTACTGCTGAGAAAATATCGTTGGGCGTTGCGGAAAAAGCTGATGGCACTAGAGATGAGGCTGTAGCAGAATTTGTTCCTGCCGTGTATCAAGGCAAGCCGCTGGCGGAAGCTAAACTTCCCGATGCTTTGCTGTGGCAAAGAGAAATCATTCGCGAGCATACATTAACTAGCACTAAGGGTCTGACCTTCGCTGAAATGCCGCGTACAATCCCCAAACTTGATGAGGCGGGAAATCAAATAATCGGCGAAGATGGAAAGCCTGTCATGATGCTCAACGCCGCAAGAGATATCTGGACTCAATCCACCACTCTACAGAGCGCACTACTTCAAGGCTACATGGCCTGGAAACTTTCTGAACTTGTCATGGGTCTTGGTGCCGCTTTCATCTTTATGGGCCTTGCCGCTTTAATGATCGGCATACCATTAACGCGCAAAAAATAATATATATAGGAAATAAAAAAGCCGTCTATTGAGACGGCTTTTTTGATATTATAAAACTTTCTTTTGGTGTATGTATATCAAAAATCTAATCTGTCTCCTTCTCAATAGCGATAAGGCGATTATATTTCGCAACCCTCTCGCCTCTTGCGGGAGCTCCAAGTTTGAAACCGTCTGCGCCAACTCCATAGGCAAAATCTGCGATAAAATCGTCATTAGTTTCACCTGATCTGTGTGATACCACAACTTTCCAATCGAATTCCTGCGCTTTTGCTACCGCATAAAGAGCTTCTGTTATCGTGCCGATTTGATTCGGCTTAATTATCACAGCATTAACTGCTTTTTTGCCGTATGCATCGGATATTTTCTGTGCATTTGTAACGGTTAAATCATCTCCGGCAATTAAACATTTGCTATCGTGGTCTGCCAAAAATCGGGCAAAAGAATCAAAATCATTTTCGTCAAACGGGTCTTCAAGATATTCCAAATTATACTTGGCCAATAAGCTTTCGTATTCCTGTCTCAGATCGTCTGCGGTTTTTTTGATGTTGGAAGCGGCGGCATCGAGTCCAAAACTAAATTTATCGCTTATGCCCAACCTGTTTAACAAGGCACTAATTATTTCAAACGGTTGTGAATTATTTTCAAAATTTGAAGCATATCCTCCTTCATCCCCCACCAGAGTTGCTCCTTTACCAAAATTGTTCAAAAGTTCCTTCGCAAGTTCCGAATAAACCCGCACGCCCAATTCTATATTTTTAGTGATGGTTCCTGCTTTTGGAATAATAATATATTCCTGAAAATCTAAAGAGTTGCCCGCATGCAAACCTCCGTTTATAACGTTCATGTAAAGATCGGGAGCCTTACTGGTTCTTTTGGATATTCCTTCGATATATCTCCACAGCGGCACATTCTTTATTTTTGCTGCGGCTCTGGCTGCTGCAATAGATACCGCAAGCGTGCTATTTGCGCCAAAAACCGATTTATTTGGAGTCCCATCCAGTTCTATTAACAAATTATCTATTTTGTTTTGATCTTCGGGATTAAAACCTTTTAACGCCGGAGATATCTTTTCATTAATTATTTTTACTGCCGCCTCAGCATCAACAGATACGGCTTCAAATTTGCCTTTGCTTTTCCCCTCAGGAACAGAGGCGGTAACTGAAAAGTCTTCGCATATTAAATTAGCTTCAACGGTCCACTCGCCCCTGGAGTTTAGTATTTTTCTTGCGCCAATTGACCGGATAGAAGCCATAACTATATTTTTACGATATTTGATGGAGTACCTTTCAAAAAATTACTGATATTTTCCAATGTCGTATCAAGTATACGCACAAGCGCTTCTTTTGTATTGAACGCATTATGAGGAGTAATTATTACATTGGGCATATCAATAAGAACGTGATTTGCAATTATGGTTTTGAGATTGTGCTCCTCAGGATGTCCTTTATATAAAAATTCCATCTCGTCCTTGATAACGCCTTCTTCTTCCAGAACATCCAGTCCGGCTCCGCCAAGCTTCCCCTCTTTGAGGGCGCGCGCTAATGCCTCGGTATCAACAACAGCCCCCCGGCTTGTATTTATTAAAATTGCTGTGGGTTTCATAAGCGCCAGTGTTTTTTCATTGACCATGTGATGCGTAGTCGGCAAATAAGGAACATGTAAAGTTATAATATCCGAAACCTTCAACAGTTCTTCAAAACTTAAATACTTAAAACCCAGAGACGAAGCAAAAGCCTGATCCGGCCGCTCATCATAGGCAACAACATCCATAGCAAAACCCTTAGCGATCTGAACAGAATGTCTTCCTATGCGTCCGGTGCCCACAACACCTAAAGTTTTTCCTTTAAGATCGATACCCTGGAGACCGTCAAAACTAAAACTACCCGTTTCTCGTATGCGGTCAACAGCCCAATATATTTTTCTCGAAAGCGTGAGCAAAAGCGCAAACGCAAATTCAGCTACTGTGTTTTCGCCGTAGGAAGGGACACTGGAAACGCTTATATTTTTTTCGGCACAATATTTAATATCAATATGGTCAAATCCCGTAGAACGCGTACTGACATGTTTAAGTTTCGGTAGCGCATCA
>LBYG01000031.1 GCA_000996085.1 Parcubacteria group bacterium GW2011_GWB1_40_14 | reverse complement strand
AAAAAAAATATCGTATTGGGAATTTTTGATTCAGGGCTTGGCGGCTTAACGGTTGTTCGTGAAATTGAGCGCCGCCTACCGGGCGTTTCTTATGTTTATTTTGGCGATACCGCGCGGCTTCCTTACGGAACCAAAACTCCGCAAACCGTTGTTAATTATGCGATACAGAATTCTAAATTTCTTAAGTTAAAAGGTGCGCATATTCCGGTTATCGCATGCAACACCGCTTCGGCTGCTATTTTAAAAACAAGCGGTGCTTCCAAAAAAATCGGTAAAATTTTTGACAGTAATAAAGTTTTTAATGTTATTGAACCCGCTGTTGAGGCCGCAAAAGCAGCTACAAAAAACCGCAGAATAGGCGTTTTAGCCACATCTACGACAGTAAACTCTAAAATTTATGAAAAACTTTTGCCCAAATATAAAGTTTTTTCAGTGCCCGCTCCCTTATTAGTTCCTTTAGTTGAAGCCGGATGGGAAAAGAAACCCGAAACACGGACAATTCTTAAACAATATCTTGCTCCTCTGAAGAAAGCGCATGTAGATACGGTAATTTTGGGTTGTACGCATTATCCTTTTATAGCTCAAGCAGTTCATGATATGATGGGTAAGAAAGTCATCATTATCAACCCTGCCCAAAAAACAGCCGAAAATATAGCTTTTTTTGTTAAAAGTGAAACTAAAAGCAAAAAACGAGAAACTAAAAAGTTTTTTTTCGTAAGCGATTTGCCACAAGATTTTTCAAAACAAGCCGCCAAATTTATGGGCAGGAAAATAAATGTTAAAACCGTTTAATTTTAAACTTTTATTGTGGATATTCTAATAAAAAACGGAACAATAATTGATGGTACAGGAGAGCCGTCTCACAAAGCGGATATTTCTGTTTTGAAAGGAAAAATAGATGGAATTGGCGCTTTTGCGTCTATGCAAGCAACAGAAGTTATAGATGCCGAAGGAATGTATGTTGCGCCCGGCTTTATAGATATACTTAACCATTCGGATTCTTATCTTACCATTCTCAAAACTCCTTCCTCAGAAAGTTTGTTGCGGCAAGGAATTACAACTGCTTTGTTAGGAAATTGCGGCTCGTCCTTGGCCCCGCTGATACATGCCGAGCTTATTACGGGGATGCAAAAATGGGCAGATATAGGCGGTATCAATATAAACTGGGAAAGATTCGATGAATTTCTGAATGTTTTATCTACATTTAAATTGGGTGTGAATGTGGGAAGTCTTGTGGGTCACGCAACTCTCAGGCGCGGGTTCTTGGATCATTCAATGGATGAAGCCAACGACGAGCAAATTAAAAAAATGCAACGTCTATTGACTGATGCATTAAACGAAGGAGCTTTTGGCCTTTCGTTTGCGCCTGCGTATTTACATGGTCGTCCTGCCGGCAATAAAGAATTGTTGCCGTTAGTTAGTATGGTAGCAGAAAAAAAGGGATTATTCAGCGTACATTTACGTGACGAAGGAGAGCGTATACTTGAAAGCTTAAACGAAATAATAAATTTGGTTAAAGAAACAGGCGTACGTACAGAAATAGGCCACTTCAAGGTAAGCGGATCAACAGCTTGGCATTTAGCTGACCAGGCGCTAACTTTGATAGATAACGCAGTAAAAGAAAATTTACCTATTCATTTTGATATATATCCATATTTGCGCTCTTCACTGATTTTGTATTTATTATTCCCTCATTGGGCACAAGAAGGAGGCAGAAGAGCTATGATGAACCGTTTAAAAGATATAAGTGAGCGTAATAAGATAGTTAAAGAAATAGAGAGCGGGCCGTATAGAGATA
Source organism: Parcubacteria group bacterium GW2011_GWB1_40_14 (assembly GCA_000996085.1). Classification (GTDB taxonomy): domain Bacteria; phylum Patescibacteriota; class Minisyncoccia; order Terrybacterales; family GWB1-40-14; genus GWB1-40-14. Next base: position 6,070 of record LBYG01000031.1, on the reverse strand, counting down.
TTTTGGGTAGAATAACTATAGGTACGGCGCATCGCGATAAAACATTTGTAGGTAAAAGTGTTGAAAATATAGCTAAAAATCAAGATGTTTCCTTCGGAGAAGTTTTATGTAATTTAATGGCAGCCAATGAAGGGCGCGTACACGTTTTTGTTCCTGATATTTCACTGAACAATTTACGTGCTTCTTTTCAACACAAAGCTTCTTTTGTGGCTACTTCGGGAGCGGGTTACGATATGTCTTGGCAGAAAACTACGGAGTTGCCGCATCCAAGATCCTTTGGCTCATTTGTCAGAGCATTAGCTATTGGAAATAGAAAATGGAACATGCCCTTGGAAACTATTGTTCATAAAATGACTGCGGGCCCCGCGGAACATATCGGGTTAACCGATAGAGGCAAGATTGTTTCTGGTTTAGCGGCTGATATTGTAATATTTGATCTGAAAAAGCTAAAAAGCCGTTCGCATTTTAGCGATCCTTTTCGATATCCCTCAGGCATCAATTATGTTTTAGTTAACGGTAAAATCGCAGTTAATCCGGAAGGGTTAAGCGGCGTTTTTTCAGGCAAGGTACTTCGAAGAGACTAAAGTTTTTATTTTTATAAATCCTAAATTCTAGAGGCAAAATTCTAAATAAATTCCAAATTCTAAATCGAATACCATAAGTTTATTTTTGTTTGAAGTTGAAATTTTTGATTTAGATATTGTTTAGGATTTAGTGTTTTTAAGATTTAGGTTTTTTATTTACATGCTAGATTTAAAAAACAAGCGCGTAACTGTTATGGGTATCGGCGTCCATGGTGGCGGTATCGGTACAATAAAATTTTTAGTTAAGGAAGGTGCCGAAGTCTGCGCAACTGATTTACGTGATGAAAAAGCTTTGAAAAGCGCTTTAGAACAATTAAAAGACCTTCCCATTCAATATCCTCAGGGCAAATCCGTGAGATTTGTTTTAGGCAAGCACGAAAAAGAAGATTTCATAAACGCGGATCTAATAGTTAAAAATCCAGCCGTTCCGCTTTCTTCTCCTTGGCTCGCTATAGCACGCGAAAATGGGGTTATTATAAGTAGTGATATCGGGTTGTTTGTTGAACGCAATCCGGCTTTTACCATAGGAATCACCGGCACAAAAGGTAAATCGACAACCGCATCACTTATTGCACACATATTGAAGACCGCAGGTTTAGATGTTTTTCTTGCGGGAAATATAAGAAGATCTGTTTTGGACATTCTTTCTGATATTAACAAAGATAGCGTTGTGGTTTTGGAGCTTTCTTCCTGGCAACTTGAAGATCTTGAAGGATATAATTGGAGCCCAAAAGTTGCTGTATTCTTGAATCTTTTACCCGATCACCTTAACCGGTATGCATCGATGGAAGAATATGGTCAGGCAAAAAAAAGAATTTTTAAATTCCAGACGGAAAATGATTTTTTGATAGCAAATCTGGAAGACGAATATGTTAAAAGATCCGCAGAAGAAACAAAAAGTCGGATAATATTTTTTACAAAAACAGAAATAGAGGAATCTTTTTTGCCTGGAGAACCGAGTAGTAGAAGCTTTGCTTCACTACCCGGCGAGCATAATGCCCGCAACATTGCGGCTGCTTTGGCGGCAATTGAGGCTTTAATAAGCCATAAAGATTCGCCGGCAAACAATATCAGTACTGAAATAATTAAAAAAGCTTTAACTACCTTCAAGCCCCCCGAAGGACGCTTGGAAGAATCGGGTCTTTTTGATGGAATCAGGTATATAAACGACACTGCCGCAACTACGCCGGAAGCTGTGTGCGCTGCGTTAAATTCTTTTCCTCGCGAAAAAATAATATTAATAGCCGGCGGTGAAAATAAAGGATTGTCATATAAACTTTTAAGCGAAGAAATAGCGACTGGCGGTGAGCCAGGTCGAACCAAAGGAATAAAATTTTTAGTTTTACTCGATGGTTCAGCGTCATATAAAATCGCGGAAGAATTACGAGCCGTTAAATGGGGAAATTTTAAAGAAGGTTTTACTTCAATGCAAGAAGCAGTTAATGAAGCTAAAGTTCATGCAGAGCGGGGGGATATTGTATTATTATCGCCAGGGGCAGCATCATTTAATCTTTTTGCTCACGAATTCGACCGTGGAAATCAATTTAAGGAGTCAATAGGATAATTTATATGTCATTTTCGGGAGATCGACCATTAATATTTATTGGGGCGGCCCTTTTGGGAAGCGGCCTTCTGGTCTTAACAAGCGCTTCGGTTGTTCAAGGAGCGGCTGATTTTGACCAACCTTTTTATTATATTTCACGACAATTACTTTTGGGTTTGCCTTTGGGTTTGTTCTTTGGTTTCATCGCTTCGCGGATCCCGGAAAAATTATGGCGATTGTTTGCTTTTCCCTTTATGGCCTTAACTATATTATTGTTAATTTTAGTTTTTATCCCGGGTATCGGTTATGGAGCCGGCGGCGCACAAAGATGGGTCGGCATAGGACCTTTAAGTGTTCAGCCTGCAGAAATAGCAAAATTTGCTTTTGTTCTTTACCTCGCAGCTTGGCTTTCAAAAAACAAAAACTTACTTACATCTTTTGAGGAAGGACTTTTGCCGTTTTTGGCTATTTCCGGAGCGTTGGGCCTTTTTCTGATAATGCAGCCTGATATTTCAACCTTGGGCGTTTTAGTTTTAACCGGTTTGGCCATGTTTTTTGTGGCCGGAGCCAAAATCAAACATATTTTAGGCATCGTAGCCTTGGGAATGATTCTGTTGGCATCACTAACTTTAATTGCGCCATATAGATTAAGTAGGTTTACTACTTTTCTTGATCCTTCGAATGATCCTTTGGGTGAAAGTTATCAGATAAACCAAGCTACTTTGGCTATTGGTTCCGGAGGGTTGTTTGGCAGAGGATTTGGTTTCTCGCGGCAGAAATTTTTATATCTTCCCGAACCGGTAGGAGATTCGATTTTTGCTGTTTTAGCTGAGGAAATAGGGTTTGTCGGTTCGATAATTTTTATTACTTTTTTTATTTTATTTATTTGGCGAGGTTTAAGAATAGCCAAACAGGCTAAAAGTGATTTTTTGCAGCTTTTTGCTTTCGGATTAGTTTCGTGGATTGCTATACAAACATTCTTAAATATCGCAGGTAATCTGGGACTGGCGCCTTTGGCCGGGATTCCGTTGCCTTTTGTTAGTTATGGTTCATCATCATTAGCTGTTACAATTATCAGTGTTGGTGCGCTTATCGGCATATCACGGAAAAAAGAAGTTTATGCCAGGTAGTGAAAATTCGACCGTTCCGCATTGCGGAACAAAATTGAATATTACTATTTAGCAAAAATATTAAATCTAAAAATGTTCAACTTTTGTAGTAAGCATATAAATTTAATGCGTCGAATTTCTACTACCTGGTATGACCGCAAAAACAAATAATATCAGATTGTTAGTTACGGGCGGAGGAACCGGAGGCCATATATTTCCCATAATCGCCGTAACAACTGAATTTAAGAAATTAATACCTGTAGCGGAACCCGAAATATATTTTCTGGGTCCCGCGAATTTTGGTATAGATAATTTAACGCAAAGCGGGATTAAAACAGTAATAATACCCGCAGGCAAGATTCCGCGTTATCCGACCGTAGCAATTTTTTCTGAAATTTTAAAGATAATCGCTTCTTTGTTTTTGGGCGCATTGCAAATGTGGCGTCTTATGCCGGATATTGTTTTCAGTAAAGGTGGTTTTGGAGGATTTAGCTCGGTTTTTGCCGCGTGGCTTTTTAGGATACCGGTTATTATCCACGAGTCAGATGCTGTACCGGGACTGGCAAATCGTCTCTGTGCCCGTTTTGCAAAAAAAATAATCCTATCTTTTCCGGATGAGAACAATATTTTTCCGAAAAATAAAACAATTTTGGCCGGAAACCCCGTAAGAAGCGAATTGCTTGAAGCGTCAACAAAAACCGTTAGCGCAAACCCATCTCAAAGAAAGATTCTGGTTGTTTTGGGCGGCAGTCAGGGTTCACAGGAAATCAACACTACGGTTTTGGATATACTGCCCGAACTTTTGCACGATATGGAAGTTGTACACCAATGCGGAGAAAATAATTTTCGGGATTTATCTTTTGAAAGCAAGATTGTTCTTGAAAAAGAGCCCGAACTTGAAAAGTATTATCATCTGAGACCTTTCCTTAAGATAGAAGATCTGGCCACCGTTTTAGAAAAAGCGGATCTGATAATAAGCAGATCGGGAGCCGGATCAATTTTTGAAATAGCGGCAATGGGTAAAGCGAGTATTTTAATCCCTTTGGAAAGCTCAGCCGGAGGACATCAGTTAAAAAACGCAGAGATTTATACCAAAACCGGCGCGGGTATAATGCTTATTGGAGCCAATGCAAAATCACATCTGTTGTATGAAAATATTATGACCCTACTGAATGATCCTGAAAGACTTAAATTAATGCAAGAAGCAGCAAAAAAGTTCGCTACTCCTAATGCCGCAAAAGTTATAGCTGAAGAAATAATTGATACAGCAGGAATAAAGATGACCGCGGAGATTCCAATCAAAAAAAATAAAGTTGAACCTGTAAAAATAGAAAAACAACCGGTAATTAAAAAGAAGCCTGAAAAAATTAAGCAAATCAACATAGTAAAAGTAAAACCGGAAGAGCACAGACAACCAGAAATCCAAAGATTCACGGCGTTACCTGCTTCTAACGGTGTTCGTGTTCGTTATGCGCCTTCACCGACAGGCATGATGCATGTAGGTAATTTCCGCACAGCTTTATACAATTATTTATTCGCCCGAAAGAATAACGGAGTATTTTATGTGCGTATAGAAGATACAGATCAAACTCGTTACGTTGAAGGCGGCATGGAAAGCATATTGGAAACCCTGCAAGTTATGGGAATTAAACACGATGAAGGCCCGTTTTTGCAAAATAAAGGCATAGTACAATCCGGTGATTTTGGACCATATATTCAATCTCAGCGAATAGATCTTTACCGTTCTCACGCAAATGATTTGGTCCTTTTGTCATAAGATTCAAAATGCCCGATACGGGAGAGACCCGATTTAATGATGTAATAAGGGGGGATATCAGTTTCCGTAACGACTTAATGGATGATTATATTTTATTAAAAAGTGACGGATTTCCCACTTATCATTTAGCTAACATAGTAGATGACCATTTAATGCAAACCACGCATGTTATACGCGGAGAAGAATGGCTTTCTTCCACGCCAAAACACGTTTTACTGTATAGAGCATTTGCCTGGCAGGAACCACAATTTATTCATTTACCATTACTATTAAATACTGACCGGTCAAAATTATCCAAGCGGCAAGGAGATGTCACCGTCGAAGAGTATTTGCGGTTAGGCTATTTCCCTGAAGCGATTATAAATTTCGTGGCTTTACTGGGTTGGAATCCCGGAACGGAACAAGAAATTTTCTCTCTTGAAGATTTGGTAAAAGAGTTTTCTTTTGAACGTATAAATAAAAGCGGTGCGGTGTTTGATATAGCTAAATTAAATTGGTTAAATAAATACTATATAAACAACTCCGATAAACGTTGGTCAACAGTAAAAGATCCGCTTGTTGAGAAAATTAAAAAAACACTTGAATTGAGGAATATAGTTGTAAAAGATATAGATTTAACAGTGAGCGCGATTGAACAAAGATTAACCGGGCCAAATGAATTAATTAAAATACTAGATACGGAATTTATTTTTTTGCCACAAAAAAACAGTGATGGTTCTGTTAAAAAATTAAATTATCCCAAAGAACTGTTAATATGGAAGAAGATGAGCGACGAGGAAGAACTTAAAATATCTTTGGACGAAATATTTAAAATTTTATCTGATATCCCCGAAGGAGTGTGGGCTTCACAAGTTGAACAAATTTTATTGACAGAAGCAGCGAATAAAGGAGACCGTGGTATGCTTTTGTGGCCTTTGCGGGTTGCTTTGTCCGGACAAAAAGTATCTCCTGGTCCTGCGGATATCGCAAAAATATTGGGCAAGGAAGAAACACTTGAACGGGTTAAAGATGCAATTGACAAAATCTAAATAACTATATATTATAATAAAACTTCAGT
>LBYG01000030.1 GCA_000996085.1 Parcubacteria group bacterium GW2011_GWB1_40_14 | reverse complement strand
TCAGGATCTTTATAAATCTTTTCTCAGTCCCAAATTTATGTTAAGAAAAATCACCGAGATCAGAAATCTTGATGATATCAAGTTCCTCTTCATGGCCGGTTGGCGCTTCCTTGGTCACATGATGGACTTTTCACCCAAACAACTCGGCCAACACGGCGAAAACGATTAAATTCTTTTTCTGAAATTTCCATAGACATATATTAGTTGTTGATGTAAAGTATCCTAGTCTTATATATTAAGACATAATTATTATTTCATCGGAAAAATGCTTTATAGAGAAATAACTGAATGTCGTATTTGTGGAAATAAAAATATTTATCAAGTGGTCGAATTGGGAGATATGGCTTTGACTGGAGTATTTCCTCAGATTGATGAAGAAGTAGAAGCAGGGCCACTCACCTTGTTAAAGTGTGATGATCGAGATGGCATAAGTTGCGGTCTGCTTCAATTGGCTCACAATTACCAACCGGAAAAACTTTATGGAGATAATTACGGTTATCGATCAGGGTTAAATAGATCTATGGTCGCCCACCTTCAAGAGCTTGCAAACCAAATTAAGAGTAAGGTTGATATTAAATCCGGAGATCTAATTCTCGATATCGGTAGTAACGACGGCACACTTCTTTCGTGTTATGGAATTGATGGTGTTGATTTGGTGGGCATTGATCCTACCATCAAAAAGTTCGGCATGTATTACCAAAGAGGTGCCATCAAAATACCCGATTTCTTTTCCTCTGAAGTTTTCAAGAAAGAGTTTGGTGACAGAAAAGCTAAGGTGGTAACCTCGATCGCCATGTTTTACGACCTTGAACACCCGATTGATTTTATGGCCCAAGTATATGAAATTCTGGACGATGAAGGTGTCTGGGTCTTGGAACAAAGCTATATGCCTAGAATGATCGACAATGTCTCCTACGATACTATCTGTCACGAGCACCTGGAGTATTATGCGATTCGACAATTCAGCTGGATGGTCTCCAGGATAGGTATGAAAATTGTGGATATCGAACTAAATGAAACAAATGGTGCGAGTTTTAAGGTCTATCTTGCCAAAAAAGGATCCAAAATGCCAGGTAATGAAAAAATGGTTAGAGCCATTATTGAAGCAGAAGAAGCTAGGAATCTCCAAGAGCCACAGACCTATGAAGATTTTAACAAGTCAATCATGACACACAGAGAGGACCTACTCAGCTTTTTGAAAAAAATAAAAAAAGAGGGAAAGACTATTTATGGATACGGTGCATCTACCAAAGGAAACGTTATTCTACAATTTGCCAAACTAAGTAAAAAAGATCTACCCGCAATCGCTGAGGTGAATGAATATAAATATGGCAGAAAGGCTCCGGGTACAGACATTATTATCAGGTCTGAAGCTGAAGTCAAAGCCTTGAAACCGGACTATCTACTGGTCCTCCCATGGCATTTTAAAGACAATATCATCGGCAAAGAACAAGAATACCTAGATGCCGGTGGTCATCTGGTCTTCCCACTTCCCAAAATAGAGGTGGTTTAATTAATATATGAAAGTTGTCTTTGTTACCGGCATGTTGCCCTCAGGGCATTATTCCCAATATATTGCTCATGGTTTAGTGGAAACCAAGAAGGTGGAACTATTGGTTTATACCGACAAAGACGAGAAAAATCTCATCATCAAGGGCTGTGGCCAGATAATTCCTGTTTGGTCGAAGTCATTTAAGTTTATTTTTGAGGTTCTCAAGCAACTACGGCAGGATAAGCCCGACATCGTCCATTTCCAGCACGAGTTAAATATGTATGGCGGAATGTTCACGGCTGCTTTATTTCCTCTGTTGCTTCTCTTAACAAAATTACTAGGATACAAAATAGTTGTTACTGTTCACGCCGCGGTGTTTAAGAAGCAAATCGATGACGAATTCGTCCGTATCTTCAATCAAAATCCGAAAATCATTAGACCGTTTATGCTCAAAACCTTCTTCTCTTACGTCTACCATTCAATCTCTCTAATCTCAAATATAATGATCGTACACACCCACCTAACCAAAAAGATCATTACCCAAGACTACGGCGTAGACGGTACAAAGGTGCATGTCATTCCAGCCGTAATTCCGGAAAAGAAACCATACACAGGGAAAACAGATCCCTACTTCTTCTATTTCGGCTACATGGCCAGAAGAAAAGGATTGGGCTACGCCTTGGATGGATTCAAGAAATATATTGAGACAAACCCCAAATCAAAATTCAAATTGATCCTGGCCGGAGGTGTTATTAAGGGTCAGGAAGATTCTCTCAGGGAAATCACCGATATGATTACTAAATCTGGATTAGAGCAGAGGATTGTTTACAAGGGATTCATTGAAGAGAAAGCCCAAGACGATCTTTACCACAAGGCCTACTGTGTCATTATTCCGGCTGTACTATCCATGGGTTCCAGTGGTCCGCTCTATCACGCCAATAGCTACGGGAAATGCATCATCGCTACCAAGATTGGCCACTATTTGGAGGACATTGATGACGGTAAAACAGGTATACTAACAGACAATGATAAGTGGGATCAAGCTTTCGATATGGTGGTAAATAATCCATCACAGGTAAAACAAATTGAAAAAAATACTATGCAAAAAGCCACTGATAGAAAGCCGATTACCATTGCAAGGCAGTATAATTCGATTTATTCACAATTGATAAATAGAAACTAAAATGCAAGCATTTATTTTGGCTGGGGGTTTTGGTTCACGACTCAGACCAGTTATTGCAGATCGTCCAAAACCTATGGCCGACATTGGCAACAAACCATTTCTGGAAATTTTAATTCGTAATCTAGCAAAGAGTAATGTCACCGATATTGTACTCGGTGTTGGCTACTTATCCGAACAAATTGAAAATTATTTCAATAACGGAAAAGACTTTGGTGTGAAAATTAGATACTCTAGGGAAGAAATGCCTCTGGGAACTGCCGGTGCCATCAGGAACGCCATGTCCCTAATGGAAGACAACTTTCTCGTCCTAAACGGAGACACCTTTATTGATGTTGATATTCCCGATCTAATCGAACACCATCAGAAGCATAAAGCCAGTATCTCTATTGTTTTAACTAGGCAAGGACTAAGTGAGAAACGAGGCTCGGTTCTTGTCGGCGAGGACGGTAAAATTATTTCGTTTAATGAAGTTTCCGACACAACGGCAGGTGTTCAAGATTTCACAAATGCCGGGGTGTACATGATGAACAAGTCCGTTATTAAAACAGTTTCAAGACACAAAAAAGTTTCTTTAGAGACACATCTCATACCATCGTTAATATGGGCCGGAGAGAATATCAGCGGATACATAGTCGATAATAATTATATTGACATTGGTACTCCTGAAAGATATTACAGTGCCCTGACTGTACTCCGAGAGACTTCATTTAAGAAAAAAGTTTCTCTACAAAAAATCCGAGAGCATGTTGGTAGGGCAGGTTTAAGGATAAGCTTTGCTGGCGGAGGTACTGACATGGAAAGTTTCTATCAAAAGTACGGAGGTCAAATTATTTCTTCTTCAATTGATATCGAAGTTACTTCGTCCATTACCAAAACAAAAAATAAAAAAGAACCCGTCACGATTTCGCTTGTTAACTATAATGAAACAAAATCCTTTTTTCCGAATGAACTAGCCTATTTTAAGGGTGACAACTTTGATATCGCCAAAGCAACCATTACCGAAGCAGGAGTAAGCTCGGGGATAAATATTCGAATCGAAAGCAACGCTCCTCCCCAATCCGGATTGGGTACCTCATCCGCAACAGTAATTGCGATATTGAGGAGTATATACAAAATGCAGTCAAAGGAAGTATCCCCCGAAGAAATCGCCCAGCAAGCAATAAAAGTCGAGCGTCACGTCCTAAATCAGCAAGGTGGAATTCAAGACCAATATCAAATTAGTTATGGAGGGTTTAACGAATTCAAGATTTCTAAGGAGGGTAAGGTGAAGGTTTCAAGGATTGATCTAAGCCCAGACACCATCAAGTCTTTAAACGACAGCTTGATTCTATACTATATTAAAAGAGACAATCGTGGCTCGGGGCAACAGATCAGTCTGAACAAAAACATTCAAACTAATGAAAAAGCCGTTCAATCTCTCCTAGAAACAATTAAGATCTCCAAAAAAGTCAAGCACGACCTAGAGCATGGTGATTTAGACGGATTTGGCAGACTTTTGAATAAGGCGTGGCAGCTTAAGCGCCAAACAAACAAACTAATCTCTAACTCGAAAATCGACCAAATTTACGATAAATTAATTTCAGCCGGCGCCTTGGGAGGAAAATTATTGGGGGCTGGGGGTGGTGGATGTCTTCTTATCTATTCTCCGCAAACTGCGTTGTTGAAAGTTAAGGATGTCCTCAAGAAATACGATGGCGAAATAATTAGTTTCCATTTTTCATAAGAACCAATGAATATCCGAAAAAACCTCGAAAAACATTTAAAGGAGAGTATTAAAGTCAAAAGATTACTTCTGGATCTCTGTATGGACGATGTTGAACGGGTAGCTAAAATGCTGATTGAAACATATTGGAAATACGGGGGCACGGTCTATCTAATGGGGAACGGTGGAAGCTCGTGCGACGCGCAACATTTTGCCGAAGAACTCATTTCCGCTTTTGAAACAAGAGAGAGATGGAGTTTGCCCGCAAGAGTCTTGTCTGATAATGGTGCGGTTATCACAGCCATCGGCAATGACTTCGGGTTTGAAAACATTTTTTCGCGACAAATAGAAGGAGCCGTCGGACCGGGGGATCTTGTTATTGCGCTAAGTACAAGTGGCAACTCAGAAAACGTTCTCAGGGCAGTGAGGGTTGCTAAGGAGCGAGGTGCCAGAGTCGTCGGCTTTACCGGGAAAGATGGGGGGTTACTTGCCCACGAAGTTGATGTGGCAATAATTGTTCCATCCAGATCGACAGCCCACATACAGGAATGTCATATCACCATTGCCCATGCGATTTGCGATCTGTTAGACAAATCCTTTTTTAGCGATAATGAGGAGTAATACTAGGAAGGCTTTGTTCATCGATATCGATGGAGTCATAATCTATGATCCTGGTTACTTATCTGATGTAAACGAGATAATGTTTTTACCTGGTGTATTAGAGTCGCTTTGTAAGGCAAGGTGTCATGGATACTATCTCGTCTTCATAAGTAATAAAGGCGGGGTGTATTCAAAGAAGGGCTTTACTGATATGGAATTGAGGAAGATGGATAAATACATTTCAAGCAAGTTAATAGAAAATCATATTTCGGAAAAGTCTTTTTCGACGTATTATTGTACTCATTATCCTCCGCAGTTGTGTTCATGCCGCAAGCCTCTTTCTGGATTATTTGAAAAGGCGGTCGCTGAGCACGGAATCGAGACAAATAAATCTTTTGCGATAGGGGATAAACTTTCGGATCTGATTCCCGGAGATACAATCGGATGCAAACTCGGTATACTAGTAAAAAGAAATCAGGAATATTTTGATGATCAGAGTGAAACTAGTGATAACTTTCCTAGATTGAATTCACTTTCCGACGCAATCAATTTCATCTTAAAACAAAATGACAACCAATAGACCATCAACACCGAAATTCTCGGTGGTTATCCCTACCGTGGGTAGAGACGAGAACCTAGATATCATGCTTAGCTTGCTAACCGAACAGGATTTAAAAGATTTCGAAACCATACTTGTGTTTAGAGAGATTCCGCCGAATGTTAAGAGGATTTATTCGGAGAAATATCGAAGCTTGAAGCTGGTAATTAAGAAACAAGAGGGTCAAGGTTTAGTTTCCGCCCGTAACACCGGACTAAAATACGCTAGTGGTGAATTTGTTGTATTCACTGATGATGATGTTGAACCATCCAAACATTGGCTCTCGGAGCTCTATTTGTCATTCAAAAGAGATCCTAAAATTATAGGAGCCACCGGTCCATCCCTTATCCCTGAGGATTTTTTGAATAATAGGGATTTGACAAAGTTTATCGACATGCTCCAAAACGGTAACTTGTTTTGGCGGAGTTTAGGGAAAATATATTTCTGGTATTTTTACGAGAATCAACCATATGCAATCGGTAGGTGGTTTAAAAGTGGAGCCTTTTCTTTAGGTGCCAACTATCCTGAAAAGATTAGACTCAGCCATGACATTGAAGTTATGGATTTGCAAGCGTGTAATTTTGCCGTAAAACGAAAAAACGCTCTATCATGTCACGGTTTTGATAGCCAATTTAAAGCTCTGGCGTCCTATTCTGAGTCCGATTTTGCCTTCAGATTAAGAACTGGTTCGTTAAAGCTTGTTTTTAATCCTAAGGCTATTGTTCACCATAAGCCGAGTCAGGGTGGAGTTTTCAAGGAGCGAACGAAGTCTAAATCGGAAATCGAAAATTATTTATTGTTCTATTTTCGACACATAAAAATATCAAACCCTGACAACTTCTTTCGATTTCTTTTTTATTTTTTAGTAGTTATCATTTATCGAGGTGTATATCAATCGATACAGTCAAGGAATCTAGATCCGATATTCGGAGTTATTTCCGGTACCATTTCCGGCATCAAGACTGTTCTTAGAAATTAAAAATATTATGAAATCTACAAACCAGAACATTAAATCTATTAGTAACAAAATCTCCAAATACTTTCATCACCCATCAGTCGTTTTGTGGAGGTCGTTAGAGTTGGAGGCAATAGTGGAAAATCTCTCAAAAATCAACAAAGTCCATCCAATGCTTGATCTCGGGTGTGGAGAGGGCAAAATCGCAGAAATCATATTTGGCAAAAAACATATCGATGTGGGAATGGATCCTGAACCGGAAATGGTGACACAAGCTATAAAGAATAGCATCTACAAGAAAGTAGTTCCTGGTGATGCTAGAGATATGCCATTTAAAAGTAATTCCTTCAATTTTATTTTTAGCAATAGTGTCATCGAACATATAGACGGAATTGATTCAGTCATCAAGGAAGCTTCAAGGATACTAATAAGCGGGGGTTCCTTTATGTTTACTGTGCCAAATGAAAAACTTAGACGCAATCTCTTTTTTACCCGTCTATTCAGGCAAGTGGGTCTGGTCGGGGCGGGTAAGTGGTATTCGCGGTCGATAAACAGCCAACTGGATCATTATAATTTGTTGTCGGAGAAACAATGGCGCAAATTGTTGGACAAGAATAAATTAAAAATTATTTACATTGCCTATTATCTTGACAAGAGACAGACGGCTCTCTGGGACATTTTTCGAGTCTTGTTCCTCATCTTTAAGCCCATCCAAAAGAACTATTGGGTTGAAAAAATCCAAGATAAAGTCACTACTTACTTGTTAAAAGAAATTGTAAATTGGGAATGCAACGAAGATGAAGGGTCGTGTACCATTATAATAGCTAAAAAAGTATAATCTATGAAAAAAATTCCTAACATTCCAAAATTTTATGACACCGACTATCTGTTGGTGGAAGGAGATGGGACTTCGTACGCAGATGGATTTAAGCTCAATCGTCCGCTAAAAAAGGCCTTGCTTCTCGGTGGTAATTTAAAAAACAAGAAAGTCTTGGATTTGGCTTCAGGCAGAGGAGAATTTGCTTATCACTGTGCCATGAAGGGTGGTCGGGTGGTCGGTGTTGATTTCAGCAAGGATTCAATTAAGTTGGGCAAATATATCAAAGGAAAACTNATGATGGACGTGATTGAGCATTTACCTCAAAGAAAACTAGAAAAATCCGTCGCGGAAGCCTATCGGGTAGTTAAACCAGGTGGGAGAATAATTATCCATACCATACCTAACGCGCTTTTTACTCAGACCGGGTACAAATTAGCCAAAATATTTTTTGGTGTCACCAAGTGGAATAGCTCGGTATATCACATCAATGAACAAAGCTATTTTAGTCTGAGAAGTTTATTAAGAAAACTGAAAATCAAGGGAACTATTGAAATCGAAAAAGAAAAGAAATATTTCTTTGTAGAAATTGGTAACAACCAACTACTACACAAACAGTTAGGTAACAGCTTCTTATCGCGGCAAATAAAACCCCTTACAATATTTTTGGATAAAATTTTCGATAATTTTCCTGTTTACCAAATGGTAAGTCATTTTCCCCTAAATCTTTTTTTTGGTACTGACTTTTGGATAACCATAAATAAAAAATGAACCCCAAAAAAAATCCTCTGGCCTCAGTCATTATCGTAAATTTTAACGGACTCAATCATATAAAGAAATGCCTGCTCTCAATCAAGAAAAACAACTACAAGAATTTTGAAGTCGTGGTGGTAGATAATGGATCGCAAGACGGATCGAGGGAATTTCTTATAAAAAAAATGCGAGCAGATAAAAGAGTCAGAGTCATCTTTCTACGAGAAAATATGGGTCCCGCGTTTGCCAGAAATGTGGCGGTCAGCAATTCCATCGGTACATATCTTTCATTCTTGGATAACGACACCAAGGTGGATAGATTTTGGCTTTCCAAGTCAATCACTTTTATGGAAAATAATGGCAATATCGGAGCTTGTCAATGTCAGCTACTTTTGATGGATGATCACAAAAAGATCGATTATGTAGGCGATTACTTGACTCGCACCGGTTTTTTGATGCAACCTTTCAAAATGGGTGATAGGGCTAAAAGCATACCGGATGAAACAAAAGAAATATTTGCGGCTAAATCTGCCGGTATGATTGTAAAAAGAAAGGCTTTTGAGACGGCAGGTGGGTTTGATAGTGATTACTTTATTTACGTGGAAGAAACCGACCTTTGCTGGAGAATTTGGCTCACAGGATATGAGATTGTCTATTTCCCAAAATCAGTTGTCTACCACAAATTCGGTACCTCATACAGACTATTTCCAGAATTTCAATCTTTCTTGGCCAGGTTTCATGGATCGAAGAACTACATTTCCACACTCATCAAAAACTTGTCAGCTCAAGAACTATTATTGATTCTACCTCTCCACCTTATTCTTTGGATGATCGTGGCCTTTCAGCAAATCTTAACTTTGAAAATAAAATCGGGAATGTATATATTGAAGGGGATCTTTTGGGTTCCCTTTAATCTTCCCAGTTTATTGGCCAAGCGAAAGGTTATACAATCAAAAAGAGTCATCGATGACAAAGAACTTTTTGAACATATCCTACAACCTATAAACATCAAATACTTTTTTGACAAGTTTTTCTCAAAATCTACCGTCAAAGGATTCAAGGCAATCAATGAAAAATAAGTTCTCTTATCTCAAGAATACCATTCTTTCTCTGTGGGCCAAACTCCCGATTATCACGGTTTTACTTTTCTCGGTGTATTTGAGAATACATGGACTTTCCTCAAGGGACATTTGGTACGACGAAGCTTTAGATGTGTTGCAGTCTGAAAAAAGTCTTCTTCAGATAGCTCACGATGTTCAGACACCGTTACATTACTACATAGTCCACCTTTTTCTCTTATTTGGCAAGAACACTTTTATACTTGGTCTACCCTCCGTCATCTTCGGTATAGGCACCGTCTATGTCATCTATTTGATCGGTAAAAGATTTTTCAACCACCAAGTAGGTTTGATAGCCTCTTTTCTAGCTGCCATTTCACCCATGTATATCGAATTCTCCAGGCAAATCCTTCATTATTCATATTTTAATTTTTTTACCGTTCTGGGACTGTATTTTTTCTTCGACCTTTTGGAAAAGATAGGTTCACGAGATTTTTTCAGGAGTTCCCTGATGTTTATTGCAATCACCTTCCTTAACCTGATGACTCACGTTTCTTCCTTTTTGGTCTTGGCCATAGAGGGTAGTTTCGCTGTCCTTTATTTCCTGTTTAGCCGTAATTCAAAAAAAATAATAAGAAAATACTGGTTGTTTCTGGTCTTTACCTGTTTTGTTTGTGGCTTTTTTGTTTTTAGATTCGGAAACAATGGATATCTCAAGACGTTGTCAGACATATCATTAAATTTATCCAAACCCATGAAGGTCGGCTATTCATTAACCGGCTATTTAGGTAATGATCTTTTAACATTTAACAAAACATTTTTTTATGCGATATTCTCCTGGTTCGGAATCGGACCCGGACCTAGACTCTATTTATATGTAATTTTGAGCTTTTTGGGATTACTGTCGCTTTTTCTTGGAAAAAACACAAAATTACTTCTCTTCTCTCTATACTGGATTATTTTCCC
>LBYG01000029.1 GCA_000996085.1 Parcubacteria group bacterium GW2011_GWB1_40_14 | reverse complement strand
ACCGCTTGGAATTGTACTACGGTTGATAATCAGGGAAATAATGTCGGCGATTGGACTTCTATAGCTTTTGACGCTTCAGGCAATCCTTGGGTAAGTTATAGGGATGTCACCGCAACAGGGCTTAAGGTTGCCAATTACGTAGGTTCAGGAGGTAATTGTACTTCAACTGCGTGGAATTGCACTACGGTTGATGATCCGGTAAATGATGTCGGTAATTATACCTCCATTGCCTTTGACCCTTCAGGCAACGCATGGATCAGTTATCAGGATAACACTGTGGCAACTCTCAGGGTCGCAAATTTAGGCCAAGCAATCACTTCTTCAAAAGTTTATATAACCAAATGCGCCGGTGAAGTTAATTACTTCATAAAAATAGATAATCCGGCTCCTACAAAAGATGCTGTTCGGTACTGCTTTAAAGTAAATTATGCGACCGGAGGAGACCCCACAAAAGCGTTTTCTCAGGAAATAAGATCAACAGTCTCGCTTCGTTGAATTCCTAATTAACCTAATTTCTAATTGATCTAATCAAATCCAAAGTTCTAATATCTAATTTCGTGTTTTCATATTTTAGGCATTAGGTATTGTTTAGAAATTAGAGCAATTAGTAATTAGAAATTTTATTTGTATCTTATGCGGGGTTGTTAATAAACATCATTCGCTTTTAAAACAATGTGGAGTATAATATATTTATAACTTTAATTTATAGGTAATCCTTCGGCTTCGCTCAGGATGCAAGTTGTTGCAACCACTCGCGCGGCTCGTAGGCAACAACTAGCATGTTACAAGAAAATCCTTACGGTTTTGATCCATCCAATCCGTCTTCGGGCGGGGGGGGATCTCAAGATTCAAACAATCTCTCATCTGGCCCAACGCCGCCCACGCCTCCTCCGGTTGGTGGATCTGGTGGGTTTGACGGGGTTGGTTCAGGTGGCGGCTATGTGCCTCCACAACCTCCGCCGGTCATTAATCCTTTGAACGATTTAAATAATGCATCTCCAGCTGAGGCTCCTGATTATACTTCTTCTATTCCGCCGGCCCTATCGCCGGAATTGGGCAATGCACAGCAAGACACAGGTCGTAAGGCTCCAAATAAAAAAATTCTTGTCGTTTTAGTATTTGTTTTGTTACTCTTGGGTATAATTGGCGGTGGTGCTTTTGCTTTAATGAGCGGATTGATTAAAAATCCATTTGGTGGAGATACGACACCGGTTCCTGTTGTCACGTCTCCTCCGGCAGAACCCACACCTCCTCCTGTTGAGCCGCAGCCTGTCCCCGAACCTCCTCCGGCTCCGGAACCTCCTCCGGTTCAAAGTAATGACGATATGCGAATTTCCGATCTAAATATTTTGGCTACCGGTTTGAATTCCTACGGCATTAGCCACTCAAACGCATACCCATCAACCGGTGATCAATTGATACATGTTGGCGTAACAAATACTCCATGTTTTGAACTGTTAGCGGAAAATCTTATTCCCTCATGTCCTTCTGATCCTGCGGGTGAGCCGGCTTTTTACGGTTATAAATCAGATGGCGTGTCTTACGAAGTGACCGCTAAACTTGATGATTCTACATGTACGCGTCCTGGGGCTATAATGACCGGCTCGATATGTTTATATAGCATAAAGGGCGGTTCAATAACGCAGCCATAAGTATATGATCAGCAGTTTCACGGTTTTCTATTTGATGTTAGGCATAGTGTTAATGGTGCTTGCGCTCTCTATTATTTTGGTAACATTTTCGATGAAAAGATTTAACACTGAAACCGCTAAATGGTCTTCGGTATGGCTTGGATTATTTTTAGTCTTTTTGTTGGGATTTTACTTTACAACAGACGCGCTATCTTCATCGCCGCATCTTTTAGCGTTTGGTTTTGCCGGTGTAGGATTGTTAATGATAGGTGGTTTAGCACATAGATAAAATCAACTTAATGCAGTAAAAATTGTGGATTATGGAATTAACTCCGTACGTTTGATACGGAGTTAATTTATTAATTAAATTGTTCTTGCATTGAAAAAAATATAATATCGGCTTAATATAAAAAGTATTGGAGAGGTCGCATAGCGGTCTAGTGCGGTTGCTTGGAGAGCAACTAACCCGCAAGGGTTCGCGAGTTCGAATCTCGCCCTCTCCGCTTTGGATGTATAAGATAGTTTTTATGCGGGAGAGAGCAACTGCCCAGCCCTAATTTTTAAAATTAGGGCTGGACGAGAGTTCTCCGCCACATTATTTTATAGTCGCAGGCGACTTATAAAAGGCGGATCCGCCTCCGGCGGAGAATCTCGCCCTCTCCGCCACTAATAATTAAATAATCATGTCGCAATATTTAGTTTTTGTGGGCGTTATAGTAGCTCTTTTGGGAGCGCTATTTTATATCAGAGACATTTTTCGTCTCAAGACCAGACCAAATAGAGTTACTTGGCTGATGTGGTCTATTGCCCCGTTAATTGCGTTTGTGGCGGAATTAGCAAAGGGAGTCGGTTTGGCGGCAATACCTGTTTTTATGGTAGGCTTTTGTCCTTTGTTGATCTTTATAGCTTCTTTCGCAAAAAATAATTCGTATTGGAAATTAGGTAGGTTTGATTATTTGTGCGGCATTAGGTAGGTTTGATTATTTGTGCGGCTTATTATCAGGAGCAGCTTTGCTCTTTTGGGGAATTACAAATGAACCTGATGTAGCGATATTTTTTGCTATTGCAAGTGATGGTTTTGCTGCTTTGCCAACAGTAATAAAATCATGGAAATATCCCGAAACCGAGTCCTCTATAGCGTATGTAACCGGTTTGTTTGTTGCTTTAACCAGTTTTTCTGCTCTAAAAATGTGGAGTTTTGCGGAATTGGCATTTCCGATATATTTAGTAATAGTAGATATAATTCTGATTGGTGTGCTTTGGAGAAATAAAATTTTTGCAAAATAAAACATTAAACGTGTTTACAAGGTAAAGAAATATTTAAATAAATTTTTATGTTATCCACACAAAAATTTATGTACAAATTTTTAAGGAAGCGTATAATT
This sequence comes from Parcubacteria group bacterium GW2011_GWB1_40_14, assembly GCA_000996085.1. Lineage (GTDB taxonomy): Bacteria > Patescibacteriota > Minisyncoccia > Terrybacterales > GWB1-40-14 > GWB1-40-14. Next base: position 8,507 of record LBYG01000029.1, on the reverse strand, counting down.
AGTTTATAAAACATTTTTTGCTTAGACAGCAATTAATGTAAATATTAAAAATCAAAGATCAAAACGACACACTAAAGATCAAATAAAAATTTCGCGAAGCGAAACACCAGAATTTTGATTTTTGCATTTTGATTTTTGAATTATCGAATTATGAACTCTCCAATTAAAGATTTTATCAAAAAACATTATCGTCATTTTAACGCCGCGGTTGTTGTTGATGCATCTGAGGCTTACGTAAAACATCTTGAGGACGGCGGAAAAATGTTTTTGGCAATGGCGGGCGCTATGAGTACGGGGGAATTAGGCCTTTCTCTGGCAGAAATGATCAGACAAGATAAAATCCATGGAATATCAACCACAGGCGCCAATATTGAAGAAGATATTTTTAATCTTGTTGCTCACGATCATTACAAACGAGTGCCGCATTATCGACACTTATCTCCTGAGCAAGAAGTAGAACTTTTAAACAATAAACTTAATCGCGTTACCGATACTTGTATTCCGGAAGAAGAAGCGATGCGACGGATCGAAAATCAAATGATAAAAGTGTGGCAGCGTGCTGATAAAAAAGGTGAAAGATATTTACCATATGAATTTTTTTATCAGGCTATTCGTGAAGGTTTGTTTAAAGAATTCCATCAGATCGATCCCAAAGATTCTTGGGTGCTTGCGGCATGCGAGAAGAATATCCCGATTTGGACTCCTGGCTGGGAAGATTCAACCCTCGGAAATGTTTTTGTTGCTTTAACCCGCGGACGAGGCGGCCCCAATTTTGATAAAGGCATTAAAGATATTAAGGTAATGAAATCCGGTTTAGAGCAGATGTCCGCGCTTATTGATTGGTATCGTGAGAACGCAAAAGATAGCTCGATTGGTTTTTATCAGATTGGCGGGGGAATAGCCGGCGACTTTCCGATTTGTGTTGTGCCGCTTCTACAGCAGGACCTTAAAGAAGATGTAAAACTTTGGGGCTATTTCTGCCAGATATCAGATAGCACAACTTCTTATGGTTCTTATAGCGGCGCTGTTCCAAATGAGAAGATCACGTGGGGGAAATTAAGCGTAGATACCCCCCGTTTCGTTATTGAGTCAGACGCTACCATCGTTGCTCCGCTTATGTTTGCTTACGTATTGGGCTGGTAAGGGATGGGGATAACCTTGATTTGAGCCGTATTATTAAGTATATCGGTTAAATCTTGGCATTTTAGAGGAAAAGGGTTACACTGGAAATATCAAATATCAAATATCAAATATCAAAATTTAGGAATTCGCCTCCATTCACCATGGAGGCGAACTACGATTATTTTGATTTTTGCGTTTTGAATTTTGCTTTTTTATTGTGTCCTCACCAGTCGAAGAAATTAAGAGCCGCCTTGATATAGTTGATATAATAGGCGGCTATCTTCGTTTACAAAAAGCCGGGATAAATTTTAAGGGTTTATGTCCTTTTCACGGTGAGAAGACGCCGTCTTTTTTCGTTTCTCCCGAGCGCCAAACTTGGCACTGTTTCGGGTGCGGCAAAGGTGGAGACATGTTTGCTTTTATTATGGAAATGGACGGCCTGGAGTTTGTTGATGCGTTGCGTATTTTGGCGCAACGAGCCGGCGTTGAACTCAGACGTCAGGACGATAATTTTAAGAGTGATCGTGGTCGTATAGAAGAAGCTAATGAATTGGCGACTCAATTTTTTGAAACTCAGCTTGAACGTAGTACGCAAGGCGATGAAGCCAGAAAATATTTAGCTGACCGGGGTTTAACTGAAGAAACAATAAAAAAGTTTAGGTTAGGTTTTATTCCGCAAAATCGCGACGCTATACTTCGTTTTCTTTTTAACAAAGGATTTAGTTATGAAGAAATAGTAAAAGCGGGTTTGGCTATACAGCGGCAAACAGAAAATGGTGCAAATGTTATTTATGATCGTTTTCGCGGCAGAATAATTTTTCCGATTTTCGATACCCACGGCAGGATCCTTGGTTTTACAGGAAGGATTTTTGGTACAGAGCATTCGGAACAGGAACCCAAATATTTAAATACCCCGGAGACTTCAGTATTCGATAAGGGCAAGATATTATACGGACTTAATTTTGCGCGCACCGCAATAAGAAATGAAAATGCCGCAGTTTTGGTTGAAGGACAAATGGACCTTATAATGTCACATCAAGCAGGGGTTTTAAATGCCGTTGCAACATCCGGGACAGCTTTAACTGCGCATCACTTAAAGACAATAAAACGGTATACCGATACACTTATTGTGGCTTTTGATTCAGATAAAGCTGGGGAAGCTGCAGCTAAAAGAGGGATTGATCTTGCTTTGGAAGAAGATTTAATGGTCCGCGTCGCGCCTATAGTAGGAGGCAAGGATCCTGCTGATTTGGTTAAAGAAGCCCCCGAGCTGTGGTTAGATTTAGTAAAAAATAATACACAGCCGATAATAGGCTATTTTATAGACCGGGCCTGTTCTGCTAATGATGTTGATTCTCCTGAAGGCAAGAGAAAAATTTCTTCATACATTTTGCCTTTAATTGTTCGTGTTGCAAATAATATCGAACAAGCGCATTGGATTCAGGAGTTAGCACAGCGATTAAATATTAAAGAAGAAGTGGTGTGGGAAGAGATGCGTAAAATTACCCCAGCCACAAAAATTCAACAACCGAAGGTTAAAGATGTCAGTAAAGTTCAAACGCAAGAGCAGCAAATTTCTTCACGCAGGTTGCAGCTTGAAGAATATTTATTGACTTTGTTGCTACGTGCAGCTGCCGAAGACAGAAGATGGCCCTTGGATGAGGCTTTACAGAACGAGATACATAATTATTTTGTAAATTCTATTTCGCGTAGTATTGTGTTGTTGCTTGTAAATAGTTTGCTCAAAGAAGAAATAAACGATATAACGGTCGCTATGCGCAGCGAGCTTGCCCAGGAACACGCAGCAGTATTTGACGCTCTGGCCATAAAATCTTCCTTGCTTGATCTCGAAACTCTTATATTGGAAGAGGAAGCTGAAAAATGTCTTCGTGAGATCCGTTTGCTCGGATTGCATGAGAGATTGGATGCCCTCTCAACGGAATTGGCTTTTGCTGAACGAGCAGGAGATTCGGCTCGTTTATCTCAAATTGAGAATGACTTTAAAAATATTTCTGAAGAATTAAATCATGTAATGGGTTTAGTTAAAGTTAATATTAAATAATAAATTTTCAATGGCAAAACGTAAAAGAATAAAAAAAGCGAAAACCAAGAAAAAGATCAAAAGAGGGTCCAAAACCAGGAAAACTTCGGCAAAAAAGCATGCAGTCAAACCGGTGTCTTCAAAAAAGATCATAGTCAGTAACGATATCGTTGCAGAACTTTTGCGCCGCGGAAGACAGCGCGGTTTTATAACTTACGGCGAAATTCAATATTTGGTCCCGAATATAGAAAGGGATGTAGCCGGGCTTGAACGTATTTATGATGAGCTCTCACATGCAAATATTGAGGTTACAGAACCCCAGAGCTATCTTCGTGTTGAAGGTGAAGAAGAGGTGGCCGCCGAGCCCGGAGTTAAGGGTAAAAGAACCAGACGAAAGAAAAAATTAGCAATTCCCACAGCCCAAAATTTTGATTCGGTTCAGCTTTATCTTCGGGAAATAGGACGTGAGAGATTTTTAACGGCGGATGAGGAAAAAGAATTAGCTCGTCGCATAGAAAAGGGGGACAGAGAAGCCTGGCACAAATTAGCTGTGGCAAATTTGCGTTTGGTTGTTTCGATCGCGAAGAAGTATGTGGGAAGGAGTCCCAACTTAACGCTTTTGGATCTGGTTCAGGAAGGAAATATAGGTTTATTCCGTGCGGTAGAAAAATTTGATTATCGTCGCGGATATAAGTTTTCAACATACGCAACTTGGTGGATACGTCAAGCAATCACGCGCGCCTTGGCTGATCAGGCACGCACAATTCGTATTCCGGTACACATGGTTGAAACAATTTCAAAATTTACTCAAGTTAAGCGCAGACTTCTTCAAGATTTAGGAAGAGAGCCTTTGGCTGAAGAAATTGCGGCAGAAATGCAGGTGGAAGTAGAAAAAGTCCGCCATATTATGAAAATATCCCAGGATACTGTTTCACTTGAAGCGCCCGTTGGAGAAGGCGAGGAAGATTCAACTTTAGGTGAATTTATAGAAGATGAAAAAGAGTTGCTTCCTTCACAAATGGCCGCAAGAGAACTATTGAGAGATGAAATTAAGGAGATATTAAAAGATCTTTCTCCACGCGAACAGAAAATATTAACCATGCGTTTTGGTTTAGAGGATGGTATTACCCATACACTTGAAGAAGTTGGTAAGGAGTTTGGTGTGACTCGCGAGCGTATTCGTCAAATTGAAGCCAAGGCCTTGGAGCGCATTCGTATGCACAAGCAGTCACGTGCGCTTGAAGGCTATGGCAGTTAAAATGAAATTAAAAATCAAAATGCAAAGATCAAAATAAAGGTGATTTGCTTACGCAAAATAATAATCTCGCCAAAGGCGAGATACCTAAATTTTGATATTTAATATTTAATTTTTGATTTAATATATTATGGATACAAGAGAAATACGTGAACGGGGTCAATTTGGCTCACAAAGAAATCGCGATAAAACAAAAATTAAAACAAAGCGCATTGAAAAACTTTTTGATGTAAGTACTACAAAGCGAGTTAAATTGGGAGAACGTTTGAGATCGGAAACGGTTGATGAGTTTCGCGGCGAGCTTTCAAAAATACAGGCTTTAAGAAAGCACACGAGCTATGTATATGAAAAGGATTTTAAAGATACGATAATGCGAGTAAATAAAAAAATAGGGGATAAGCTTACCCCTATTCAGGAAAGGCATTTGAGAGCTTTATTTTTTGCTCCAGAGAGTACGACAAGATCATCCGGCCAGAGTTCGCGTCTGGCAAGACTTCATGCGGACTTGGAGGACGACTCACCCGATAAACCATATCAACCACTATCTAGTATTGATGACCAGAAAGAGTCAGATAATCCACTTGAAAGGTTAAGAGATCAAAGAGAAGAGAGACAGGAGAGGAAAGATAAAAGAGATAACAAAAAAGAAGACAAAGAAGAACCCCCATCAAATTTACCTATCGCAGCTTAAATATAAAAATCTCCTCGTAAAAAAAGGAGATTTTTCGTTTCTAGATCAGTATTTACGCGCTTCCTTTTGAGCGGATTTTGAGGCTATTTTGGCATGGCGTTCGATAGTATATCGAACCAAAATGGCTGATTCGCCAGCTGGCGAACTCGGAGTTCCACGCTGGAGGGACGAGAATGAGCAAAAAGGTAAGCGCGTAAATATTATTATACTCATTATCTATTCGCAAAAATTTCGGGATCAATACGTATAAGTTTATCGTCTCCGCTTTTGGGTTCGCCTCTGCCGTCGGTATTTGAGGTTGTTATATATAAGTATCCATCAGGACTCAGGCGCGTTGCGCGCAGTCTGCCAAATTCTTTAAGGAAATGTATTTTTATTTCCGGTGCCGAAGATATTCTTTCGGGAGTCACTAAATCGTTAATTTTTGCTTCATATAACGCTTCACCGCGTAAGCCGCTAAAAAATAAGGAACCGTTTATAAATTCTATATCCGCAGGCGCCCATGTATAATTTGGTCCGGAATTAATGACAGGCGTTTCCATTTCAGTTCTTGTTTCGTCGCCTTGTATCGTAGGCCAACCGTAATTTTTACCTTTTTCAATAAGATTTAGCTCATCCAGACCCGATTGAGCTCCTGATCTGCCATGTTCTGTTGCCCACAGGCGTCCCTGATTATCCCATACTAATCCTTGCGAATTACGGTGCCCATATGTCCACACGGCATTTTTGTACGGATTGTCTTCAGGGATTGAACCGTCATCTTCAATGCGTAATATTTTTCCTGCAAGAGAATTTTTATTTTGGGCTAAATGAGGCTGGCCCGCATCGCCCGTTGTTATATAAAGCATTCCATCGGGTCCGAATTCTATTCTGCCGCCATCGTGGTAAATTGAGCCGGGTATATTATCGATTATAACTGTTTTGTCGTAGAGGTTGTCTTTTTCCAGGCGATAGCGCTCAATTTTATTACGTAAGGTACCGTTTGTATCGGTAGTAAAATAAAGATATATTAATTTATTTTGTTCAAAGTTAGGATGCAAAACTAAACCCATAAGGCCTCTTTCGCCGCTGCTTTCAACGCCTTCAATGTGATAGATCTTTCTATCTGTGCCTACGCGCAAAATAGTTCCGGGTCTTTCAGTTACCAACACGTCTTTATCAGGCAAAAAAGCAATTTCCCAAGGAATTTTAAGGTTTTCTGCGATAATCTCTATAGGTTTATTGTCTTTAACGCTAGCGCCTTCTTCAAACGATACAGATCCGCCGGCAGACGGCACGTTGGGTTCAAAAAATAACCGGTTTATTTTATCTTTAAAAAGATAAATACTGCTCCCCGCAAATAATAGCAGGAATATGAGCAGAAATAATATATTTCTTTTAGGAGTGTTCATATACTTTATTATACTATGCCAATAGTATTAGAAAAGAACACTTTTTTGCGATATTTAAAAAAACCGCTGGCTTGAGCCATGCGGTTTTAAATTAAACGTGTTTTGAATTAGAAAAGTGATAAGCGCCCTCACATTTAAGTTTTCCGTTAGTGCCCAGAATGCGCACAGAGACGCTTATAACTTGTCTGCTTGTATTGAAAACACGGGCTTCTGCGCTAACAATTTCGCCTTCAAGTGTTGGTCGTTGCAAAGAAAAACTGCCGAACATCAAAGGCGTATGGCCTCCGGAAATCGAGGACATTGCTGCGTATACTGCCGCAAAATCCGCGAGGATTCCGATGAGCACTCCACCTTGGACAATGTTTTGATTATTATCGTTCGTGACGCATTCGTCAGAGTCGGCTATGTAGGTGACAGACGCAAATCCAGATTCAAGCTTTTCAAGCGTCATGCCACATTTGGTGGCTAGCGGTTCTTTAGAGAATCGCTCTTTTAAATACTCTAAACGCGGAGCGCTTGTTTCCATTACGATTTCCTTCCTAATTCTATATAAAAAGTCAATAAAAATATTTGAACGTCAAATAGCATACTAATCTTGTTAAAAATAAATAAAAAAGCCGATATAATATCGGCTAATTAGAGAATTTAAAGCATTTGTTTTTATTTATTTAAGCGGCTTCCAGGCGCCATTTTCGTGTTCCTCAAAAGTAAAGGAGTTTAATGGGCCGCCTATATAATAAATTTCATAGCCGTTTTTCTCAGCGGGCTTATAAACATCGACCATTCTGATCAAAATGTTTTCTTTTCCTGACGGGTCACGCGGCGTCCACATCGATGTTGGTTGAATATTTGTATAAAATATCATTATTGTACCGTTGGGATCGGTCCATTTAACGCGCCATCGAAAATCGTTAATATTGCGAAAGACTGTATACACAGGCTGTCGCCATAACTGTAAAGTATCTTTTGAAAAAAGATGGATAGTTACTATTTCGTAAGCGCAGTTTTGCAACGCATTGTTGTCTGCCAAGCGGGCATTTTCTAAAAGCACGTTTGGCGAAAGATAGCCCGAAATCACCGGGCGACTAGCCATTGTGTTCGTTCATGTAGTACGCGCCCCATTGATACAAACTCGGTCTATCGTGCTGGCCGTCAAACGTGTTCGGATCGCCCTTACCCGCAATGAAAATTCCACCATCATACAACATCGCAAATTTTTCCTGATTATAAGTGAAGATCGCCGCAGAAAGTACAAATCCTAATCCGAAAAATATGGTCGCCGCAGCAAATATCCGTCGTCGCATTTTTCAAACCTCAACCTTATTATTAAAGAACTTACCTTATGTCATATACCTTGTTACGCACTACGTCAAAGCAAAAAAACAGTGCGCTTTTCTACAATAATAAAAACCTCTTATAAAAAGAGGTTTTGTTTTTTAACTATGGACACAACAAAGCAATAGCATAAAATAAATCCGCACGGTCTGTTGTAATTCTATCTGCTCCCGATCTTATAAACTGACACATTTTGAAGGGGTCGTTTATCGTCCACACATCAACGGCAATACCGGCGTCATGGAATTCCTGAACAAATATAGCAGCACTGTTCTCACTGATAAGACCGTAATCCAGATATATAATTTCAGCATTAATTGTTTTTGCGCGCGCAATAATTTCATTAACCATAGTTATATGAAGTTTGTCTTTTATCAATTTACCCGGATCCCATCCCAACCGTAAGGCAGAATATTTTTCATGGATCAGTTGAAGAATATTTAAATCGCCTGAGGTAATAATGATGCGTTTTGCAATATCGGGATCTGATAAAACCATAAGTGCTAAAGTATCATAGTCAGAAGAGCTTTTCGGTTTTGATTCTATCTGAAGCTCGGCATTCGGATATTTGCCAAGAAGTTCTATAATTTCCCAAAGGCGGGTAATAGAAACATTTGTGATTTTACCATTCGCATCTCTTCTGAAATGTTGTTGCAGCTCGTCCCATTTTTT
>LBYG01000028.1 GCA_000996085.1 Parcubacteria group bacterium GW2011_GWB1_40_14 | reverse complement strand
CAAATGGTATAAAATTACCGAGCCTCTTAAAATTTGTCAAATCGGTTTCCACGCCTCAAAAAACATAATTGATGCTATGAATTTTGTTGATATAGGATACGCGGCAAAAGTTGAGGTTAGAGGAGAATCTATTATTACAGACGACAAAGAATGTTGGTCAGAAATGCGAATTATACAATGGAAAAAATGGACAAAAGAAGACTCTATTTCTTTAGCGATATTCGCTGCAGAATTGGTTTTAGATAATTTTGAAAAGAAATATCCCAATGATAAAAGACCCAGAGAAGCTATTGAGGCGGCAAAAGCAGTATTGAAAAATGACAATCAAGAAACTAGGTCGGCGGCGGAGTCGGCGGCGGAGTCGGCGGCGGAGTCGGCGTGGTCGGCGGCGGCGAGGTCGGCGTGGTCGGCGGCGGAGTCGGCGGCGGAGTCGGCGGCGGAGTCGGCGTGGTCGGCGGCGTGGTCGGCGGCGGCGTGGTCGGCGGCGGCGGGAGTCGGCGGCGGCGGAGTCGGCGTGGTCGGCGGCGTGGTCGGCGGCGGCGGAGTCGGCGTGGTCGGCGGCGGCGTGGTCGGCGAGGTCGGCGTGGTCGGCGGCGGAGTCGGCGAGGTCGTCGGCGTGGTCGGGTCACTACAAAAAAGTAATAACTCAATGCCGCGATTTTGTTATTAAAAGAGCAGGATTAAAATAAAAAGATGAAGAAAGACAATATTATAAAAAAACTATTGCTTTGGTTAGGAATTTTAGTTTCTCCGCCCTTAAAAGGTTTCGCCATTCATTGCCACCACGATATTCTCGCGGAGTATTGCTGGGATTACGCCGAACGGGTTGAGAGTATTAAAAAAGACAAGCCCCAAAACGAGCAGGAAACCCGCCTCCGATTGTTTAAGATTTTACCCAAAGAAGCATTGTTGGAGCTTCCTTTGAAATATCAGAAAGCGGATGAGGCGCGGCCGTGGCAGGAAACGTATAAGGCGCGGCAGGAAGCGGATAAGGCGTGGCCGCAAGAATCCAAAGACGCCTTCCATAAAAAGTGGTGCGTGCCGGATTGTCCGTGGGATGGAAAAAGATTAGTGTTTGAAAAATAAGATGACCCCGCCAAAAGAAAACTGGGAAGAAATGAAAGAAGAATTGCGGGAAGAGTTTGAAGAGTTGTTCCCTTCTAAAATAAAAAGATGAGGAAAGAAAAGAAATATAACAAATATACCGCCATAAAGTTTTTAGTTGAAAATAATGAATGGCAGGGGGCAGGAATGTATGAACAAATTGAGAGGATAGTCAAAAGTCCAAAGTTGTTTTACTGGGAAAAAGATTTAAGAAAAATGCTTAAAAAGAATGCTTAAAAAGGCGGAAGATAGATAATTACCCCCCTGGTGGCAGGAAGTGTGAATATGAAGAAAGAAATTACAAAAGAATATAGAGCAGGATTTGATTGCGGTATAAATGGAGCGAATGAGGAAAATTGTCATTTCAGTTTATTTGCTACGTCCGAACAAACAAAAGAATGGGAGAAAGGGAAAAAGGATGCGGACAATCGTCAAATAATCTACAAAAGAAAAGGTATTAAAGCTCCTATTTTGTCAAAAAAATATCCTAAGGTTATCTTTGTGCAGTCACAAGGTGAAGATAAAGATGAATACTTACAAGCTGAACGAGAATTTAAGTTTATTCCTGATGATGGTAAGGTTGCAATTTACGAACTGAAGGAAATTAAAAACCGCCGAACTGAAATAGAATTATTTTAACCCCCCAAAAAACATATTCAAGATGGTGTGCGAAATAACCTCTAAATAAACAAAGATGAAAAAAGAAATGAAAGAAGAAGAAAATTCAGGTGGTATCTGCGGCGGTGTTATTAGTCAATCTATGGACAGGAAGATGACTAAAAAGCACGGAGTATGGGCAACGGCGATGTGGTATATTCTACCCGATAAGCAATATAAAAATTATATCTCATTGAAAAAATCGGGAAGAAACAAAGAAGCCAATAAGATTTTTGAAAGATTTAGTTATAGCATTATTTAACCCCCCAATAAAAAGATGAAAATGATAATTGATTGGTTCAAAAATAGAAAGATACAAAAAGACGCTGAAAATGAACTTGTTGATACTATTATCCAGAGTATGAGAGAAGAAGCGGACAAGTGGAATATAGATTCTTATAGGGCTAATTTTGGAGGATTAAGTATTTGGATAACCAACTCTCCCTATTCGGATATGACAATAAATGACAGGCGGCTTCCCCGTAGAGGAGAATTAAGAAAAGCATTAGCGTATTGCCAGTTGATAAAAGCTAAAAGCAAATTACTACTTAACCTCCCCCAATAAAAATATGAAAAAACAATACTACTTTTCACCCGATATTTCTTACAAGGCATTCAAACGAGTATGCGACAAGTTTCCCGATAGCGGAATAGTCCCGCTAAACATAGATAAAATGCTTTGGCAGATGCTCCGTGAAAGAAAAATAAATATCGGCTTGCGAAATTCCGATGACCCGATTTTTATCTCAATAAAGCCAATGCCAAAAAATGCCAGTTTAATAACTGACCCCCAAAGGCCTGTCCAAAATGCAAAAGTCGCCTTGAGAAAAAACCGAAACCGGAAAAAAGTTAGATAACTGAAATGGAATTAAGAAATGCAATTACATCAATCATTGGTTTTGTCTTTACGATTGGCGCTGTAGTTCTGTGGATAAAAGGATTCTGGATAGAGGGTTTTCTTGCCGCAATTTTAGGCGAGTTGATTGATATGCCGCAAAGGATTGCTGAACATCTAACCGAACCCCGAAGAACATAACTACTTTTCACCCGAAATAATATGAAAAAAGAAAATGACTTTTCCCCTTGCTTACTCTTAAAAGATGATTTAACATTAAAATATGGGTTGGGAAAATGTAGAACAACTACCATTTTTATACAACCCGGCGGCAATCTGGACTTTATCGGCTAATTTGAATAAATCGTGAACGAGCAGGACATAGAACTTAAACTAAAGCCGTTAAAACAAGAACTTTCTTTGTTCCAGCTTAATACCCTGAAAAAGCTGGGTGAAATTGAAAATCGGTTAAAAGAACCCCATTCCCACCCCAGGCGATGGGGAAGATAAAGTGAAATAACATATAAAATGTTAAAAAAATGGCGGAAGTTCCAGAACAATTAAGGCCGTTTCTTTTCAAGAAAGGATGGAAGGGCGGGCCGGGAAGAAAAAAAGGTAAATCTCTCAAGGAATTCGCCAGAATATATTTAAGCAAACTGACGGATAAAGATAAAATTGAATTTCTTAACAGCATTGACCCCGATTTGGCCTGGAGGATGGCTGAAGGTAATCCTCACCAAACTGAAGACATAACCTCTGCTGGCAAACCTTTACCACAACCTATTTATGGCGGATTATCGAGAAAACACGGCGCTAAAAAAACTCTTCCAACTGCAGAAGAAGATTCGTGATGTCGGAGGAGGCACGGGAGCGAGTAAAACAGTCGGTATTCTTATCTGGCTGATTGATTATGCCCAGAGCTTTAAAAAAGTGATAGATGTGGTGGCTGAGAGCTATCCCCATTTGGAGCAGGGTTCAATCAGAGAGTTTAAGAACATAATGATTGACCGGAAATACTGGAATGATGATAGATGGAATGAAAGCAAGCACCTTTACACGTTTGAAACCGGAAGCACCTTACAATTTCAGAGTTATGACAAGCTGGGCAAAGCCCACGGACCGAGAAGAGATGTTTTGTTTCTGAACGAGGGAAACTGGCTTCCGTGGAATATCGTTGACCAGCTTATTACGAGAACGAGAGACGTAGTTTGGGTGGATTACAACCCCGTGGCGGAATTTTGGATGCATACCGAGATTTTGGGGAAACGAAATGATGTAGAATCTTTGAAACTGACTTATCTGGACAACGAGTGTTTGAGCGAAGCTGAACGGCAGGAGATTGAGGGACGAAAAGGCAACTCTCGCTGGTGGAGGGTTTATGGCGAGGGAGAACTTGGCGAAGCGGAAGGTCGGATTTATACCGGCTGGAAGTTGATTGACGAAATTCCCCACGAGGCGAGATATGAGGGGCCGGGATTGGATTTCGGATACGACCCTGACCCGGCGGCGATAATAAATGTTTATTACTTGGACGGAGGATATATTCTAGACGAGGTTTTATACGGGACAAGATTGGATAACCGGATGCTGGCTACGACCTTAAAAAATCTTCCTCCCGCGCTCACGGTGGCCGATTCCGCGGAGCCGAAAAGCATAGACGAGATTAAAAGTTTCGGGGTAAATATCATCGGAACTCCCAAAGGGGCAGATTCCGTGAGATACGGGGTTAAAACTTTACAAGCCCAAAGAATCAGCGTAACTAAAAGGTCGCTCAATTTAATCAGAGAATATCGCAATTTCTTCCAAGCGGTGGACAAACGAACCAATGTCCCGATTATGGGGCAGTATGAAGGCGAATGCCATGCTTTGGATGCCGCTAGATACAAAATATGCTCATTGATTCCGATAATTCAGCGCAAAGAGATGCTCGCCCAAATCCCGAAACTTCCTCCGAGGGCAAGAACCAACCCCGCATTATAGAAATTGGTGTTGAGGATATTAAAATACCGGATTGTTGCAGAGAGGGATGGGAATCTTGCCCGCATGTTGTGAAGAGGCCCCGAAAAGCGAAACAAAATATAGCTTTATGAAAATAACCAAAGACACCTTCCCTAAATATAAGCCCCATTCGCTTATCGCAAGTCTTCCTCCGCACCTTAAAGACCCCGCTAATTACAAAAAAATTCAAAGGGCTTTATTGGAAACATTATCTACCGGGCATTCACACAGCGAAATGGAAGGTTGGGCTAAATGTCTTACTTGTATGAACGCCGTTTTAGCGCAGAAGGAACTGATGAAACGATTGGGTTTTAAATCTCCCGCGCAGTATATGGCTTGGCAAAAGATACACGAAGTAATAACAACGAGGGTGCGCGGGTTGAAATATAATGACTGAAAATCAAGATTATACCATTGCGAAACTTAATACTCTGGTGAAACTCCGCCTAGCTCCCTCTAAGATTCACGGCGTAGGAGTATTTGCGATGAGAGAAATTCCCAAAGGAACAAAACTTTATGCTGACAATATGCCGGAAGTTTATCATGTTCCTTATTCCAACTTTAATAAGTTGTTTCCCGATGTGGCCGATTTATTATTGGAACGCTGGCCGCAAATCGTGAACGGCTCAAACTTTATTTATCCTGACGCGCGGATGATTGCTTATATGAACCATGGCGGGGATGAAAGCAATTATGACGCGGAAACGGATACATTGTTACTCACAGTTGACAAAGGAGAAGAAATAACGGAGGATTATAGGAAGATACTAAATTATCAAAAAGTTTATACTTGGCTTAAATAAAATATCTTATGTTTCAAGTTCATTGTATAGAATGTAAAACAGAGTACGAAGACAAAGAGCCGGACGATTATTACTGCTCTGTATGCCTTCCTAAAATTAAGGAAATTGCCCGAAAGATAGATGCGAAATTAAAAACCCGCCCTAGGAAAGAAGTCGTGAGTAATTTAGTTAGATATGATTCTTTGCCTAAAATTCGGGGGTTCGTAGATGCGAAGCATTTTTTATGAAAAAGAGAAAAACAAAAAGCAATAAGAAAGGGGTAATAAAATCTTATTTCAAAATTATGGGCGTGAGGTATTCGGGAAGCGGTAATACGGTTGAGAAGGCGATTACCAGTTTGAATCCTAAAATTGTCAGAGGAATGGGTGTTTTGACTTTGGAGAGAGGAAGGAAAAAGAGGGAGAAGATTTTAAATAAGTTTTTGGTTATGCGTTTATTCGGTCAAGTTTCCAGGTTTAACAAGGAGATTGCTTGGAAGCAGGTTAATCAAATGTTTCAAGGATTATGACTCATCCGCCATCAATTTATGACTACATCACGGGAGAGGAAGCTAATTTTAGCGCTGATGAGATACAGGTTTATGATAACTACTCCTGGAACCTACAAAACTATGTGCAGATGAGTTTGCAGTTAAAGCATGGGGTATTCACTACCGGAGCCAACAATTACTTGCGTCCTTTTAAAAAAGTGATTGAGCCGATTTTGAACTTGCGATACCGCGCCGAGGATATAGAACTCAAAGATGTCGTGCTCTATGTTGAAAACGATAATGGGCGAGTCCTCTCGTTTTTAATTAAGAAATACCATGATGAGGTTTATGTTAAAGAACACGATTTAGATTCTTTTTTTGATGAAGCCGGGGAAGAAAACATTAATTTGGGCGGGGTATTGGTTCAAAAAGGACAAGTTCCAGAAGTCATGCCTTTGCAGTTTCTGGCTTTCTGCGACCAAACCGATATTTTGGGAGGCCCGCTTGGGTTTAAGTATTATTTTTCTCCCGATAAGTTAAGAGAAAAAGTTAAAGCTGGGTGGGGCAATATAAACAACGGAGCAACGATTACGATAGATGAGTTGATTGTTTTGGCTGAACTAGTAAAAGATGTCGCTGGAGATGCGGGGAATCGAACCAATAGAACCCCTGGAAAGAATATCGAGGTTTATATAGTTCGCGGGTCTTTGCCGGAACACTATCTTGAAGATAATGATAATATGGAGAATTATTATAACCAGCTTCATATTGTCGCTTTTTATACAGACAAAGAAAATAATAGAACAGGTGTAACGCTTTACCGCAAAAAGGAACAGTCGGGGACTCTCAAATTCTTTACTAGCCAAAAGATGAGAGGCCGAGCTTTAGGGCAAGGCGGTGCGGAAAGTCTTTTTCACGAACAGATATGGACTAACTTCCTTGAAATCCATAAAACAAACCTTTTGGAATCCGCTTCTAAAGTTCCTCTTTACACGGATGACGATGCTTACTCCAACCGAAATAGAATTATTGATATGGAAAACTTGGAGATTACTACGATAGCAGAGGGCAAGTTTATAAGGCAGGTTCCCACCGCCGCTCCAGTTAATATCCAGCTTTTTGAAAGAAGCATTAGCGAATGGTTCAGCCACGCGCAGATTCTTGGCTCGGCGGGCGACCCTTTATTGGGAGTTCAGCCGCCTTCTGGCACACCGTTTAGATTGCAGGAAAGGGTTGTCCGGGAAGGCAAAGGTATCCACGAATATCGTAGAGGAAAGTTTGCCAAGTTTGTTGAAGAAATATATCGGGATTGGATAATACCTGACATAAGAAACAAAATTCTCAAAGGTAAAAAGTTTCTAGCCACTCTTGATTCTGAAGAAATGCAATGGGTTTCTGAAAGACTCGCGGAAAACCAGGCCATTAGAATACAAGCCGAACAAATTTTGAGTGGAGAAGATGCTCAATTTGAAAGCAAGGAAACTCTCGTTCAGAAATTCAAGGGGGAGTTTATTAAAAAGGGCAATAAGCAGTTTCTTGAGATTTTAAGGGACGAGTTTAGGGATGTTGAAATAAAGTTAAGCATCAATATCGCGGGCAAACAGAAGGATTTGGCCGACCTTACGGACAAAGTAACAAATATATTCAAATTTATTTTCGCCAATCCCCAGGGTTTTCAACAGGTGATGCAAATTCCCGGAATGTCCAAGGCGTTTTCGGATATTTTAGAGTTTTCCGGCTTAAATCCTGTTGATTTTTCGTCAATGCCACGGCTTCCCGTAGCATCAGCAGAGCGGTCAGCTAAAGAAACTGCCAATGTATAACGACACCCAAATCGCCAAAATAAGGATTTTCTTGCAAGACAAAGCAATGTGTGATACCATTAAGACGGTTCTTACCGATTCATTTTTGAAGCCGAGAACGAGCATGAATGGTTTGGATGTTTACATATTGGCCGCTTCGCGCCTTGCCATAGATTTTTTGGCCGAGGCGTATAAAGACCTTGAGAAATTTAAAAATAGCAAAAAAGAACCAAGCGCTAAATTAACCAACCCCGGACTATAATGGCTAAAACAAGGAAAGAATTAAAAGAGCACTATCTAGCTGGTTTTCAAGTTGAACTGCAAAGATTGGAAGTGGAAAAATCAGATTTGGCGGAGAAATATAACTCAAAATTGGAGTTGATAGACGAACAAATAGCTGGTATAAAATTACAAAGCGAAGCCATTACAAAATTAAAGGTCGCATAGGTTAAACTTCCCAAATTAAATGCCAAACATATTGAAAAAGATTTTAGCGGTTATAGGGGCATTGGCTGTTTTCTCTATTGCCGTCTTCGTAGTAAGCCAGCAACCGCAGGGAGCTTCGGGGTTTTCTGTAGTTAAGAGGGTTGATATTCTTGGAACCGGCACCAGCACCGCCGGGACATATAACTTTGGCGCAGCCGCGACTACCTCGGTCTTATTCACTCCCACGGAAAGTACTGACACGTTGGACTTTGATATTTACTCTGAATCCGCTTCGTCCTCGGCGCATTTGGGCATCCAGATTCTACAGTCCTCTTTGGCTAAATGTAACGCCACCGGTGGCAATAATCAGAACTGGGTGGATTCCAAGCAGATAATTACCGCCACGGCGCATATCAATACCCTTACCCAAGCGACTACGACTTACCAATGGATTCCCTCTACTCGTCTCACGGGCGGGCATATCCAGCTTACCAATGTGAACGCTCAATGCATGAAAATATATGTGGGCGGGGCTAGCGTAAATGTTTATATTCAAGCCGTGTTGAAATCTCAAATTTAACAACTTAAAAAAGCATTGCGACCTTCGGGGGAGCGGGCCTGTTCCCTGAATAGTTCGCCGCAATGCTCTATTCGGGAACAAGCCGACTTCCTCGGAGGAGGTCGGCTTTTATTAGCAATAATTTAAAATCATGCCAAAAGGAAAAGGCACGTACGGACATAAAGTGGGCCGTCCCAGAAAGTCCAAAACGGCGGCTTCACGAATGTCCCGCATGAGAAAAAGGAAATAATATGTCCACATTATCAGACGCAAGAATGCCTTCGCTTAAAGACAAGCTTGCCGCCGAAGAAGTCGCAAGCAAACTAAAGGCGAAGCCAAAAGTAGTGAAAAATAAAAAGGTCGGTAAATTAGGAAAAGTAAGTAAGAAAAAGAAATGAATAAATCGAATGTGATTTCGGGAATAGTTGCTTTGATTGTTGCGGCAATAGTGGCTTATCTCTTAGGAGGGGGACAAACAATTATTAGGGAATTTGGAGCCACTCCCGGAGATACCGTAACTGGAAACTTCTGGAATGTCGGNTACTTCCAGTATCGTGGCATTTTCAGCAAAGATAAAAGGATTTACGGCTGCGGTTACATTGGATGTTTCCACCAGCACTAAAAGCGGATATACGACATCTACTCCAAAATTGATTCACGCATTTTCGATTCCTACGACTGGAGCCGAGTTCCAATGGCAGAAAGGCGTTATGTCTACCAGTTCCGTTAATACGTATTTCCCCGTTCCTGATAGTGGCATATCTCCATATTTTCTCCTGCCGGGAGAATTTATAACGCTTAAAATAGCGTCTTCAACTCCGGGAAACGAAACTATACCAAGAGGTAATTGTTCACTAACATTACAAAAGATGTAATTGGTTATCGTTCCATTTAAAAACGACTTAAACGGTTATGCCACCGCCCAAAAAGTAATTACGAGTATCATTCCTCGAAAGAATGACACAAGTTCTCACCCTTATTAAAAGTGTTTAAACATTATCATTTATGGCCACAAATGAAATTGAAATCAAGGACGAAGATTTAAAGGATGTGGAAGATTTCACGCCTGAAGAATTGGAAACCGAAGATTTCGACTGGAAGGCTAAAGCTTTAGAGCGCACGGGTATCGCCAAAAGGCGGACTACCCAGCTTAAAAAGGCGAAGGATGCTCTTACGGCAAGGGACATAACCATTAAAGACCTTGAAGGTAAAATCCCCCCAGAGCCGAAGCTCCAGGATAAAAATAAACCTGACGAATTCGGACTATTGCAAAAAACTTATCTTCGCTCTGCGGGAATTACTGCCGAAGATGAGGTTGAACTTGCCCGCGATATCCAAAAGAAAACCGGATTGGATTGGGATAAGCTCGTTGATGACGACTATTTCAAATCAAAACTGGAAGTATTGAGAACGGCTAAAGCCAATGAAGAGGCAACTCTAGGGGTCAAGGGTGGCGGGGGGACGACCCAGGCTAAAAACACTCCCGAATACTGGATTGCCAAAGGCGTTCCTCCTACAGCCGAACAAGTCCCCGACAGGAAACTTCGCGCTAAAATCGCGAGAGCGATGATGGCTCAAAGCAAAGACGGAAGCAAGTTCTACAACGAATAGGTCGGATAGCCGTTTCGTCGGGTTCTTAAAAACTAAAAAGAACCGAAAATGGCTGTAGCTTAACGATATAGGCTACATTAAATCTCTTCTAATTGACTTGGAAGCCCAGAGATGGGTAACAGGGCGGAAGGCGAAAGCCGCCGTGAACGACTGAACGAAGGGACTCGCCTAAGGACTATACAATATCTAATAAGTCCCCAAAGCGAGATGCGACAGTCTGCACTCTACGAATAATCTTTGACAACTTAATCTAGCTTCTTGAAATGGGATGTGATAGTATTTGCTTATGAATAGCAAATGGAGAAACCATTTAAGCGAAGGTCAGAGGCGAGCTTGGAAAGAGGGCAGAAGAAAAATACATCCAAATACTCTCAATAATCTCAAGACTCTGAATAAAGGCAAATTTGGGACAAATCATCCTGCTGGAGAAGCGAAACATCCGGCATGGAAAGGTGACAATGTGGGATATTCTGCTTTGCATAGTTGGGTGAGAAGGCGTAAGAGCAAGCCGGATACTTGCGAACATTGCGGAAAATCTGGTTTTAAGGGAACACAAATTCACTGGGCAAGTAAAAGCCGCAAATACAAAAGAGATTTGAACGATTGGATACGGCTTTGTGCGAAATGCCATTCCATATATGATGAAAATTTTCCTCCTCCGAGGAGAGCTAGATTGAGCTGAAGGTAGAGAGAGAAACTCGAAGAAGTTTTTCCCCGCAAAAAGCGGAGTAACAAAAGGAATACAATCACCTATGAGACACTTTATGAAGATGTCTTACAGGATAGGCTAGACCATCCAACCACTTGGAAGGAGATGTGCGATGTTGCTTATAGCAACACTAAACTCGTTTCATCTTCTTATATGTCCACCACTCCTTCGGTGCAAAGCGTATCGAGAGGAACGGGACATTCCATGCAGACTTTCGTGGAAACGGCGGAAACGCTGGATATTGCGACTGGACGCGACCTTGGTCTCTTTGTGGACTGGGCTGATTTGGCGCAATCTCCGTGGACAAAACCTGCGGAACTGTTTGACCGAATCGGGGCTTTGCTCAATGAGTATATTGAGTCGGCAGTCCTCGCCAGGCACACAAGTTGGACTAACATTGACGGAGCTTCCATCGGTGAAGCGGCGGGGAATATCACCGTTTCCGCGCAAAACATTGACGATATAATCCGAGCAACCAGGCGGGAAATCCGCGAGAACAACGGCAATATGTTCATGAACCAAAATGGAGTCGGCTTTGTTTGGAGAGCCGCCGATTTTGAATTTCTTGAAGCTTTTGCCCAGGCAAACGGATTTGTGGGTGCGGACGAGGCTTTGAAAAAGGGATTGGTGGAGGGAATTCACTATCTCGGCTCCGACCACTATTGGTCGAACGACCACACCGCGAACCATGTATTCGCGGGAGTAAAGAAGATTGAGAGGCTCGGTATTTTGAAAGGCACTTACGGGAAAGCTCATACGATTGAGTTTCCAGCGGGTGATTCAAATACCTATCTTTCAGGAGTTTCTTTCTACTCCAGAGTGGATATTGGTCATCTCACGCCCACGGCTCACGTAGGGCTGGTGTTTGACGT
>LBYG01000027.1 GCA_000996085.1 Parcubacteria group bacterium GW2011_GWB1_40_14 | reverse complement strand
CCAAACTTGTTCCATGTCTGCGCCAAATTCCATAGTATATTTTAGAATCTCGGATACAAGAGTGCCCGGAAGATAATTGGTATGACCTCCCAACCATTCGTCGTTTTGCGAACGAGTGAACAATTCTAATACTGCATCTTTAACTGCGTCGCTGATATAAGGAAATTTAAGTTCGAGATCATCCAGATCATATTTCTCGCCTATTTCTTGAGCGACTTCATATCGCCTCAAAGTCATTGCCGCATGCAGATATTTACATCGCTTGACGCCAATTAAATCCCAAGGATTAAATCCGAACTCTTTATCATCGCTAATTGTACAATCACAATTTAAAAGATATTCTGCATAACCCGTTTTTGAAACCACCAAAAAATAGCCTACTTCGTGACCATCTATAACAACTTTATTTATAATTTCTGCTTTATAGTATTCATTTTCGTAAGTATTCGGCAGCATTACTTCTCCCTATTTGTAAAAGTTCTTCCTGTATATTAGAAAAATATAATCTTTTGGTCAAATCCAGCCCTAATTTAAAAAAATTAGATCTGGACAAACCCTTCAACAAGTTCAGGGTAAACAAAAAATCCCGCATCCGCCGGCTGGCGGAGCGAGATTTTAAGATTTACGCGTTTGTGTTTTTTAAACGAATCTTAACTAAGCAATATTTTTAGAATTCTATCCAATTCTTCTTTATCACTAAAACTTATAGATAATGAACCTCGTTTCCCGTTTTTAAGGATGCGCACGCGTACACCTAACTTAGCTTTAATTTGATCTTCTAAGGCTCCCCTTTCCTGTCCGCCTTCACGAGTCGGGGCTTTACGAATCCGCGCTTTAAATAATCTTGCTATTTCTTCGGCGCCGCGTACGGATAATTTTTCTTTTTGTATCTTTGAAAACAACGCTCTTTGGGCCTTTTCTGTGTTTAAAGACAAGATTGCTCGGGCGTGTCCTTCACTGATACTGCCGCGAGAAATGCTCTCTTGCATTACTGAAGGTAAACCAAGCAAACGTAAAGTATTAGTAACAAACTCGCGACTTTTCCCTACGCGCGCAGCAATTTCTTCATGTATAAGCTCAAATTCTTCCAGCAGGCGCTTAAAAGCTACGGCTCTTTCAATCGCGTTAAGATTTTCCCGTTGAACATTTTCTATCAAAGAAAGCACTAAATTGTGTCGCTCATCGCGGGTTTCACGGACAATAACCGGCACGCGAGGAAGTTTCGCAATTTTTGCGGCACGCCATCTGCGCTCTCCCGCAATTATTTCAAATTGAACTTGCGATCCTTTTTCAGTAGATTTTTGGATTTTTCTTGCAACAATGGGCAAAAGTACGCCGTGTTCTGCAATAGATGCCGCTAATTCGTGCAACGCGTCCTGGTCAAACTCTCGCCTGGGCTGGTTGGGATTTGGCTGAATATCCTCAACATCAATTAAATATATATTTTCACGGTTTTTTCCGGCTTTTTCTTTTTTGATCGATTTTTTAACTTCTGTCTTTTTCTGCGGAATTAAAGATTGTAAACCTTTAGCGCTTGCCATAAATTTATATTCCTATATTAATTATTTTTTATTAATCTGTATCTATCGTCCCTTCGATCTCTTCAGTAGAAACTATCGGGTTTTCGATCCCTCCATGTATCCTTACTATTTCTTCGGCCAGTTGTTTATATGCCGCGGCGCCTTGAGATTCCGGATCAGTTTGGAAAATAGTTTGTCCTTTCGCTGGAGCTGAGGCCAAAGCGCTGTTTCGGGGAATGATCGTATCAAAAACTCTTCCGTCAAAATTACGCCTTAGATCTTTGGCTATATTGCGATGTGTGGCGCTGCGCTTATCGTATAAAGTTATCAATGCGCCCAAAATATTTATATCAGTTCCTAAGTTATCTTTCATGAGACTTATTGTACCCATCAATTGATTTAATCCCTGTATTGAAAAGAATTCGCACTGAACAGGGACCAATATTTCATTGGCCGCAACAAAACCGTTAATGGTTAACAATCCCAAACTTGGAGGACAATCGATTAAAATATAATCGTATTCATCAACAAAACTTTCAAGTAGAGATTTGAGTTTAAATTCCCGCTCGGGCAGATCCACCAACTCTACGGTTGCTCCGGCAAGGTCTGCTGCTGCGGGCAAAAGATCATAGCCAAAAATTCCTGAAGAGCGTTTGATATCCGCACCGCTAACCTTACCCATCAATGCGTGATAAACATGCGTTGCTAAATTTTCCGGTTTAATTCCCAACCCTTGGGTTGCGTTTCCCTGCGGATCAATATCAACCAATAAAACCTTCTTGCCCATTATGGCAAGATAAACGCCTAAATTCAGCGCGGTAGTTGTCTTGCCGGTGCCGCCTTTTTGGTTTGCGATTGCAATAATTTTAGCCACACCCAGTATATCAACTTCCAGCGCCAAACGCTGTTTTCACGCGTTTGTACTCTTGAAGTCTTAAACCTAAGAATTTTCGACCTTGTGTTGATTTTAAGTAATGTTCTCGACGTTTGGCATCCTTTTCATTCAAACAAGCTTCGTAATAAATGAGTATAATCGGTAAACGAAATTTTGTGGAAAATGAAAGCCCTTTTCTATGTTCTTCTAATCTTTTATTAAGATCTGTTGTGTAACCAACATACCGTCTGCCATCTGCCAAGCTCTTTAAAACATAAGTATAGAAGAACATACTGGAAGTTGTATTTCTGGGCACAACACCAAATTAACACGTCTGCGGGGGTATTGGCAACGAATAAAAAAAGCTATATTATCTTGATGTTGAAACAGAATGCCCTGAATTAATGGTAGATATATCCAGCACTAATTTTGCCGAAGTGGCGGAATGGCAGACGCGCACGACTCAAAATCGTGTGAGGCAACTCATGAGGGTTCGACTCCCTCCTTCGGCACAAAACAAACCTGTATAGGTTTGTTTTTTTATGTTGGAGTCGAACAGGAAAGGGGTCGGGAAAACGTAGTTTTCTCGTATAGGAAAATATTAAAAACCGAGGGTTTTTAAGAGTGAGCGCAAGCGAACGAGTTCGTCTCCCTCCTTCGGCACCCTTCGACTTCGTTCAGGGTAAACAAAAACAAAAGCCCCGTTTTATCGGGGTTTTTGTACATTTCTAGCTAGAAATAAATTTATCTGACCGCATCTTTCAAAGCTTTTCCTGCTGAAAAACGAGGAACTTTAGTGGCTGGAATTTCCACTGCGGCACCGGTCTTTGGGTTGCGGCCTGTTCGAGCCTTTCTGTGAGCAACTCTAAATTTACCGAAACCTGAAACCGCGACATCCTCACCGCCGCTTAATGATTTGGCGATAGTGTCAAAAACGGTATCAACAACGCGTCCTGCTTCAGCGCGAGAGCTTCCGAGAAGCTTTTGTACTGCTTCAACTAATCCATCTTTTGTCATAAAACTCACCTCCTTTTAAAATTGCCCTTATAAGGCATAGTTTTTTACCGTTCTATTGTAACAAACCCTTAAAAAATAAGCCAAAATGCGTTGTCCACAGATACCTTTTACGTTTTTCCCTCAAAAATAAGATTTGATTTTGTGCTAAGCGACTTAGCAGAAGCATAAACCGCAAAATAGTGCCGAGCGCAAGCGAATTTGCGGAAAAGGAAACGCATACGAACGAAGTGAGCGGCGGCCCGCTCCGGAAATTCATGCTGTTATGAGGCTTATTTTACAAAGCGTTGTAGCGTCAAGTGAAGCTGAAAAATTAATTATTTCGCATACTCTATCACTCTGGTTTCTCTTATGACGTTAACTTTGATCTCTCCCGGATATTTAAGCGTAGATTCTATCTGATCGGCTATGGAGCGGGCTAATTTTTGAGCTCCCCAATCGTCTATATCTTTTGGAGCAACAAAAACCCTCAATTCCCTGCCGGCTTGAATGGCAAAAGATTTTTCAACTCCTGGAAATTCATTAGCTATACGCTCAAGGTCTTCTAGACGCTTAATATAATTCTCCACCGTATCGCGTCTGGCACCTGGACGTGCCGCTGAAATCGATTCCGAAACTCTGACAATTATAGATTCGGGGTTTTCGTTCGGATATTCGTCGTGGTGAGACTGCATTGCCTTAATAACCTCTTCATTAACGCCGAATCTGGCCAATAATTTTCTGCCTATTTCAACGTGAGTTCCTTCCACCTCGTGATCAATTGATTTACCGATATCGTGGAAAAGCGCTCCTTGTTTGGCTACACTCACGTTTGCGCCAACCTCAGCAGCTATCATGCCGGCAACATGCGCGGCTTCTATTGAATGCAACAAAACATTTTGTCCGTAACTTGTTCTGAACTTAAGCCGCCCTAACAAAAAAATAAGACGAGGATCTATGCCTATGATCCCGACATCCGTAACCGCAGCCTCTCCAGCTCTTCTGATCTCTGCTTCGATCTGAGCTTTTGCCTGCTCAACAACTTCTTCAATACGCGCAGGTTGAATTCTTCCGTCAGAAATAAGCTTTTCAAGCGCGATCTTAGCAATATGCCGTCTTATGGGATCAAATCCGGAAACCACGATCGCTCCCGGAGCATCATCAACTAAAATTTCACATCCGGTTGCCCTCTCAAGAGCCTTAATATTCCTTCCCTCTTTGCCTATAATACGTCCTTTTAGATCTTCATTTGGTAAAGCAACCACGGTTGTCGTAACGTCCGCGGAATGCGAGCCGGCATAACGCTGCAGGGCCGTAACGATTATTTCTCTGGCTCTTTCGGAAAAATGTTCTTCTCCTTCGGCAACCAATTTTTGTGTACGTCTGGCCAAATCGTCACTTATGCTGGATTCTACACGACTAAAAAGCTCAGACTTTGCTTCTTCAAGAGAAAGTCCGGCAATGGTAGCTAAACGCTTTATTTCGTCTTCTTTTAACTGTTCAAGTTCTTGTCTTAAAGCGCCGACCTTATCTGCTTTTGCCACAACCGCTTCTTCAGCGTCTGCAATTTTTGCCGCTCTTTCATCTAGTTTGCCTTCAATGCGCTGAATTCTCTCTTCGGCAGAATTAAGCGTACGCTCACGTTCACGTGCTTCTTTTTTTGCCTCTTCAATTAATTTAACCGATTTTTCCTGTCCTTCAATTACTAGTTTGTTTGATTCCTCTTTTGCCTTACTTAATAATCTTTTCGCTTCGGATTCGGCTGAAGCAATTTGCTGCGTAGCTAAAAATTTACGCAATAAATATCCTACAGATATCCCCAGAAAAATCAGGAACAACCCAAAAAACGTCTGTACAAAAGGCGTCATAATTTAAAATATGTGTATGCGATCTTGAAACCATTTATATAAGATCTGTACGCGTTGGGCCTATTTAAATAGAAACGATATTTCAGCTAACAGAAAAATTCGTATAGAAGTATCGTTTATTTTTACTATTTAATAAAGAGAGGAATTACCCGTTCTCGCTTAGTCAAAGCTCGATTCGTCGAGGCGACGGCCGGAGATTTTTGCTTGGTAAAACCTTAGAAGATAATTACAAAATTTATCTACCACCGCTCTTCATGACAGACATAACGCGCCAGAAAGCAACACAAATTGATAAAAGAATTAATAAATATTTCAGTTCGGGGTTAATTTTAGTCTAAAAAATTAACCAGAATAATCAATATTCTGGTTTATATATTAGGCTAAAAACTTTCTTTGGTCAAATATTAATAAGCATCAATTGAGGAACGGGCATATTCATAGCCCGAAATAGGCAATTTAGCTATTTCTTCGGATGTCATCTGCCCTACCAAGCTCATTGCCATCTTACATTTTTCTGAACAGGAAGAAATATAATAGGTAGTGCGATCACATCCTCGAAGATGCGCCTCGCCACGATTCTGCCACGCATTCACCAAATCAAATAACTTAATCAGGCCCTCGCGTGAAACAGTAATCATCTTCTCTGATCCTGGAACCATCTTCTTCTTACGAATTCAAAAAAACATAATCTCTATATCGTGAAATCTATAATTGTACAAGCTATTCCACCGTTACAGATTTGGCAAGATTTCTGGGTTTATCTACATCACAACCTCGGGCGACTGCCGTATGATAAGCCAAAAGATGTAGGGGTATAGTAGTTAAAACAGGCAATATTGGTTCAAGTGTTTTTGGAATAAATATTGCCGCATCGGCAACTTTAAGAATGCGTTCATCCCCTTCGGTGGCAATAGCTACAATTGGTCCGCCGCGCGCTTTTATTTCTTCAAGATTAGAAATGGTTTTTTCATAAACTGAATCCTGAGGAACAATAGCGATTGTCGGGAAAGAAGGCTCTATAAGCGCAATTGGTCCGTGTTTCATTTCCGCGGCATTATAGCCTTCAGCATGAAGGTAAGAAACCTCCTTAAGTTTAAGCGCTCCTTCCAAAGCAATAGGAAAATTATACTTACGCCCCAGGAAAAATACGTGTTCGGCGTCTTTTAACCAGTTGGCGAGGTCTATAAAAACCTGCTCCTGTTCCAATATGCGGCTCATTTTATCCGGTAACGCAACCAGTTCGGCCAACAATTCCTTGGCCCGTGTGATCTCCAAATTTCTCATCCGGCCCAGGAATATGGACGCCATTGTAAGAACGGTGATCTGCGACAAAAAAGCTTTTGTGGAAGCAACAGCTATTTCCGGTCCGGCATGATTATAAATTCCGGCATCGGTTTCCCGAGCAACGGATGAGCCGACCACATTGACTATGCCCATCGTAAAAACATTCCTGCGTTTTGCTTCGCGTACAGCAGCCAGAGTATCTGCGGTTTCTCCTGATTGGGAAACCGCGATAAGAGTTGCCTTGTTATGATTATCCAAAATAGGATGGCGATAACGGAACTCTGCGGCATATTCAACTTCTGTTGGAATTTCTGCTATTTCTTCAAAAAGATATTCCCCTATTAAAGCAGCGTGATATGCGGTACCCATACCGGTTAAAATTAATCGCTCGGTATTTGCTAAATGTTTAGCATAATTTTCTAATCCGCCAAATTTCACCAAACCTTCGTCTACCATAATTCTTCCGCGCATGGTGTTTGCTACAACCTCGGGCCCTTCAAAAATTTCCTTGTGCATGAAATGCGCATGTCCGGATTTTTCAGCCTCTTCAAGCGTCCAGGGAATTTCAACTAAACGCTTAAGTAACTCGTCTCCTCCAAGATCCTTAATACGAAAACCCTCAGGCGTTAGGGTTGCCATTTCGCCGTCTTCAAGAAATACCACCTTTTTTGTGGCAGCAATTACCGCAGATGGGTCAGAAGCCAAAAGACATTCGCCCTCTCCTATGCCGATAAGTAAAGGAGAAGAATTGCGCGCTGCAACTATTTTTGCGGGATCCCCTTCTGAGATAACTGCTAACGCATAAGTGCCTCGCACGCGCGACAAAGCCTGCGCCACGGCATCTTCGAGAGTTCCGCGGAACAAACTTTCAATTAAGTGCGCAAGCACTTCTGTATCTGTATCAGAAGAAAATTTATGTCCGGCTTGATCAAGTTCATTCTTGAGCGAGACATAATTTTCTATAATTCCGTTGTGAACAAGATGAATTTTGCCGGTGCAATCTTTATGCGGATGCGCATTAATATCGTTCGGCGCGCCATGCGTAGCCCATCTGGTATGTCCTATTGCTACTGTCCCCAACGGAACATTTTTATTAACTTCGGTCTCGAGTTTAGCTACGCGTCCTGCATTCTTTAAAAATTTTATCGGCTCACCGATATTATGTACGGCTATACCCGCCGAATCATATCCACGGTATTCTAATCTTTTAAGCCCGTCGATTACGATAGGTGTTGCCTGTTTATTTCCTATATATCCGACTATGCCGCACATAATACCTAAATTCTAAATTCGAAGCACGAAGCACGAAACAAACTCGAGTTTCCCAAACTCTAAACATGTTTTTTTGGATTTAGAATTTGGAATTTAGATATTGTTTCGGATTTCGATATTCGGATTTAGGATTTTATTGCAAGATCATCTTAATGTCTTCATCATAACACTAATACGTTATTCACCAATCAACAGCTTTAACTAAAAAATCGCCTGTTTTGCGGGCGATTTTTATACTACTATGTTCAGCAATTTATCTTCTACATATATCACCCTGTGTATATTTTTATCCTTCGTATACTTATTTACCGCTTGTATACTTATTTACCGCTTCCATTTCAAGGGCCTTAGCCATAACAACCTCTTCTTTGGTGCCTATTGGCGCCTTAAATGTAGCCCGCATTTTGCCGTTAATTTGAACAACGATCAATACTTCTTTTTGTTCCAAGGCACCCGCATCATAAGCCGGCCACGGCGCCAGTTGAATCGATTCGCCATGAGCTAATTTTTCCTGCCACAACTCTTCGGCCAAATGCGGAGCAAAAGGAGAAATAAGCAAAGTTAAAGTTTCGGCATCGCTTAACGCAATATTTTTTGTATTTGCTTGCCCCGAGCGAAGTCGAGGGGTTTGCGCGATCAGCTCATTCACATACTCCATCATTGCGCTAAGGGCGGTATTGAATGCAAAATTTTCTATATCTTCGGTAACTTTTTTGATAGTCTTATTTCTTATTATCTTTGTATCATTTTCTGTTCCGCCGGTTGGCAGATTATCATCCGGTAAAATTTCTCTTTCGCTTACTAAATTATATACTCTGCTTAAAAAACGCCATAAACCGATAATGCCCCGCGTATCCCATGGCTTCTGAACTTCAAGCGGTCCCAAAAACATTTCATACATACGCAAAGAATCCGCTCCATAATTTTCTATTACTTCATCGGGATTTATAATATTTCCGCGCGATTTAGACATTTTTTGTCCGTCGGGACCCAATATCAAGCCCTGATTCATTAATTTTGCGAAAGGTTCTTTTGTAGAAACCAATCCTTCGTCAAATAAAAATTTGTGCCAGAATCGCGCATACAACAAATGTAAAACCGCGTGTTCTACTCCGCCGACATATAGATCAACATTCATCCAATATTTTTCTTTTTTCGGATCAACATAATTTTTTTCGTTATGCGGATCAATAAAACGTAAATAATACCAGCAAGAACCTGCCCACTGCGGCATAGTATTGGTTTCTCTTTTTGCCGCACTCCCGCACCGGGGACATTCAGTATTGACCCAGTCGTCCATTTTTACTAATGGCGACTCGCCGGTCCCTGAAGATTTATAAGTTTTAACATCCGGCAAAGTAAGCGGTAATGCTTCTTCAGGCAAAGGAACCGTGCCGCATTTTGAACAATGAACAATCGGTATCGGCTCGCCCCAATATCTTTGACGCGAGTATATCCAGTCACGAAGTCTGTAATTAACTACTCCTTTAGCTAAACCATGCGCCTGTAACCAAACAATTATGCGTGATTTTGCGTCCTCGTTCCAAATACCATTGAATTGTTCCGAAGCGACCATGATCCCCTCAGCTTCATATGCTTCTTTTAATCTATGCTTTTTGTTGTCCTGACTTATAACTTCAATTATCGGCAAATCGAATTTCTTAGCAAAATCAAAATCTCGTTTGTCGTGCGCCGGTACAGCCATTATTGCTCCGGTGCCGTAATGCTCCAAAACATGATCGGCCACAAATACGGGAATTTTTTTATTATTTGCGGGATTAATTGCGGTAATGCCTTCAAGCTTAATGCCTGTTTTAACGCCCCCTTCTTCCTGTCTTTCGCGATCGCTTTTCTTTTTTGCTTCACCGATATACGCTTCTACCTCGGGTTGATTTTTGATATGCCCGTGCAACTTATGGATCAATTGATTCTCGGGCGCCAAAACAACATATGTAGCACCAAATATTGTATCCGGACGGGTAGTAAATACGGCAAGATCATGATCAGCATCTCCGCCAGCTGGCGGATTTTGTTTAGTACCTACAAGTTTAAAGATTATTTCAGCTCCTTCAGAACGTCCTATCCAATTGCGCTGCATTTCTTTTATTCTGTCGGGCCAATCCAACTCATCAAGATCGCGAAGTAAACGATCCGCATAAGCAGTTATCTTTAACATCCACTGCCTTATTTTCTTTTTTTCAACGGACGTGCCGCACCGTTCACATTTCCCGTCTACTACTTCTTCGTTTGCAAGACCCGTGGCGCAACTTGGACAATAATTAATAGGAGCTTCCGACTCATAAGCCAAACCCCTTTCAAAAAGTCTAAGAAAGATCCATTGTGTCCAACGATAATATTCCTGATCGGTGGTATTTACTTCGCGCGACCAATCGTAAGAAAAACCCAAACTTTTAAGTTGCTTACGGAATCCTTCTATATTTTTTGCAACAGAAACAGCGGGATGAGTCTTTGTTTTTATCGCATAATTTTCTGCCGGTAAACCGAAAGCGTCCCAACCCATCGGATGCAAAACATTAAACCCCCGCATGCGGAAATAACGGCTTAAAATATCGGTGGCCGTATATCCCTCAACATGACCGACATGCAAACCCTCACCGGAAGGATAAGGAAACATGTCCAGAACATATTTCTTGGGTTTTTCTGACCCGCCGGCCGGCGGATCTGCAGCACGAAAAATATCGGGATGCTCCTCCCAATATTTTTGCCACTTCGATTCAATTTTTTTAGGGTTATAGGGCATGCCGTATGTTGCCGACGCCTTGGCGGAGATGCAACCACGTGCATCCGCCTCTGGCGGACTAATAAAAATTTCTAATTCCTAATATCTAAATAAAAATCAAAAGTTCAAAATTATAATCCAAAATCCGGAATACACTTACCTCCAGAATCTGTAACAATAACTATAGTACCATCTGGTTGTATCGGCGTGCCCTTATCCATACAAAAATAACCTGGTAAGCATGCGCCGCCGCAAGGCGTAATAATCGCTATTAAATTATAGAAAATAAATATGAAGAAACAAACAATTAATATTCTGATTTTTTTGTTTTTAAGAATTTTCTTCATATCGGCAGATTAAACGTTTTGTCTGTTCCGCAACTTGTTCGAATGGAATTTCTTTGATTTTTGCGATATGTTCAGCTACAAAACGGACATTAACCGGTTCATTTCTTTCTCCCCTGTGGGGAACCGGGGTTAAATAAGGAGAATCTGTCTCGGTAAATATGCTTTCTACTGGAATTTCCTTAATGATCTTATCCCAAGCATTATTATATGTAATTAGACCAGTGAAAGACAGACCAAATCCCAGTTTAATATATTCTTGCGCCTGCTCCTTATTCCCGGAATAACAGTGGCTAACTCCTTTTAGACCGCGCGGCACATATTCCTTAAGGATATTTAACATATCATTATGCGCTTTACGTTTTTCTCCGCCTACCTCTCCGTCCCGGCAATGCAAAATAACGGGTTTTTTAACTTCCAGGGCAAGCTCAAACTGATCACGTAAAATATCTTCTTGTCGCGCTCTATCCTGCTGGCTTACATTAAGACGTTGAATGTAATCCAAGCCGCATTCCCCTATTGCTACCACGCAAGGTTCAATGGCTAATGGATGCAAAAGATCTATATTACAATCTTCTATTATATTTTTATCCACCGATTCATCGTCTTCATCCGGATCGTGTTGTGTGGGTTTCGTATAAAGCGGGTGCAAACCCACTGCGGCAAATATTAATCCTTTATATTTTTCAGCAAACTCAACTGCTTTTTGCGACGTACTTAACTTTGTTGAAGGCGCAATCATAAAAACGCCGGCGTCTTTAGCCCGACCTATGATTTCCTCAACATCATCCTTAAAAATATTAAAATGTATATGGGCGTGAAGATCTACTAACATAAGATCAAAATTCAAAACGCAAAGATCAAAAGTATTATAATTTTGCTCTGCAAAATTTTTATTGGACGCGCGGGAAAAGCGCTTCACCCTTAACCACGTGAGGTTTTTGTTTCATCAATAACCAGCCAATATTAATTATCAAATAAACAACATTCGGTATTACGTTTTTAGCATTATCTCCTTCCCAGGGCTTTTCCCGGTCAATATATGTATTGCCTTCACGTACGAGCGAAAAAACATTCTGTAGCGCATCGTTGAATTTATAATTTTCTATATTTTCTGTATATTTTTTCCATATCGCTTCAACGTTTTTTTTGAAAATACTATTAGACACAGTAATTTCGTCGAATTTTTTTTCTGCGATTGCGGCAACACGAGCAACCAAATTGCCCAGACCATTTGCAAGTTCCGAACTGTATATGTCGGCCATGCGCTCTTTGGTCATATCGCCGTCTTGAGTTGTTGGTATCTCTTTTAGCAAAAAATATCGTACTGCATCCGCTCCATATTTATCTATTAATTCAAAAGGATCTATAACGTTGCCCAGAGATTTAGACATTTTCTGTCCGCCAGACTGAATATGACCGTGAACCAATATACTTTTTGGCAGGAGCAACTCAGCAGCCAAGAGCATAGCCGGCCATATAATCGCGTGGAAGCGAAGAATATCTTTGCCGATTATGTGCAGATCCGCAGGCCAAAACTTATTAAATAATTCGCTGTCTCCTCTCCCGTAACCCAAAGCGCTTATATAGTTAACTAGCGCGTCAGCCCATACATATATTGTATGGTCCTCGTCTCCCGGGACAGGAATGCCCCACGGCAGATCTTTTCGCGGCCGGGAAAAACTTACATCTTCAAGACCTTGTTTAATAAAATTATTAACTTCGTTTTGCCGGTGTTCAGGGATTATTTTTATAACTCCTTCTTCATATAACCTTAGAAGTTTATCCTGGTAATCCGAAAGGCGGAAAAAGTAATTTTCTTCTTTTATGATTTCGGGTTTTTTCTTGTGGTCGGAACACATGCCGTCCGTAAGATCGCTCAAAGCTTTAAATGCTTCGCAGCCCTCGCAATAAAGACCGTTATAATCTTTTTTATACAACGTGCCGGAATCACTAAGCGCACGCCACATTTCTGAAGCTCCGGGCCAATGCTTATTTTTATCAGATGTACGGATAAAATCGTTATTGCTTATATTCAACGCACTCGTCAGCGCACGAAAACTTTCACTTATATGGTCAACGAACTCTGCGGGGTCTTTCCCGGTTGCTTCTGCGGCTTTGGCAATTTTTTGGCCGTGCTCATCGGTTCCGGTCAAATAATACACGTCATTCCCTAAAAGTTTCCTGTATCGCGCAATTACATCGCCCTGACACAATTCCAAAGCAAACCCCACATGCGGAGGCGCATTAACATAAGCTATTGATGTTGTCAGATAAAATTTGCTCATTGTTTTTTATGGTCGTGCAAATGTTTAAAAGATATAAGTTTTATTTCCTTATCATCGATTTCTTTGCGGAGTCTGGGCGAGATCAAAACAGACATTTCTTTTTCGCGTTCGTGGTTATAATCATATTGGGGAGCTCTTACAGAAAAACCCGGATGCGTAGATATCTCAATTATACCCTCCGGCAAATTGTTTATAATCCCCATAAAATGTTCTTCCTTAATATTGTCCTGTCCATTGAATTTATCTATCCAAATATCCGGATGAAGATGAAAATCCGGTTTCTCGGCTATATATTGATTACCGTAACGGAATGGTATATATTCTTCCCTTGCAAAACGCGTGTAGGCATCAAATACTTCCGGCATTTGATGTAGCCCCCAATGGTAAGATAAATGCTCAGGATCTTTATTGAACAATTCACGAAACGTACAAAGCTGACGCCAAAATTCCCTGAATATTTTATCTACTACCGGCTTGGGTAAATCCCGCTTCGCTACCCCTTCGCCCAACGGCTTCGGAGGCACAAGCAAGGCTTCGCGGGACAGAGAAATACTTTTATTTTCAATTTCTTTTGCTTTTAACGCACGGGCTACATAACCATCTTTCCCGAACAACCCTTCATCATTCTCATCAAAATTACCCTCAAAAAGATCCAGATGCAACCCAACCGGCAAGCGCACGTTTTGCGTGAGCTTCGCTGCTTGTTTTGCTCCCGAAGTTGTAACAATAGCGCTGGCAGTTGTTACGATTCCCCGTAAAAAAGCATGCAAAATGCCTTCATTGACCGCAGAAGAAAGACCAAAGTCGTCAGCAGTAATTATAACAAGACGTTCTTTTTTATTTTCGTTATTCATGCCGTATTGTATATTCTCCCCGAACCTTATCTTTCTTAAGCATCTCCTTGGCTTCCGTAACAGTTCCTCTGAATATTGTTTCGAATTTTTTGGTCAATTCCCTGCCTATCACTATTTTAGCATCTGGTCCGCATATAACATCTAATTCATCGATGGTTTTAACTATCCTATAAGGTGATTCATAAAGTACTTTTGGCATTTCCTTAAATCGTGTCATCTTTTCAAAAAAAGTCTTCCGTCCTTTTTTTGTAGGAGGATATCCGAGAAAAACTAAATTTTGGGTCTGCAAACCCGAAACAGAAGCCAACGCAGTAAGGGCGCTTGAGCCGGGTATGGGAACTATTTTAAGTTCTTCCCCCAAAATACCCAAAAGCCTGGCCACTAATTCGTTTCCGGGATCAGAAATTCCGGGCGTGCCGGCATCGGTAACCAGGGCACAATTTTTGCTTTGGCGAAGCAGTTCCGCTATCCTAAAAGTTGTGTTTTCTGAACTATGTTGGTGGTAAGATTCTAAAGGCGTTTGAATGTTATAATGCTGAAATAGCTTCCTTGTAACTCTGGTATCCTCAGCAAACACAAAATCCGCCTCTTTCAATATTCTCAAGGCGCGCAACGTGATATCTTCCAAATTCCCTATTGGTGTAGCTACAACGTATAAAATACCGTACATAATCAATATTCTACCTTATTGCACAAAAAAAGAGTTATTTCAATTAAGATAGTTCGCGAATCTAGAATCTGGAATTTTGAATTTAGCACTATTAATTCGGGTATTCTAGATTCCAAATTCTAAATTCAATATTCTACAAACTATGATCCTATCTGTACATTTTCTTTTCGGCGCGGCTGTCGGCGGCGCACTGAACAATCCTACGCTTGGATTACCTATAGCCCTTGCCAGCCACTACATGCTAGATTCGCTTCCGCATCGTGAATATAGCATTGATAATGTTGAAAATATTTCCGTTGTGGGATGGCATAAGGCAGTAATTGATCTTTTTAAAGTAGCTTTTGATTTTTTTGCCGGACTGGTCGTTTTAATTTTACTTTTACCAAGCAGCGCGTCGTTGCCTTGGTTAATGCTCTTTGGATTTTTGGCCTGTGTACCCGACGGGCTTTCTTTTTTGCATTTCTTAACCAAAAAAAATAATCTTCTTACAAAACATTTAAATTTTCATAAACGTATACATATCCATCAAATCAAAGAAGAAACCTCCTGGGGTTTCGGGATCATATTCCAGGTTTTAGCGGTCATTTCATCTGTCGTATTTTTATTAAGTTTATCGTAAATATAATTAAAACCGTCCAGCTCTAATTATTAATTAGGGCTGGGCGGTTTTTGTTGTTTATTTTATTCTTAGAGTTTTTCTAAGCGTGTTTAAAGCTTCAAGACGAATGTTTTTTGTTTCTTCGTACTTTCTATCCTGATATGCCTGCCAAGCCAAAACATCTAGGGCAAAGGCTATTGCCGAAACTATAAGTAAAAAACAGGATAAAAGAAGTAATTCGAAAGAGTTTATTGTTTCGCTTAAAAAATAAAAAGCTATACCGCTAAGACTAGAAGCAAAAATACACTTCACTAAAAAAAGATGCTTTTTATAAAGCCTATTCCAAAAGCTTTCCTGATTCATGATACCGGTCGCTCCTTGATCCATATATAATTTAAAATGAGCTTTATCTATTTAACATCCAAACTATTTACGTGTCAAAAAACAGTCCCGACTCCCCCAACTTACGGAGACGGGACTGTTTCAAAAATATTACTTAAAATCTTTTATACTTTAATTTTTCCTGAACTGAAATCACCGAAAAGCTCGGTCAATACGGCAGCCATAGGTACTGCAAGCAACATCCCTCCCACTCCGCCCAAACGCAACCCTATAAGCAAAGCAAAAATAACTATAACCGGATGAAGCCCTAAAACCTTTCTAAATATAAGCGGTACCAATATATTTCCTTCCAGCTGTTGTAAGATCAGGAAGAAAAGACCTACCAAAACTGATTTAGCCGGAGCTTGAAAGAAAGCAACTACCATAGCAATAATAGCGGTCGCGATCGGACCTACTATTGGAACTATTT
The DNA here is from genome assembly GCA_000996085.1 of Parcubacteria group bacterium GW2011_GWB1_40_14. Taxonomy (GTDB): domain Bacteria; phylum Patescibacteriota; class Minisyncoccia; order Terrybacterales; family GWB1-40-14; genus GWB1-40-14. The sequence continues at coordinate 2,621 of LBYG01000027.1, read as the reverse complement.
CAAGCATCCCGGCAATAATGGACAGAATCAAAGCGTATTTAACCCCAATTACAGTTAATCCCATATATGTAGCAACGCCTATTAATACGGCAAGAACCACCTGACCCTGCAACCATTGTCCTATTTTTTTCTGCGCCCGTTTCCAAAGATCAACAATATATGGGTCTTCGGTTTCCGGAGACAACATACGTAAAAACTTTTCTTCCCCATCCCGCTGAAGGGCCAGATAAAAAGATGCCAAGAAAACCGTGATTATCTGGAATCCTCTACCTACAACATCCGTGAAAACGCCTGTTATAGTTGGAACCAATTGTGTTAAATTCTCGGTTAATTTATCTATATAATTCGGCAAAGTGCTGAAAGCGGGGTTATCGGGCGTAATTCCATAGCGAGACAACACTTCAACTAGTCCGTTAGCGTATACGGGAAAATTGGCGGTAAAATCTGTAAGTTCAATAGCTAAAGGAGGAACCAAAACCCAAAAAAAACCTGTAATACCCAAGAAAAACAATAAATATACGATCACCAATCCCACTATTCTTGGGACTCCTTTGTTTTCCATTTTTGTGGCAAAAGGATCTACTGCGGCCGCAATTACGATGGCAAATAACAATAGCATTATAATATCCCGCATCAAGAAAACAAAAATTAACGCGACAACAGCAGCCACAATTCTAAATATTGTAGTCGTGGGAATATGGATATATACGTTCGTGTTCACCCCGTTTAGAAAATTACATGCAAGCTAACGGCCAAACAAGTTAATAAACTTGTTTGGCAGCTATCAAACGAATAATTTGTCTTATATAAATAATAACCCATAAATACTAGTAATTTTCTAACGGGGTTCATCCCGCGTAATCTCGTAAAATTTCGCTCAGTCTCTAACGGGATTCATAAAACACCTTTTATGCTATCATTTAGAGAGTATTCTTACTATACTATCTCCTTTTTTGTGCGGTCCTATTAAAGCTAAATTGTACCGTTGCGGCTTAAATACATCCTGAGCTACCGAATAAACGTCTTGGGCGGAAACTCCTCTTATTTTTTGAATATAGTCTTCCGGTTTTTCAATATGATTTTTTAATATCTCCTGGGTAGCCAAAAATGAAGCGACCTCATCGGTTTCTTCAAGTCCCAGTAAAAATCTTCCTACTAGATAATCTTTGGCTTTAGCCAGTTCTTTTGTTGCAACTGTCTTGCGCGTTAAAAGATCGTATTCTTTACGTATGGCTGAAATTGCATTCAATACTTCTGAATTTCGAACTCCTGCGTGCGAAACAATATATCCTGAATCCGTATCAAGCGACGGCTGAGTATTAACATAATAAGCCAAACCCATACGGTCTCTTACATTCAAGAAGAGACGTGAACTCATGTTACCGCCCAAAATTGTTGCCAAAACCAATAACGCAAAGCGTCTGGGATCTCTATGATTAAAGGCTCGGGCACCAAACGCAATATGTGTCTGGTCCGTATCTTTAAATGAAACTGTAACGCGGGGCTTAACTTGGTCTTCGACAACCAAAGGTTTAACTGAAGCTACTCTTTTTGGCAGAGGAGCAAAACGTTTTTGTATCTGTTTTAACGTATGCGCAGGATCTATATCCCCTGCCACACAAACCACTGTTCCTAGGGTTCCGTAATAAGTTTTGAAATAAGAAATAATATCTTTTCTTGTTATACGACTTACGGATTCTTTTGTACCGCCCACATACCATCCTGCGGGCTGATCGCCCCACATTGTTTCTTCGTATAGATCTTCAACAAACCTAGTTGGTGTATCAAAATAAAGATTAAGTTCTTCAAAAATAACATGACGCTCGCGCTCAATTTCCTTTGCTGAAAATAGCGGATGGGTCAGCATATCGGAAACTATATCCAATGCAAGATCGGTATGCTCAGAAGCTGCTTTGACCCAATAGCCGGTATGTTCTTTGGACGTGAAAGCGTTATGTTCCGCGCCTACACCATCCAATACCCCGGCAACATCTTCAGTTGTTGGACGCCTTTTTGTGCCTTTAAAAAATAAATGCTCCAAAAAGTGCGATATACCGTTAACTCTTTTTAGTTCGTACTTTGAACCTGCGGCAACCAATACCAAAACAGTTACTGCTCGAGTGTGTTTCATCGGTGCGAGCACAACGCGTAAACCGCTGGCTAGTTTTGTAAATTTATAAGGCATCATCATATGTTTAAATCAAAATTCAAAAATAAAAATGCAAAATTACAATTTAAAATTAAAAAATATTTTAATTAGAATAACACTTCTATAACATTAATTCCTGTATTTCCTCTTTGAGTTCTTTTATTATGCTCATATTTAAGGGGCAGATTTTTATTTCGGAACAAAAAGTCCGCCGGAAAAAATAAAACCCGGATGGCAGGCTTCCGCAACAAAATCCATTTGTCCCTGCACAGCATCTTGGTTAGCTCGTAACTCCGGAACGAGCAGTACTGGCAAGGCAGTTATTTGAGTATAGATACAGGTTAGCTTCCGATCCATTTTATTTATTTGTAGCTGCAGAACGAGAAAGAAAACGACAGCTAAAATAAAAATATAGATATGTATTTTTTGCATGTAAGGTTATAAAATTTCTTAATTTAATTAAATTGTTTCT
>LBYG01000026.1 GCA_000996085.1 Parcubacteria group bacterium GW2011_GWB1_40_14 | reverse complement strand
TACGGTTGATACCATAAAGCGGGAATTAGCTGCGGGCAACCCGATCATTGTGCCCGCCGCAGGAAGAGAACTTGGGAATCCTTATTTTACTTCGCCGGGTCCTCTTTATCATATGCTGGTAATCCGCGGCTATACTTCAGACGATAAATTTATAACCAACGACCCTGGTACGCGCAGAGGCGAAGAATATACCTATAAATTTGATATATTAATGAATGCAATTCATGATTGGAATGGAGGAGATGTAATAAACGGTAAAAAAGTAATTATTGTTCTTGAGTAAAGAAAAAAGAGCTTTTTAGGCTCTTTTTTTCTTTAATATCAACGATAATTCTGTTAAAATAGAGCTGTGACTCAAAAAAGTTCTTGTTTTGGGATACCAAAATCAGCCTTTAACGCAAAGGTTGGTTTTACCTTAATCGAAATCCTTATCGTAATGGCCATTCTTTCAATTATTATCACGGTAGTCATAGTAGCCATAAACCCAAACAGACAATTTGCTTTAGCGCGTAATTCCGCAAGACAATCTCATGTCAGAGCAATTGTTACGGCGACAGTACAGTTATCAATAGACAATCGTGGTAATTTTTCTTGTCCTTCAGGCGGCACAATACCCTCAACTCCTATTTATATAAAAACAGGCACGGGAGGATATAATCTTTGTCCGTGTATTATTCCTACATATTTGCCGCAACTTGTTATTGATCCTTCAAACGGTAGCGGCAAAGACTGTTCAAGTTATGATACCGGATATACGATACAAAAAGATGCTTCAAGCGGACGCATAACTGTAAATGCTCCGTCGGCTGAAGCCGGTGAAACCATTTCAATGACTTATTAAAAGAATTTTGTTCGCAATTGGCTATGACCGATCTTACAACTGTAAATATATTTAAGAAATAATAACCGTCCGGAGTTTGCCGGACGGTTTTTAAATTCAGATAATTTAAAATAGTTTTTTCAAAGGATATTTAGATTAATTTGATGGTATATTGTTCTTATGAGAATTATTGCTCATTTGGATCTGGACGCTTTTTTCGCCGCCGTCGAAGAGCGCGATAAGCCGCGTCTTAGAGGTCGGCCTATTGTTATTGGAGCCGATCCCGAAGACGGTAAAGGCAGAGGGGTTGTTTCAACCGCAAATTATGCCGCGCGCAAATATGGTATACATTCAGCCATGCCCATTTCGCATGCGTGGCGTCTTGCAAAAGATGCAGAAAGACAAGGGCAGATGCCCGCGATTTTTTTACAAGGTAGTTACGAACGTTACAGCGAGGTTTCGGAGCGGGTGATGAAAATTATAAGGAGTCGTGTTGTATGCTCCGACGCTCTCCAACATAAGTCGGGGAGGTCGGAGTCCCGACTTTACGTCGGGGTCGAACAGGCCAGTGTGGACGAAGCCTATTTTGATCTAACCTATACCGGCGATTTTATTAAAGCTGAATATGTTTGTCGTAAGATCAAAGAAGATATCAGAAAAAAAGAAAAAATAACTGCGTCTATCGGGCTAGCCCCAAATAAACTTATAGCCAAAATTGCCTCAGATATGCAAAAACCCGATGGTCTTACGATCGTGACCGCTGATCAAGCTGAAAATTTTTTAGCGCCCTTGCCTGTACGCAAGATCCCCGGAATAGGCCCAAAAACCGGAGAGTTTTTAAAAAGTAAAGGCATTGAAACGATTTCAGACGTCAAGCAGTATTCTTTGGAAGAATTACAGGATATTTTAGGCAAACCCCGACGTTTACAGTCGGGGTCCCGACCCCAAAAGGCGTCGGGATGGGGCGAAGATATTTATTATAAAGCCAGAGGTATTGATAACTCACCAATTGTTGAAGAACACGAAGTTAAATCTATCGGGCAACAGGAAACCTTTCGCAATGATACTTTAGACGCGGGTTTAATGTTCGGTGTTCTTAAAGAAATGTCTGTAAAAATAGAAAAGAAACTTAAACACAGCGGTTTTGGAGCCTTTCGTACAGTAACTATAAGCGTTCGATTTAGTGATTTTGAAACAAAAAGCCGTTCGCATACGCTAAAAGAGCCGTCAGATGGCGCCGATAAAATATATACCGAAGCCATGAAATTATTTATGTCATTTTTCGACAAACGCGAGAATCCTCAAAATAAAGCAATACGTTTGATCGGTGTGCGCGTAGAAAAATTGACAAAATAAGTCAAACAGCATATAATATTATTAAATAAAAACAAAGCTCTTTTTAGGAGGTAGTTAATGTTTAATACGACCTATACAGCAGCCGTTAACTATAAGCAATCTCTTGCTGATATGATTGCGGCGGTTCATTGCGATTGGGTTGATCCGTTCTTCGACGGCTATAACTTACCGATTCAAGATAAAGATGCAACAGAAGTTGCGATCCAGCTCATTCACTTCAACAAGGATATGAGTTCGAAAAATATTCTGGATGAGTTCGACAAGCGCAGCCTTCGACCCGCAACTCTTCCCGAGCTTTTGTCTTTCAGTGTCGCTTATCCAGGAATAGCGTGGCAGTTTCCTGTTGTTGCCCTTGGATCGGTGGTCCAGCACGCGCATGATATTGAAGATGGATTGATGTTCCGGCCGTATGAGGATGGCCATCTAGATGTTCCCCGTCTTTGGAACGACTTTGGCAATCGCTGTCTTCGTCTTCGTTGTTTCGAGGGTGACTGGTACGGGTACTATCGCTTCGCCGCCATCAGTAAGTAGCTAAGCTTTGGGCACTTGAGTTTTTGAACTCGTTTGACCCTTGTAAACTAAAACCCCTATACAGCTTTGTTGTGTAGGGGTTTCTTCTTTTTTTATCTATATCGTGATATTTATATTTTGAGCATGATTTTATTTCAAATTGTAAAAAAATCTAAGAAAAGCCGGGCGCGGTTGGGTCTGCTTGAAACAGAGCATGGCGTTGTTGAAACGCCGTCTTTGGTTCCTGTGGCCACGCAAGCCGTCATTAAAACTTTATCAAGCGAAGAGGTTTTGCTTACCAAAAGCCAGATATTGATAGCAAATACATTTCATTTGCACCTCAAACCCGGAGAAAAATTTGTTAAGCAAGCGGGAAAACTGCATAAATTTATGAATTGGCATCGCCCGATAATGACCGACTCGGCCGGATTTCAGATTTTTAGTTTGGGTTTTGGAAGCGACTTGCAGGTGGGCAAGGTTACTAAATATTTTGAGGAGCGCGAAACTAAAAAAATAATTACAAAAAATTCTCAACCCAAGTCGGTTAAAATTACGCCGGATGGAGTTTTTTTCCGTTCACCTTTGGACGGCAAGCAGCTTTTTATAGGACCGAAGGAATCGATGAAAATCCAACAGGATTTAGGCGCAGATATCATTTTTGCCTTTGATGAGTGTACGTCACCTTTCTCTAGCCCCGCTTATATTAAAGAAGCACTCAAACGTACCCATAAATGGGCTAAAATTTGCCTTGAGACGAAAAAAAGCAGCCAGGCGATGTTTGGTATAGTCCAAGGTTCCAAATATAGAGACCTGAGGCATCAGAGCGCTAAACTGATAAATTCTCTGCCTTTTGACGGTTTTGGCATAGGCGGGGATCTGGGTGACAGCAAACAAACAATGGAAAATATTCTTGATTGGACCATTCCATATTTATCCGAACGCAAACCTCGTCATTTGCTGGGTATCGGTTATCTTGAAGACATGGAAAACATAATTAAAGGAGGCATTGATCTTTTTGATTGCACCGTTCCGACACATTACGGCAGGCGGGGGATAGCTTTTACTTCTTCGGGGAAATTGAATATTAAACAATCAAAATTCCTTACCGATAAAAATCCATTGGATGAGAAATGCGATTGTATGGTTTGTCAGAATTATAGGCGTAATTATATTTGTCATCTTGTCCGAGCCGGAGAGATGACCGCAATGAAATTTTTAACACTTCACAATCTTTATTACTTTAATACTTTTGTCGAACGCATACGCGAAAAAATTAAAGAAGGAAAGATATAGTTGCGGTGCATGTTTGGATGCGTTACTCTACTCGAGTTCTTTAACAAGCTGAATAAAGGAGATAAAAGTGAATGAATGGCGTGCTCTTGCCACCGTTCTTGCTTTTACGACATCGTTTATCTTTTTTGTGCTGTTTTTAACGTTTTGGATAGTTATTTCAATAACGGCCTATTGTACAAATTATTCCGATCTTCTGATAGCGTTAATATGTTTAGTCGGCCTGTTCTTTTCTGGCTACGCGACAGATAAATTGTGGGACACGATATATAAATTTTAGCCTCTGTATAATGGAGGTTTTTTAATTTTACCCAGCCCTAATTTGTGCAAAAATTAGAGCTGGGTTGACTTTTTCTATTTTTTGGTTTATAATACAAACAACTTTAGCTCATTGAATACAAAGGAATTTCAACAATGCGTCACAAATGGATTTTGCTTTTTGTCGGGCTGTTAATCGCAACCTGTACAGCGCCTATGCGTGGGGCAGTTTCTCAGGAGCGCTTACCTGAGCCGACTGTAGAAATTACGGCACTTCCGTCAATTTCTCCTGCTCCTACACCCAGCCCAACAGTTTCGCCGGTGCCGTCTGCAACTGTGTCACCGACACTTGAGCCCACGGCTGAGATCGTGCCAACGCCTGAGCCAACTGCTGATATTGGTGAACCGCTGTTCACCATGAATCTGTATCATAAAGACGCGTTCGTGCGCCAGAAGACCAATTACTGGTGCGTGTCCGCGTCTACGCAGATCATGCTTAATATCATCAAGGGTAGCGCAGACAATAGCTACGAAACACAGTTGGCCATTTCGAAAGTTGCCTGGGCCAACATTAAGTACACGGGTTTTGCTCAATCGGTCTACGGTTCCGATCCTCAAGGCTGGGTTGCGGCTCTTGAAAGTTTCGGTGGCGGTGATTACGAATGGGTGAACAGTAAATCGTTCAATGCCGCACTAAAAAGCTCGGTAAAAGCGATGGCTGTAACAGGTCGTCCTGTCGGTTTGCTTGCCATGAGCGGTGGACATGCTTGGGTCCTCAATGGATTCATTGCTACTGCAAATCCGGCTGCAACTGACGATTTTGAAGTGCTTAATGTCTATGTGACAGCGCCAGGATACGGCTTGTTCAAGTATGACCTTAAGCCAAACACCAAATTTTCTATAAAATATCTCAAGACGCGTCTGTTAAAGTATCACTCGAAGCTGACTGAAGAGGTTTGGGAAGGTTACTATGTAACCGTTCAACCGGTTCAGTAAATAAAACCCGTTCTGAAAAAAATCAGGACGGGTTTTTCTTTTGGAGTTTACCCAGTCCTAATTTATAATTTAAAAATATATATTTTATCCAACTAAGCAGTTCAATGTTAGCTAAGATTAGTTTTTGGGGTTAAAAATTAGAGCTGGGTTTACTTTTTCTATCAAGCATTGTAAAGTAATAGCACTAAGTTATTTTGATAAAGCAGATAAAGAAGCGAGGTAAATAATGGATAAAACGCTAAAAGATTTTTTTGCTTCTTTAAAATGTCTTGTCGGTATACATCATATTCCCGAGAAACTAGCTTTTCCTCGAGGAAGTATTTTCATTGCCGGAGGTATTTGTCCTCGATGCGGCGGACTAAAAAGCGGTAGGGTAATTGGTGATATACGTGATTACCGGGGCCCTCGAGCCAGACGCGAAGGTTCGTTTTTGATCCTCCCCAATGGCTATTGTGTTTTCACCTCTGTGGCTACCATGAAAAATCTGCACGATTTTTATCCGGAAGAATATCGTAATTATCTTGCTAAAGTAGAATTTTATGCCGATTCGCGGCGCAAATAAAATAAACCGTCCAAAATGAAAAGGACGGTTTTTGTTATGGCGCAAACCGTTCGAATTTCATTAAATTGGCGCCAGATGATAAAATGGGCGTATGGATGGATTTCACAAGAAGAAATTGTTAAAGGATTTATTTTTCCTTTCTATTAGCTTTTTTGTTGCGGTTGTCCTAGTCCGTAGCGGATTAGTCCATGAATTTGCCCGTCATACCGACGGTTGGGGTTTTTTGGGTATTTTTATTGCGGGCATGGGTTTTTCATCCGCGTTTACCGCAGCTCCGGCCACGGTTGTACTTTTTGAATTGGCACAGGATTTTTCACCCATATGGCTTTTTGTTATTGTTGCAGCGCTGGGTGCCATGACCACCGATCTTATCATATTCCGTTTTCTACGCGATGGTTTGGATGAAGATATAACTTATCTTGTCGAACATTCAACAAACTTGGCAAGGTTTCGCGCCATGTTCCATTCACGTTTGTTCTACTGGTTCGGTACACTTGTTGCCGCACTTGTTATCGCCTCACCTCTACCCGATGAATTTGGGTTAGCTTTGTTTGGCTTGTTGCGTTTGGATAAGAAAAAATTTATTCCGGTGTCTTTGTTTATGAATTCGATAGGCATTTTCATAATTGCCCTTGCGGCAAAAATTATTACGGATTAGATTTTATTTCATGAAGCCAGTTACGGGCGTTAAATTTATTTTCGCGATTTTAATTTGTCAGGCTGCGGGGCTGCTTGGAACTATATTTACTGTTCCGGCTATTCCGACATGGTATGCTGCGTTACAGAAACCCGCTTTTGCCCTGCCAAATTGGTTATTCGCGCCAGCCTGGTTTATTTTATATACTCTTATGGGTATAACACTTTATCGACTTTGGATTATAAAAGGAAATGATCCAAGGGTAAAACACGCGCTTAAATTGTTCTTTATACAGTTTATGTTGAATTCGTTATGGTCATTTTTGTTCTTTGGTTTACGAAATCCTCTTGCCGGATTTGCAGGTATATTGGTATTGGAATCGGCAATAGTTTTAACTTTTGTATTTTCGTGGAAGGTTGACCGTGTTGCTGCGTTGTTGCTTGTTCCATATATATTATGGGTTGCCTTTGCTTCAGCGCTTAATTTTTCAATTTTAATTCTAAATTAATCCAAAAATTATGATAAAAAAATCTATTTTCATATTTTCCGTTGCGGGTCTTTTGTTTGCCGGGTATTTAAGCGGAGTAAAATTTTTTAGCGGTTCATGCGCTTTAGGGGAGTCGTGTCCTTATTTTCTTGGCTATCCTGCCTGTTATTTCGGTTTTATCATGTACGCGTCTTTAACTATTTTATCGGGCTTGATGCTGTGGAAAAAATTGCCGCCGATGCGGGCGTTAAGCGGTATAAGTATAGTATCCTTTCTGGGCATTCTGTTTGCCGGATATTTTACCGTGCAGGAATTGCCGGTATTATTTGAACAAGGTCTTTCAGCCTACGTTCTCGGGTTGCCCACCTGCGCTCTTGGTCTTATTTTTTATATAACTATATTCAAGTTGTCTATTCTTGCCCGCTTCAAGAAGAAATAATCGTAGATTTATGTTTAAACTATATTTTACAATTATTTTTGCCGCCGGCATTTTATTTTTCAGTACAGCAGACGCCATAACCAATTGCGATGAACAAGCCAAACCAGCTTTTGACTGTCCTGTTGGTTACACTATGATGTGTATTCCTGTCGGAGGAGATCATTGGGGCTGCGGGAAAGAAGTTAACGGTCAAATGGTTGAGTGGACCTCTGATTCTCAAGTGAGCGATAACACTGCGGTTCCTGTTTTTGAACAGCAAACCCCGCCTGCTCCACCGGAAGCATCTGTGGTGAACCCTGTTGCGCCGCCTGTCATTGGGCAAGAGCAAACCTTACCACAACCACAGGTGCCTGCAGAAGAGCCGCCACCGGCTATTGAAGTAACATCTGAAACTTCTACTTTGGAACAAAATTCTGTTAATGTCACACCGGTAAGTATATTAATATCAAAAGCGCCTTATGTTGTAGTAGCTGCTGTAGCTTTTGTATTTTTCTGGTTAGGATGGCGGGAATGGTTGAAACGGAAAAAGAGATCGGTGCTTCCGCCGGTTGGTGGAACCGTAGAAAAAACCGTTTGCGGAACTTGTGGCGGCTCAGGTAAGGTTAAACAAAAACGTATGCGTTCGGTGCCATGTGGTCATTGTAAGGGGTCAGGTAAAGATATTTGTCATTATTGTGGAGGTACCGGCAGATACGGCGTTGGTTTAACCGTGCCGCAAACTGAGGAAGAAGTGCAAAGCATGATGAAATGCGACTATTGCGAAGGCTCCGGTTTTAAAAATCCGGTTTTGCCATGTTGTATGTGCAAAGGTAAAAAGAAAGAAGAATATGAAGAGATATACGAAGTTCCATGTCCTGATTGCAGGGGTACAGGCTATAGATAATATTTTAAAATAGAATTGATCATGTTAAATACAGAAAACAATTTTGCTTATATTGATGGTGCCAACCTACACAGCGCGTTGAAGGAACTCGGTTGGAAGCTTGATTATAGGCGTTTTCGTGTTTGGCTTGAAGAAAAATACGATGTTAAAAGAGCTTATATATTTATTGGTTTAATTTCAAAATATAAAGATTTATATACTCATCTTCAGGAATGCGGGTTCACGATTATTTTTAAGGAAGTTATATATGATGGTACCGGTAAGGCAAAAGGAAATTGCGACGCTGATTTGGTTTTGCAAGCAACGCGTGATTCATATGAATCTGATCGTGAACGCGCGGTTATTGTGTCTAGTGATGGTGATTACGCTAGCTTAATAAAATTTCTTAAAGAGAAAAAGCAAGTACAAATAATACTTTCTCCAAGCAGTAAAGACAAATGTTCAATATTGCTAAAACGTACTAATGTGCCAATTGCTTATATTGGCGATCAGAGGTCTAATTTGGAACTTAAAAAAGAAAAAGCCCCCGATGCGGACGGAACCGCATAAGGGTCTTTTTCGTAGTGATATTTATATTATATTAGTTTGGATATGAAAAGTCAATCAATATCCACATAGCCCTTATTAGATAATATATGATCA
>LBYG01000025.1 GCA_000996085.1 Parcubacteria group bacterium GW2011_GWB1_40_14 | reverse complement strand
TACGTTAGTTAATTGCCGTATGATCGCCAAAGGAAAACTTCCCGAACCAATTGAGATAACTCTTGAATATATAACAACGCCGCAGATAAATTTTATTTGCGACCAATTGCCGGCAGATTTGGGTTATTAAACAAAACAAAAACCTCATCATAAAAGATGAGGTTTTTACATACCATTTTTTTCTGAAAGCTTAATTTGTCTTGAATAACATCTGAGGAGACGGAAGTTGATGTCGCAAAGAGGTTGCCGAAGGTGTTGTTTGAGCCCAAGTTTTGCGAGGGCGAGTTCACCGAAAGGCAGCCGGTTTTGCGGCACATCAACAATCGTTTCCATCCGCACTCTTTGTTCGAACAACGCTTGCCTTGTTTGTTCTGTACGACAAGTGAATTACAGGTCGGACATTTTTCTCCGGTGGGTTTTTCCCAAAGAGCAAATGTGCAATTGGGATAATTTGAACAGCCGTAGAAAAATCTGCCGCGTTTGCTTTTTCGTTCAATTATTTCGCCTTTACCGCACGAAGGGCAGGGGACGCCCAAACCCTTTTTAAGGGTCTTTGTATTGCGGCAATCAGGAAAACCGGAACAGGCCATAAATTTGCCGAACCGGCCGAATTTTATAGCCATTGGTTTGCCGCATTTTTCGCATACTTCGTCTGTCGTTTCGGTTATAAGCTCTTTTTTCTCCACAGTTTCATATTTTTCGGCCAAGTGTTTAGCGAAGGGATCATAAAATTCTTTAATTACCGGAACCCATTCCATTTCGCCGCTGGCTATTTTATCAAGATCCTCTTCCATCGTTGCCGTAAATTTAATATCAACTATTTCCGGGAAGTTGGCTACTATTATATCGTTTACCATTAAACCTATTTCTGTGGGCTGAAGCCTCCGGTTTTCATCTTTTTCCACATAATTACGTCCCTGGATTGTAGAAATTATCGGCGCATAGGTCGAAGGACGGCCTATCCCGTTCTCTTCCAATATTTTAATTAATGAAGCTTCATTATAGCGGGGCGGCGGCTCGGTAAAATGCTGTTCGGTAACAGTATCAACGTGTTTTAATTTTTCATCTTTAGTTAATTCAGGCAAAAATTCATCTTCTTTGTTGGTCGGCCAAACTTTCAGGAAACCGTCAAATTTTAAAGTTGAACCGTTTGAACGGAACAAAAAATTGTTTGCTTGCCCTGAGCCTGCTTGTGGTGAGTTTATCGAACTCATCGAAGGGGTTTGGCCCAAAGCAGATATATCTACGCCAACCGTATCAAAAACAGCGGGCGGCATTTGTGAAGACACCGTTCTGCGCCATATCATATCGTAAAGTTTCCATACTTTCGGCTCTAATTTACCTTTTAATGTTTCAGGCGTGCGGTATGGACTGGTTGGGCGTATGGCCTCATGCGCTTCTTGCGCGCCTTTGCTTTTACTTTTGAAAGTTCTGACACCCTGAGCGTATTTTTCGCCCCATTTTTCATTTATAAATTTTTGAGCAGAAGCCAGAAACTCTTGGGATAAATTTGCCGAATCCGTGCGCATATAGGTTATTAATCCTACGGATTCGCCCTCTATTTCTATTCCCTCATAGAGCTGTTGCGCCAAAACCATCGTTTGTTTCGCGGAAAATCTAAGCTTGCTCCAGGCCTCCTGCTGCATCGTGCTTGTCCGAAAAGGCATCAGAGGGTTCAGGTTCCTTTCTTTTTTGGTTATCGTATCTACTTTCCAAGAAGCCGAGCTTAGTTCTTCTTTTATTTCGCTTGCGGTTTTATCGTTTTCTATTTTATTTTTACTCAAATCTTCACCATTGCGGCTTATAAGACGGGCCGTGAAGTGTTCATCTTTAGTGCTAGCCAGTTCAGCTTCTATAGTCCAATATTCTTCGGGTTTAAAACCCTCTCGTTCGCGCTCACGTTCAACTATTAACCGTAAAGCAACAGATTGCACCCGGCCCGCTGAAAGACCCCGGGAAATTTTTTGCCAAAGGAACGGAGAAAGCTGATAACCCACTATGCGGTCAAGGACCCTTCGTGCCTGTTGCGCATCAACAAGCTTCATATCTATATAGCGGGGGGTAGCAAGCGCTTGTTCGATCGCATCCCGCGTTATTTCATGAAAAACTATGCGCTTGAGGTCGGTTCTTTTTTCTTCATTAGGCGCTTTCTCTATTTCTTTTTTGGTTCTGGTGTTTATTAACTCAACAATATGCCAAGCGATAGCTTCGCCTTCACGGTCTTCGTCGGTCGCCAGTATTATTTCTTCAGCACCTCTGGCCTGTTTTTTCAGCGCATTGACTCTTTTTTGTGAGGCGCGCGGAATTACATACTTTGGCGTAAAATTATTTTCAAGATCAATGCCTATAGTTGAGCGCGGCAAATCCCGCACATGTCCGAAAGACGGTACGATCTCATAGTCTTTGCCTAAAAATTGTTGAATTGTACGCGCCTTTGTCGGCGACTCTACAATGACTAACTTCATAAATTTAATTAAACTAGCTCAAAAAGAAACAAACATCAAGAAACAAGATACAGACAATTCCCAATATTCAATAATCAATAGTCAAACACGGTTTTAAAATTTGGAGTTTGGGTTTTGGAATCGTTTGGTTATTGTATCTTGTACCTTGTATCTTTAAATCAAAGTCCGTATATTCCTTCGCCTAAGTTTTTTATCAAACCTTTTATTTCCATCATGATCAATAATCCGTTAAGGGAAGAAGTGTTTATATTACTGCGTATTATTATTTCGTCAATATGAGCGGAACTATCTTTTAAAATATTAACAATTATTTTTTCTTCAGCTGATAAGGATAAATTATTTAAGTTTTTAATATCGGACCGATTTTGATTAACCATTCCATACTCCTCGAGTATATCGTTTGCGTCAAGTACAGGCTTGGCTCCGGCGCGTATTAAACTATTTGGTCCGTAAGAATATTGCGAAGTTATAGGTCCGGGTACGGCAAACACATCACGATTATTTTCGACAGCCAGCTTTGATGTAATTAAAGCTCCGGATTTTTCTTTTGCTTCAATAACGACCACTCCTTTACTTAATCCTACAATGATACGGTTTCTGGCAGGGAAATGATAGCGTTCAGGTTTTGTTCCCGCTTCATACTCAGACACCAAGGCGCCTCCTGACTCAACTATACGATTGGCCAGATTTTTATTAACAGCAGGATAAATACTTTTGTCATCAATACCGGAACCCAATACAGCTATGGTTTTTCCTCCGACACGAAGCGCTGCTTCATGGGCAAGCGCATCTATACCCAAAGCCAATCCGCTTATTATTGTTAATCCGTTCCGCGCAAGCTCTTCGGTTAATTTCGGCGTAACCTGTTTTCCATATGAAGAAGGGAGACGCGAGCCCACCACACCTATCCCTAAATGTTCTATATTTATATTTCCCCGGACATAAATTTGCTTAGGTGGGGCAGCGATTTGTTTAAGCGTCTTGGGATAGTCTTTATCTTTGATTGTTATTTTTCTTATTTTTTCCATTTTATATTTTTTAGAGTTCGGTAAAATTCGAGATATGCTCTGCGCGAACAATTTTTGGGCGGATTCTAAGGCTGTTTTGGCATGGTCCCTGCCAGTCTTTTGGACTGGCGGGGCAAAACAACCGAAGCCTCGCAGGCCGCCGCTGGGCGGCCGAGAATGAGCTAGAAAATTAGTTCGCGCAATAGCATATCTTATTAATGATTTGCCGAACTCTTAATCTGTTCTACTGCCTCTGAGAGCATCTGGCAATATAAATTAAGGCCGACGCGGTTCACGTTACCTGATTGTTCCCGTCCTAAAATATTTCCGGCCCCTCTAATTTCAAGATCCCGCTCAGCAATGCGCCATCCGGAACCAAGTTCCGCCGCTTCTTCCAAAGCCTCAAGACGCAGGGTTGCTTTAGGTGAAAGCCTCTTCTTTCTCCAAAGGAAATAAGCAAAAGCTTTTTGATGGCTTCGTCCTATGCGTCCTCGCAGTTGGTATGCCTGTGATAAACCCAAACGCGAAGCGTCTTCCACTATGAGCGTGTTAACGTTTGCAAGGTCCAGTCCGTTTTCAATTATGGTAGTTGAAATAAGAACATCTATCTGACCGCTACGTAATTTATGCATAGTTTCAATAAGTTCTTTTTCGCCTAAACGTCCGTGAATGATACCAATGTTTGCGCGGGGAGCAAGTTTTTGTATCTCATCCCGAGATTGTTTTATGGTCATAATTCTGTTGTGCAGGAAATAAACCTGACCGCCTCTTGCTAACTCTTTATTTATGACCTCGCGCACAACCTCTTTTTTCCAGGGCATTATTATGGTTTCAACGCTTTGTCTGCCTTCGGGTGCGGTTTGTATCCGTGAAATTGGTCTCAATCCCGCTAATGCAAAATAAAAAGTTCGCGGTATCGGCGTTGCAGACAGACTCAAAACATCCAAATGCGCGCGAGCCGAGCGTAAGGTTTCTTTAGCTTTTACGCCAAAACGCTGTTCCTCATCTATCACTAAAAGACCAAGATTTTTTCCGCCGGCCCGCCCCGCTTCCGCAGGCGCGGCCGGGGAGGCGTGCTCCAGAGGCGCATCCGCCTTAGGCGGAGATCCGCCTTCGGCGGAGAAGACGTCTTTCGATAATATGCGATGCGTACCGACTATGACATCTATTTTACCTTCATGAATATCTTTTATTGTCTTTTTTTGTTCGGCTCTGCTTTGCAGGCGGGTAAGAATGGCGGTTTTGATGCCGAATTTTTCAAAACGCGCCTTGGCATTATTGTAATGTTGGTCAGCCAAAATTGTAGTGGGGGATAAAATCGCAGCTTGTTTTCCGCCCATAACCACTCTAAACATGGCTCTTAAGGCAACCTCGGTTTTGCCGAAACCCACATCTCCGCATATAAGGCGATCTGAAGGTTTATTTTTATCAAGGTCATCCATTATTTCTTTTATCGCGCGCGCCTGGTCAGGAGTTTCTTCATATTGAAAAGTTGCCGCAAATTCTTTCTCAAGAATATCGTATTGGTAGGGTTCCCGCTCAGCCGCTTCTTTGGCGGCATATATATCAAAAAGTTGTTTTGCCATAATCAAAGCATCTTCACGTACTTTGCGTTTGGTTTTTAACCAAAGCGTTCCCCCAAGACGCGCGATCGCGGGTTCGCTAAAACCAAGGTAACGGCTCAGTTTGCGCGATAGAGTTATCGGAACAAAAAGTTTATCGCCCTTGGCATATTCTATTGTGAAATACTCACGTCTTTCCTCGTTTATTTTTAATTCGGTTTTGCCGCTGAAAATTCCGATACCGTGGTCAAGATGCACAACGCGTTCTCCTTCTTTAAAATCAGATTGTCGGGCATCCAGAGCCCGCCCCATTATTTTTTCCCAGTCTGTTCGTTCAATGTCGGATCTTTGCTCCAATATATTTATTTCCTCGATATAATTACCCGCAAACTCTATTCTTACGGGATAGTCCAAGTTGAGAGGAAAGACATCGATAATTCCTCCGCGATGAGCAAATTCTCCGTATCGCGTTACATTTAATACTTTTTCATAACCAAATTCGTCCAAAGCGCGTAAGA
Source organism: Parcubacteria group bacterium GW2011_GWB1_40_14 (assembly GCA_000996085.1). GTDB lineage: Bacteria > Patescibacteriota > Minisyncoccia > Terrybacterales > GWB1-40-14 > GWB1-40-14. Next base: position 11,682 of record LBYG01000025.1, on the reverse strand, counting down.
ATTCAGCAAGTACGGCTTTATCGCCGACAGATAATATAAGCGCTTTATTTTTCCACGAAAGACTTGTTTCCAGCGATTCTTTTATGCGTCCGGTGTTTTGTGCGTACCACAAAGCAGGCTTTCCCAGAGATTCCGGGGTAAGCCCAACTACTAGTAACTCTTTTTGTTTTATATCTCTATCATTCATTACCTATCTGTATTAGATAATAATAGTTGTTACAGCATAAAAGTCAAAACTAGACAGTAAAAACAACCCCGACACTCCGTCATTCGCCAACCGGCGAAGACGGAGTCGGGGCTTTTTATATAAAAAATGAATTAAAGATACAAGGTACAAGATACAATAATCAGACAATTTTAAAATCCTAAATTTTAAAGTTCAAAACCGTGTTTGACTATTGGTTATTGAATATTGGTTCGCCAGTTGGCGAATTGTCTGTATCTTGTTTCTTGATGTTTGTTTCTTTTTGTTTTAGTTTCTGGAATTATATTCATTCATAGCTTTGGCTTCGCCCGCCATTTTCATGCTTTTTTTAAGCAGTAATTGTTCAGAAGGGGAAAATTTAGCCACGACTAATTTATTAAGATCTCTTTCGTGCCATTTTTTAGCTTTCCAGGTTCCTATTCTAAATCGCGTTACGTTCTCGGTTTTTAGCGCGCGCAAGACCGAAGCAACGCCTTTATGGCCTCCGGCGCTTTTATTCACTGATATTTTCATTTTGCCGGCAGGTATATCCATATCATCATGAATTATTATTACGCTATTTAGATCGGGTTTTATCTTATAAAATTTTGATAATGTCGCAATTGCTTTTCCCGAATTATTCATAAACGTTTCCGGAAGCGTAAGAATAACTTTATTCTTTCCTATCTTATTTTCCGATATTAACGCGAACATTTTTTTATTTTCATTAAAATCAGCAAGCTCGTTTTTTTTCTGCCAGGATAAAACAACGTCTCTGCCTACATTATGGCGGGTTTTTTCATATTCCGGCCCCGGGTTACCCAGACCGATAATTAATTTTATATTTGATCCATTCGGCATAGCTCAGGATCAACGCCGATTTATCTGTTAATCACCAGTGCTTATTTTATATGATTAACGCTGAGTTGATCGAAGCGTTGACATAAGGTTTTTAACTGTGGTTATCTTAATAAAGATTCTTTGACACTAATATAATAGCTGAATGTTGGCTAAGCGCCAACCCAAAGGAGGAAGCAAAGTGAATAAATATATTTCTGCCTTTAGCGGAGGAATAATCGGAACTATTTTGGGCGCAATATTTGCTTGGTTTGTGGTTCTTGATCCCAATGCCCCCGTTTATACTTTTATAAACAGCTTACCGCAATCTTTTCAGGAGCCGGCTACCAATCTTTTTGTTTTCTTCGGTTTGATTGTTTGTGTATGCGTAGGCCTTTATTTTATTCGGTTAGGCTATATGAGCGCGACCAAAGAAGGAAGCGCAAAATTAAAAATTGAACGCGCAAAAGAACGCAACAATAAAGTTTTAGATTTTATCTACAAACACTCAATGCGCTTTCTTGTGGGGCTTTTAATGTTTACCCTTTTTATTCTTGTTTATGAGATCGTCATTCGCTTAGATGAAGATGTTTCTTTTTTCGCGACTCTTTTTATGTGGGTTATATTGTATGCCCTTGGTTATGCCGTCTTGCGCTTGTGGAACCTGACTTGGGGACCGAAGGTGCGGGCAAAATTAGATGAATGGGGAAATAAGAACGAAGAGACGTAAATTAAAAAATGGCTCCGGCATAATGTCGGAGCTTTTAATTTAATATTGCTTGTATGGCTTGTTGTATTTGGCTGTAGTCAAAAATTCCTGCTTTCGGTACCAGCGTTGAAGCAATACTGACACCAAGCTGCGGATGATAGTCTATTAAGAGGGAATCGCTTTGGCCGCCGTCTAGAGCCAAGGTTTTTATTTGGTTGATATCAATGTCTTTGCTTAGGCTCCAGGCGCGCTTTATCTCCCGGGTGTTGGCATTTGTTTGCAGGTTGTTGCCTAGGGTTGAGACAAGCGAAAGTATTTTTGGAAAATCGGTGATCAAGTTTAAGCCCCGCGCTTTATTTATTATGGCTCCGATAACCTGTTGCTGTCTTTCCATGCGGCCGAAATCTCCGCGAATATCGTGTCGTGTACGAACATATTTTTGTGTGGTTGCCCCGTCTAAAAATCTCCAGCCTTTTTCCAGGATAAAACGTTCATGACCGTATCCGGGTGTGGGAAAGGTCGGGTCAACAATATCTCGTTCAACAAATATATTTATACCTTCCAGAGCATTGACCATTTCTTCAAGCGCCGAAACATTCAAAAGAATAACATATGGTATGGCTAGTCCGGTTATTTCTTCTGTTTTTGTCCGGACCAGTTCCGTATGGCTGCTGAAGTCTTTATTATTTATTCTTTCATCGTCTTGTTTTTTAACAAGGTATAAAGTATTTATTCTCGAAACCAGTCTGCTTTCGGGCAATTCTATTAACAGGTCGCGCGGTATCGAAACCAAAGCGATATTTTTTGTTTCTGTGTTTAAGCTGGCTACTACTATAGTGTCGGTAAGTTCCGGGGATTCATATCCCGGTCCGCTCATGCCCAGCAATAAAATATTTACGCGCGAATTTTCTTCGCCCATCAGGTCTTGTTCGGGTATGAACGGGAGCGAGGCAAAAGTTTTAACCGCATTTAAAAACCCATCTGTCTCGCCGCGCTCTCCCTCAACAGAAAAAGTCCGGCTTGTTCCTGTAATGAACCAGGTTGCAATAGCCGTCAAAGAAATCAGTAAAAAAACACCGAATGTAATTTTAAATTTATTACGAACACCCATACGCATACCTATATTATAACTCAATTGATTTAAGCGGAAATCGTGCTATAATTTTTTAATGCTAGGTAGTGAAAATTCGACCGTTCCGCCGCAGGCGGAACAAATAAAAGGATTATCTGGCCATTTACGAGTATATTTTAAAGTATAATTAAACTAGAAATTCGTGAACTAATAGTCGAATTTCTACTACCCGGAATGAATTTTGTGCGCAATCTCCTTGTAAATATACTGGATATCGTGAAAGTCGTCATTATATCTGCGGCTATAATCATACCTATCCGTACTTTTGTTTTCCAGCCATTTTTTGTACGCGGCACCTCAATGGAGCCGAGTTTCTATAACGGAGATTATCTGATAATCGATGAATTGTCTTATCGTGTGCGTGAGCCGCAGAGGGGAGAGGTTGTGGTATTCAGGCCTCCGGGAAACGATACACAATTTTATATTAAGCGTATTATAGGATTACCGGGAGAAAAAGTAACCATTGATAAAGGCACCGTTTCGGTATTCACAGAAGGCAATGAAATTGTGTTAAAGGAACCCTATATATCAAAAGATGTTATTGATGGGAACAAACAAATAATCGCAGGCCCGGGAGAATATATTTTGCTGGGGGATAACCGCGGCCATAGCTCTGACTCAAGGGTTTTTGGTCCGGTACCCACCAAAAACTTTGTAGGAAAAGTTTTTATAACCGCATGGCCAATTACAGACTTTGCCCTTTTTGCTGCTCCGGTTTACTGAAAAACAGAAGAGAAATCTTTATCCGCAAGAGTATATAAATACAACTAAATAGAAATAAGTTTATGCAAGAAGAACAACCGGAAATATTAAAAAAAGAAAGAAGGAATAAACAATATGCGTCTCCAAACGGAATGCATGATATTTTGCCTGTAAGCTGGCCCGCTTGGAATCATCTTTATAAAAAAGTAAATGAACTCGCGCATGACTACGGTTTTGGCAGGATCGAAACTCCTATTGTTGAGCAAGCTGAACTTTTTAGTAAAGGAATAGGCGCAGCCACCGACATAATTGAACACGAGATGTATCTTTTAAAAAGCAAAGGAGGCGACACATTGGCTTTGCGTCCGGAAGGAACAGCTCCGACTGTCCGCGCTTTCGTAGAACACGGGATGCATGTGTGGTCTCAACCGGTTAAATTGTGGTATTGGGGACCGATGTTCAGACACGAGCGTCCGCAACGAGGGCGATATCGTCAGCTCTGGCAATTCGGGTTTGAAGTATTTGGCGATGAAGATCCGGCAATTGATGCTGAGGTAATTCAATTACTGACTATTTTATTTAAGGAACTGGGATTAAAAGACGTATCGGTACAGTTAAATTCTATAGGTTGTTCACAGTGCCGTCCCTACTATAAGAAAACATTGCTACATTATTATCGTCCGCACGCGGATAAAATATGTGCTAACTGCCGCCGGCGCATGAAAATAAACCCGATGCGTATGTTGGATTGTAAGGACGAACGCTGCGTACGCGTGAAACAAAATGCGCCGCAGATCGTGGATCATATCTGTGAGGATTGCCGCCACCACTTCAAAAACCTTCTGGAATTTCTGGAAGAAATAAACATTACTTATTTCCTGAATCCGTATCTGGTCAGGGGACTGGATTATTATAACCGGACTGTTTTTGAAATATGGCCGCATGATGAGGTCGCACCCGGCCAGGAAGAAGCCAAAAAAGACGGCGAGGAAGCAAACAAGCCCAAAGAAGAAAAAGGTTCGCAATTCGCTTTAGCCGGCGGAGGCAGATACGATAATTTGGTAAAAATGCTCGGCGGGCGGACAACCCCGGCTTTTGGGGCTGCCGCGGGAATAGAAAGAATAGTTCATGAACTGAAAAGAAAGAACGTTAAAATTCCTGAAGCGCCCGCACCCCGCATATTCCTTATTCAGCTCGGCGATATGGCCAAACGTAAGAGCCTTAAACTTTTTGAAGAACTCCGCAATAACGGTATTAGTGCAGCCTCATCCTTCGGTCGCGATTCAATAAAATCACAACTTAAAATTGCGGATAAGCTGGGCGTTGAATACACGTTAATTCTGGGACAGAAGGAAGCGCTTGAAGATACTATTATATTGAGGGAGATGCTGGCCGGGGAACAGTTAACCATACCGACGAGAAAATTGATGGATGTTTTAAAGACTAAATTAGCTAAAAAACCGAAACGCAAAGTGCCACGCACATCATTTTTTCAAGTTGAGTAAATTTGCGTTAAGATTAAGCGCATGTTATGGTATCAAACGGTTTAAGAGAGATTTGAAATCTATGCCAGGTAGTGAAAATTTGATCGTTCCGCAAAGCGGAACAAAAAATACTACTAACCGGATATAAAAACGTTATAGTTCGATAAAAGTAACAGAAATTTACTTGATGAAAAATCAAATTTCTACTACCTGGTATGAATAGTTGCATATTTTGTTCAATTGTCAGCGGAGAACAGAAAGCAGACGTGATATTGTCTGAAGCAGAGTACGTTGCTTTCAACGATATACGTCCCAAAGCCCCGGTACACATACTTATAGTTCCAAAAAAACACATAGCTTCGGTTGCTGAAATAAAAGAAGATGATGTTTTATTGATGGGACAACTGATCGATGGCGCAAAAAAATTAGCTGTTCAGGCAGGAGTTGAGAATAGCGGTTATAAATTAGTATTTAATGTCGGGCACGGCGGGGGACAGGTTATAGATCATATTCATTTACATTTATTAGGAGGATGGAATAACGAGGAACATTTAGCTCTAAACGTATAGATAAAACGTTGCGCAAGCAACACACAAAATTTTTTAACTTTTAACTTTTCATTTTTAATTTCTACATATGGTCGAAGTTCAAAAAAAAGATCACGAAACAGCTTCCAGTTTAGTAAGACGTTTTTCCCGAAGGATACAGCAATCGGGAATTTTGCTCCGTTCGCGCAAGTTGCGTTTTTATAATCGGAAACCTTCAAAGACCCAACGTAGGGATGCAGCAATGCGCAGAATAAAGAAACAGTCCGAATATGATCGTTTGGTTAAGTTAGGCAAGATCGATGAAAAAGAAGACCATCGCCGCTAAATCTAAAAAAAATACCGCACGGAAGACAAGAGGCAACAGCAAAGATATAAGTTTAACGGTAAGGAATGTTAACCGAAGCGCTTTGTCAAAAGAATTTGTAAAAAAAATAGTTGATAAGACTATTTTTTTTGCTAATTTCAGAGGTTCAGCCAGGCATTCAGTTATTTTTCTGGATACCCGAGAGATGAAAGTTATTGATCGCAGGTACAAGCCGGGACTTGGTCACGTTTCAAATGTTCTGACATTTAATCTCTCGGACAGTCCTGTCATTGCCGATATTTTCATTTGCGTGCCTCAAGCCGGAAAAGAAGCGGGGATGTACGGGCTTGATTCGCGCAGCTATATATCATTTTTAATAATTCACGGTATACTGCATAGTATAGGGTTTGCGCACGAACATAGCGCGGCAAAGCGCAGGAAAATGGAGACCCTTGAGGAAAAAATTTTGTTCTCTCTGTTCCTCAATAAGTAGTCAATTTTATCTTTTCCGCCAAAGGCGGATCCGCCTCCGGCGGAGAACTTGTAACCTTAAACTTTGAACTTGTAACTTTAATCTTAAACTTTGAACTTTAAACTTTAGCTTTCAACATGCCAGGTAGTGAAAATTCGACCGTTCGCCTTGGGCGAACAAAGAATATCGTTAACTGGTTATAAAAATCATTATTATTTAATTAATTTAGATAGAAATTTAGACAACTATTAGTCGAATTTCTACTACCTGGTATGTCATCTTCAAAAAACGATTATTTTGCCGGATTAGACATAGGTTCTTCATTTATAAGGGTTGTTATCGCGCGGATGGATGAAGAAACGGAAAAACCCCGTGTTATTGGGTTTGGCACAGCGCCCTCGCAAGGAATGCGTAAGGGTTTAATTGTAGATGTAGATGAAGTTGCCAAAGGTGCTGCCGATGCCATTGAAAATGCGGAACGCATGGCAGACGTTACAATAGATAAAGCTTATGTTTCAGTGGGCGGCGCGCATATTTCAGCTTTACCAAGCCGTGGAGTGGTTGCGGTTGGCAGAGCCGACGGAAGAATAAGCGAAGAAGATGTGAACCGGGTTATTGATGCGGCGCGCGCGGTTGCCTTGGCGCAGAATCGTGAAATAATTCACGCTATCCCCAAAGATTTCCGTGTGGACGGAGAAGCCGGTATGAAAAATGTCGTGGGCATGTCCGGAGTCCGTCTGGAAGTAGATTCTGTTCTTGTTTGCGGAGCCAGTCCGTTTTTGAGGAATCTGGAAAGGGTTTTGGATCTGATCGATCTCAAACCACAGGAGTTTATTCCTTCCGCGATAGCTTGCGCTCGCGCTGTTTTAACCCCTCGACACAAAGAATTGGGCGTGCTTTTATTGGATATTGGCGGCGCAACGACTGATGTCGCTATTTTTGAAGAAGGAACATGCATTCAGGTCGGTGTTATACCGATCGGAGGCGCGCACATCACTAACGATATAGCTATAGGTTTGAAAACTTCACTTGATATAGCCGAAAGAGTTAAAAACGATTTTGGCTCCGCGCTCCCGGCCAGTATTTCCAAGAGAGATTCTATAAATGCCGCAGACCTTGATCCAAGGGAATCGGGTCAATTTTCAAGGAAAGCCATAGCCGAGATAATCGAAGCGCGCCTGGAAGAGATCTTTGAGCTGGCTAATGAGGAATTGAAGAAAGTAGAGCGTTCACGCATGCTTCCGGCAGGGGTTGTAATAAGCGGCGGCTCAGCCTCTATTCCGGGAATTCTAGAGCTTGCCAAGAAGTCATTCCGCCTGCCCAGCCAGCTTGGTTATGCTGATGATTTCGACGGCGCTGAACTAGGGAACGCCTTTTCTCTCGGAGCGGCTTTGGGTCTTGTGCTTATGGCCTCGGACATGAATAATCAAAAGAGCAGCGCCTCATTCAAGCTCCCCAAGATGCCAAGATTAACCTCGAATAAAAAGAGCAGTTTCCATGAAGATAAGATCAAGCGATTCTTTAGATCACTTCTTCCGTAGAATATAAATTAAAGTAATCCCTCGACTTCGCTCGGGATGCAGTGTTGCAATCCCTCGCAAAGCTCGGGAGCAACAACTAACATGCCTTCCGTAAAACCACAATTTGAAAGTTTAGCCCGCATTAAAGTAGTCGGCGTCGGAGGCGCCGGCGGAAAAGCCGTAACCCGGATGGTTCAGTCCCGTTTGCGCGGAATAGAATTTGTTGCCATCAACACCGACGCGCAGGATTTGCATCATGCTTCGGCAAATAAAAAATTATTGATCGGAAAAAATGTAACCAAAGGTTTGGGCGGGGGAATGGATCCCTTACTCGGATTTCAGGCAGCCGACACGTCACGCGATGAAATAAGAGATTTCGTCGGTAACTCGGATATGGTTTTTATTACAGCAGGTTTGGGTGGCGCAACCGGCTCGGGTGCGGGTCCAATTGTTGCTGAGATCGCAAAAGAAACAGGAGCTTTAGTTGTCGGTGTGGTAACGCGGCCGTTTTCTTTTGAAGGCGTGCAACGCGCAAAGATCGCCGAGACAGCATGGGAAAATTTTTCTGTTAATGTAGACGCCATAATTACAATTTATAACGACAGAATATTAAATCTTATTGATCAAAAAACTTCTGTATTGGGCGCGTTTGCTTTTGCCGACGACATTTTGCGCCAGGCCGTTAAAGGAATTGCGGATCTTGTTGCGACGCCGGGATTAATAAACGTTGATTTTGCTGATGTTAAAGCAATTATGCAGGAAGCGGGAACCGCTTTAATAGGAATAGGGCAGGGCATCGGCGCCACGCGCGCGCAGGACGCCGCACGCGCTGCGGTTGACTCCGCATTGCTTGATCTTTCTATACAGGGCGCCAAGAGAATATTATTTACTATTTCGGGAACTCCGGATATGACCATGCAGGAAATTAACGAGGCCGCAAAAATAATTACCGAATCCATCGATCCACAAGCTAAGGTTATATTTGGCGCGGTAGTTGAAGATAAGACCAGGCGCGGCCCATTACGCATAACTTTGATAGCTTCGGGTTTTCCGGGAAAAGAAAAATCAAAACCGCAAGGCAATCTGCAGATTTTCCGCAGAGAAAATAATCACAGCCAGCCAATTGACGTAAAAAATCCCAAAGAAGTGGTTGTGGATGAGGACGCCAAAGATCCTTTTGAGGTTCCCGCGTTTATTAGAAGGAAGAACCAGTAGAAAGTCCATTTTTTACACAATAAAATTATTTATTTGTCGAGTCAGGAATAGTTCTTAATCCACCAGCTTTAACTGGTGGGTTTTGTTTTGTGTTTTTTGCACAAAATTTTTTATTTGTGGATAAAGTACCGCTTTCGGACTTTTTACAGTTGCGAGTGCTGGTGGTAGTATTAGGAATAAGTTCATAAATTTACTAAATATTCATTCAATAACTGATTTTTTAAAAAGAAAATAAGTTATCGAATAATTTTGTGCAAAAGCTGCCAGTTCAATGCCCCAAAAGGGCACAATTTCTTAAGCAGTGAGAGACGCGCAAGTACACGCCGAACTAAAGGCGTGTTTGGCTTTAAAATAAGTCTCAAAAAGCAAAATTTTTTTCAAAAGTTCTTTATTAATGCACGATTTTTATTAAATAATTTTTAAATTGGCAAACTTTTTATAAAATTTAATTTAAAGTGTTGCTTTTTAACACATAATTTTCTTGAAAAATCTTAATTGTACGTAATGGTTTGAGTTTTACCAAAAAATAAGCGGGTTGCGTAATTTAGTCGATGCGCAGGAACCTTTTAAGAATAATGCCTCCAAAAAACACCACACCATTTACTCAAGTCCGCAAACGCGATGGACGCATTTTGCCATTTGATCAAAATCGCATTGCAAATGCTATTTATCGCGCAATGGAAGTAAATAAAGAGGGCGATCTGACCAAGGATCCCGCCCGAGTTGCTGAGCGTGTGGTTCGCGAGATGGCAAAGAAATTTCCTTCATCGCACATTCCCCATATCGAGGAAGTACAGGATTTTGTTGAAGAGTCTTTAATTGTTCTTGATTTTGCAAAAACAGCCAAGTCATACATTCTTTATCGTATCGAGAGAACTCAGGTACGTGAAAAACAAAAATTTGTTCCAGACAACGTAAAACAATTGGCCTCAGACGCAAAAAAATATTTCCGTAATCCTCTGGCCGAATTTATTTATTACCGTACTTATTCGCGTTGGAATGAATTAGAGAGCCGTCGTGAAACCTGGATCGAAACCGTAGACCGCTACATGGATTTCATGCGCGAGAAAATAAATAATGATCTGACCCAGGAAGAATACGCCGAGCTTCGCGAAGCAATTTTGAAACAGGAAGTTATGCCCTCAATGCGTTTAATGTGGAGTGCGGGCAAGGCCGCGAGAAAAACAAATGTTTGCGCTTACAACTGTTCTTTTATTGCTCCGTCCAAAATAGAAGACTTTGCAGAAATAATGTATTTATTAATGTGCGGCACGGGTGTGGGATTTTCTGTAGACAGCAAAGAAGGTTGGGGCAACTCCATGACCATAGGATTAAAAGCTTGGTACGGCGGACAGGATATAAAATTTGATTATTCGCAGTTGCGTCCGGCAGGAGCATATCTTGCCACCATGGGTGGCCGAAGTTCCGGTCCCGAACCATTGCGTTCTCTGCTTGATTTTAGTCGCGCCAAGATATTGGCCAAGCAAGGAAAGCGGCTCCGCAATATAGATGTTCACGATATTGTCTGCAAAACAGGAGAGGTAGTGGTTATGGGCGGCGTGCGCCGAAGCGCTCTTATCTCATTGTCCGATTTGGATGATGAAGAGATGCGCAACGCCAAAGTAGGCCAGTTTTACTTAACAAATCCGGAACGTTCACTTGCCAATAACTCTGCTGTATATAACGAAAAGCCCACAGCTGCACAGTTTTTGGAAGAATGGTTGTCTTTGGCCAAAAGCGGAACAGGGGAGCGCGGCATTTTCAATCGTGGCGGCTTAAAAAAGCAATTACCTCAAAGGCGCTGGGAAAAACTCGAACAGCACGCGGGAACAACAGGCACAAACCCTTGCGGCGAGATTATTTTGCGCTCAAAACAATTCTGCAATTTAACCGAAGTTGTTGCCCGTGCCGAAGACACAGAAGAAACTTTATTGCGCAAAGCGCGTCTGGCTTCAATTTTGGGAACCTATCAGTCTACACTTACGGATTTCAAATATATTTCTGAAGAATGGAAGAAAAATTGCGAGGAAGAAAGATTATTGGGCGTTTCTATTACCGGCCAGTGGGATTGTCCGCTAGTGCACGAGGAAGAAGTTTTGCGGAAAATGAGAGACATGGCAGTTGAGACAAATAAAATATATGCGGAAAAATTTGGAATAAACCAGTCAACCTGCGTTACATGCGTTAAGCCGTCGGGAACTGTTTCACAATTGGTTGACGCCTCAAGCGGAATGCATCCTCGTCACTCGCAATATTATATTCGCCGTGTGAGAATTTCCGCGACCGATCCTTTGTTCACGATGTTGAAAGAACAGAAATTTCCATATTATCCCGAAGTAGGACAGTTGGACAGCGCCGCGACAACTTATGTTTTGGAATTTCCGGTTAAGGCGCCCGAAGGGACAAAAGTTTTCAGAAATGATCTGACCGCATTGCAACAATTAGAACATTGGAAAAAAGTAAAAGAAAATTTCACTGAACACAATCCTTCAGTAACGGTTTCTATTGGAAATGATGAATGGGTTGAGACTGCAAATTGGCTTCATGAAAATTGGGAAAATTTAGGCGGGCTTTC
>LBYG01000024.1 GCA_000996085.1 Parcubacteria group bacterium GW2011_GWB1_40_14 | reverse complement strand
GGTTAATAATGCGTAATTCCCTATCGTTGAATTAGCCGCAGAAAAATACGCGGCAATATTTGATTGAACCGTATCGCTTTCATTAATATCCGCTTTAATGCCTCCTCTTGGGTTATTAGCAAACAGATTTGAGTTAAGTGTAATATGATAAGCAGGATCCGCGTTTCCTTCTGTGGTCAACGCGTAATCAAATTGAAGGACGTTTGCTGAATTGCGATAAAGAGCCGTATCAAAAGTTCCTGCGCCTCCGGGACCAAATCGTAACGCTCCACGACTAGAACCATCTAATCCTAACAACGCACGATAGCCGGTAGTATCAGTGGGTGAAGCAAGTTTAATACGAGAAACATAATTGTTAGTGACGGCATCACCACTATCCTGGCTAACAGTTGTTGCGGGAGCAGCAGACGGAGTTTGCCACGTTGCAAGACCTACAGAATCTGAAGTTAATACTTTACCTGCGCCTGGAATACCTCCTGTGATTTTTACTTGGCCTGCAACTTCAAGTTTTGCGCCTGGTGCGGTTGTACCGATACCGACGTTGCCACCCACTAAACTCACCACCATAATCTCACCAACATCAAACATCAACCTTGGTTCGTTTGTATTGCCATAAATTCTCCATTTTGCATCTGGATTAGTCTCGCCTCCTGCTTGTATTCCAAAATCAGTACTTATCCCTGCGCCTATTATATTTATGAAACTTCCCGGGAACAGATCGTCTCCTACTTGAAGCGTACCTTGTACGTGTAGTTTTTGGTCAGGACTTGTTGTCCCGATACCTACATTAGTTCCATTATCAAAGATTTGAGAATTTCCTACAGTGCTCGCGCTATTGAATTTAGGAACATAATTGGTTGTACAAGTAGGATTGCAAGTAATACTCGCGCCTGCTGCTACCCACGTAAGAAGTCCCGAACCATTGTTAGTGAGAATTCCTGAAGAATTAGCGCTTGGCCAGTTTTGCGCCGCGCCATTAATAATTAAATCAGGACCGGTACTTGTGTTGTCAAAATATCCTGCGGGCTGAGTTGCGCTTGAAGATTCGGCTTTAACGCCTCGGGTTGAAAGAGTAAGCCCGTAATTTGTATCAACTCCTCCGGCAATACCCAAATAATTATCCAAACGAAGTTGGCCTGCGCCGATTCGATATATGCTTGTATCAAGTGCGGTCGCGCCGCCGCCCAGGCCAAATTCTAATGCGCCTCTACTTGAAGCATCAAGTCCTAATCGTGCACGATAACCAGTTGTATCCGTACTAAGTTTAATGCGTGCAACATAATCACTAGCGACACCACTACCATTATCCGCGCGCAGAGCGTTAGATACTGATGGCGTACTACAACTTCCGGAAGTTACGATGCCGCCGGCAACAGTACCGGTCAAAAATTGCCCAGCGGTACATGCAGCGACAGAAACGCCCGAAGTGCCATTTTGCTGATATGCGCCGGTAACATTAAGATTAGCCGCGCCACCCGCATTATTATCGAGAGTTAACGTTGCAGGCACCGAACGATAAAAACGTAAATCCTGACTGCTGCCTCCACCAAATTGAATTTGCGGACGCGAAGTAGAATCAGTAATACAATCTTTTAATACTCCGCCTTCCCAACATTTAAATTTATTATTAGTTGAATCATAATAGATTCTTCCATTCCCTACTCCTGGAACAGAAACAGAACCCGCAGCAACTCCCCGCAATTGAAAAGAACCCGTATCAAGAGACAACCCACCTGAAGCCGCGTTATTTAAATATATTGCCGGAGCAGTAAGTCCGTTAACTTCTGCTTTTATTCCACCAAGACTACTTCCGGCCGCGCTGTTGCCAATAGTTGTTCTGTAATTTGGATCAAAACCTGTTGGGGCGCCGGTTGAACTGCTATTGACCATGATATTATTTCCGGCTGTCCACTGACTTAAAATATTGTCCCACCATAACGTCTGACCTGTTATTGTTCCGCTTGAAATATTTCCTCCGTTATCAGTACCGCATATCCAACCACTTCCATTATCTTTTAAAATTTGTCCTGTGGTCGGACAATCTACTAAATTATATGTAACTCTGTTACTTGCAGAAAAAAAACTTACACCCAAACCGCTTCCGGCATCAAACTGAATTCTGTCCCCGCCAACTGCAGAAAATTGCGTGACATTCGCGTTATTCGCAACTTTGTTAAAAGCATCAGTTAAACCGCTTACCGCCCCCCAATCATTTTTACAAACACCATTTATACAAATTCGTGCGGCATTTATATCTCCCGCAACATCCAAAGATTTATCTGCCAACGAGGCACTGGGGGTACTTGTTCCAATACCTACCTTCCCTCCGCCGGTTCCGTAATATACAACCGGTGAGGCAGGAGGTACGGTCGAAATCCAAAAAGATGGATTGTTATTGGGCGGATTTGCAGTAGGTCCGGTCCAGGCCGCGGAAACTATTCGCACAGCAAAAATTCCGCCACCAATGGCAATAAAACCAAAAACTACAGCACGTAGAGCTGTTTTTTTATTGAATTCTGAAAACAGTTTAATCATTCTATTTTTATCTTACTTTAAAGTATACCACTTCAAAAACATTTATATACAAAGAAGTTATGCACAATTATCTGCACAAATTTTAAATTCTCAATTCTAAATTAAAAATTATTTGCTATTGAGGATTCAACGCCATAATTTGCGCGATCCATGGGACAGAAGCCCCGCTTGCTGTCTGCGTTCCGATCGCGCCGCTGGTTCCCAATAATAAATCATCCTGTGAAGATTCAATACGAGGATTTGGACCCGTTGAAAAAACATCCCAATGTTCAGTCATATTACTCACCTGACCCAAAGCGGGATTGTTATTGGTTTTGCCTAAGAACGCCAATACCATAGTTTTCTGGACACTTGTGGTAACCGAAGGAACATTAATAGTAGCACCACATGAAGACGAACAAATGTTTCCTGCCGGGGTACCGTTAAGAGGTGTAGCGGTATTAACGCCCGCATAAGCAGCAATTCCACCAGCTGCACGTATAGATGAAGAAAACGTAAACGTATACGAAGCAGGCTCACTGGCAGTTGCGATTTTCATAAATATAATCTGTCGTGCGAGAGTTGAGTTAACGGTATTTAGAACCGTGCTCCAACTAGCATCAGGCGGAGTAATAGTAACAGTTGAATTAGTAAATATCGCAGCCACCATAATATCTCCGGTAACAACTCCAGCGGGTTTATTAATAGGAAGGTTGGGATCGGCCGCGCTTGTTCCGTTCGTTGCAACATTTCTTAAACCAATTGTTGTTTTAAAACTCAAGACCGCGCCATATCTTCTCCCCTGCCAGTTTTCAGCTATCGCGCAGAAATAATATGTCGTACCGGCAAGTAAATTAGAAACTGACTGAGGTTCCTGGACTGCAATAGTGCCTGATGAAATAAGAATATCTGAAGTTTGAACACTTCCAAAAGTATCACTGCATGTGCCGTTTGACGTACCATATCTATACCATACGGTGGTTGCCGCTCCTCCAGGATTAATAAGACTCTGTAATGTGGCGGAAAACGCGGCGACTGAAGTCGCGTTCTGTGCCGTGATAAATGGCGCCGCGGCAGGAGTAAAACATACCAGTGAACTTTCAGGACCAACACCGCGAACATTAACCGCTTTCACAGTATAACAATACTGGGCTCCATTTGTGATTCCGTCAGTATCTGTATAAGGAGAAGTTGCTCCTTGGGCTATCGGGAGAATACGATCTTGCCGATAAATAGTATAACCGATTATCGATGAGCCACCGTCTGAAAGCGGAGGATTCCAGGTAAGAATTAATTGATCGTCGCATGGACTTGCGTCCGGCGAACATACCGCAAGATTCTGCGGCGCGCCAGGTAAACCAACCGGCGTGGAGCTTGCTTCATTACTTTGAGCTAAACTTTCACCTACAGGATTCTTCGCGGAAACTTTATAATAGTATGTCGTTCCATTATTCAAACCGATATCAATAAATGAAAGCCCGGCACTGCCTGTATCTTGCAAGAAAGTCTCATTTCCAGACGAAGTTCCTCTATATATAGAATATGTAGTTATAAAATCTCCTCCGTCTGAACTTGGCGCGTTCCAATTCAAAGTTATTTGAGCGTCTCCTGAGATTGCAAGTAAGCCACCTGGCGCGCTTGGAACTGTTGCCGGCTTAGCGCTTACTTCATTACTTTTGAATCCTTCTCCAACTACCGTAACTGCGGCAACTTGATAATAATAAGTAGTTCCATTAGTAAGCTCTATATTGTTATAAGAAAGAACATTTCCTACGGTAGTCAACAGGGAAAGATTTCCTGACGTTGTGCCGCGATAAATCTTGTAATTAGTTATTGGCGAGCCGCCATCATCAGAAGGCGCTAACCAACTAAGCGCGACTTGTTGGTTGCCACGAACCGCGCTTAAAGTCGGGGTAGTTGGAACAGCTTTTACTATAACCGAGGGACAATTATACGCAGGAGAACTGCTAACCCCGAAAGAATCTGTAACCGTAACATTGGGAATAAAAGTTCCCTGCGCAGAATAAATTTTATACGCGTCTTGGGCAATATCATCAAAAACCATTCCAGTCGAAGGAACACGAGAAGCGCTCAAATCTCCCCAATTTATAGTATAGTAAATCTGATTATTATCGGGATCAGAAGCACTAATTCTGTATCTTATCTGATCAGTAGTCAAAAAGTAACCGGAAGGAGGAATGGAGCTAACCCTAACACAAGAAGTCATAACTGGCGGATTGCTTACAGTAACTTCTGCACAAGAAACAACTTTTGAATTCCCGACATTATCTGTTCCTCGAACCTGAGCGGTATATCTTCCATCAATCTGATAAACTTTTTGAACGGGTCCCACATCAGTAGCATCACCAAATACCCCATTACCGTCTAGATCCCAAGAATAAGTTATCGGATAATTATTTTCAAAATCGCTTGTACCTAAAGCATCATAATTAAATGTTGTTGTACCGGGAGAACCCGTTAAAGGATCAACATTACATTTAGTGTCAGGTGGCACATTGGAACCTTGCGGAAGTGGGCTTTCAAGACGCACTTCATAATTAGAAGAAACACAAACTCCATCTGAATTTTCCGCGCAGTTAAAACTTATCCAACCCAAAATATCGTTCCATGCCCAGCCATGAAAAGCGCCGTCGTTTACATTGATTGTTACTTTATAGTCGTAGCCTCCTTGCGCTAAGCATTGGGCTTGGACTCCGGCAAGTGAAGGATTAAAATCGTTTGCGCAATTCAAGCTTATCCAACCATAGTCATCGCTCCATGCCCATCCAAAAACATTGCCACTGGAGTCCCTCGTAACTTTATAATCAGATGAACCCGCTGGTGTACAATCTCCGCCGGCTTTAGGAGCTGAGGCACAATTAAAACTTACAAAATTACCTGTGCTTAAAATCTTTCCGTTGCCAATAAAATCAACTATACCGACTTTTACCACCCGGTTTTCGCTGTCATCCCTAAAAGATATCCATCCTGCGCTTGGATTCCATGCGTATTTAGAAATATCGCTTACCGAAATTTCCGGTGCTGGAGCCGTGCCAACTTCAGGATATAAAATATAATCGAATGCCGCGGTTGAACCGGCATTAGTTAAACGAAAACAAGTAGTTGTGCCGTCTTGTGCGAACGCAGTGGGTCGTATTGAAAATTCCAATTCTGTAAACTGGGTTTTACTAAGCGTTATTGAGGCAGTAAGATTTGTTGCCTCCTGCAACCTTCCTGGAGCGAAAGTTTTTCCCGGGTCGTCAGTAAGACTTCCTAAAAAATTAGTTGTAGCTTCGCCGTCAGTTACACCAACAATCGCAGAATTAACTATTTGCCATGGCGAAGTGGAATATCCAATGTCTATTAACGCTGGCACCTTGCCCCATCCCGTACCTCCACAGGAAGAACCGCTCTTTAATCTATATTCAAGTTGATACTGCGCTCCCAAAGAAGAATCTTCTCCCCGGTTAGAAATCTCTATACGAAGTCTACGTTGATTTCCTTCTATTAAATTTTCCAACTTGGTATCTTCAGCGGTAGCCCAACTTGCGCCAGCGATAGGCGGAGGCGCTGGCTCATCCCCATCATCAGCACGCCAACGATAGTGAATTTGAGCTAAACTTGGACCGGCTAAAGTAAGTTCAGGATAAATTTGATATGTAAATTTGTTTGTTGCGCTGGAAGTGCCTGCGGCATAAGCTGCATTAGTGACACGAAAACAATATGTTTCTCCATCTGGCGCCGGACCGCCGGCACGAATTGAATATTCAAGCTCTGTAAATTCAGAAGCAGTTAAAGTCATCGATGGAGTTATGCTACTCGTATCCATAAAATAACCTGCTTTAAAACTTGGATTTTCATTATTAACGCCCCCGCTTGATATAGGATTAACGTCGGAAGTTGCGGAAGCATTAATTATTCCTCCGGAATTATTTGCCATATTCCATTCAGGGCCAGTCTGTACGTCACGCCACGTTCCCACGGTATCATCGCCGCAAGAAGAACCTTTGGCTCTAAACTCAATACGATACGAGATTGATGCGGAATCAGCGCTTCCTTTGTTTGCTATTTCTATACGCAAGCGCTTGGTTTCATTTTTCAAAACATTCTTCAAAATAGTATTTTCTGTTCCACCTGTCGCGGAATTTGCGGTCGTCTCACCTCCGACATCATTTCTCCAATGATAACGGATCTGTGTAAGATTTTCTGAGGGCAATGCAGGCGGGGAAGGCGGAGGAGGCACCGGGGTCGTCATAATACTATATCCAACCTGAATAGCTGAAGTTTTTCTAACGGTAATTATACCCTTAGACTGAAGATTTGTTCCCCCGCCCAAGCCGGCTACTATAATATCTCCTCGGGCTATATTATTTGGGTTCAAATTTGAAGCAGAACAATTAAATGGAGCGGTAACAGCGGCTCCCTGACCAAAAATAAATGTATTCGGGTTGGGTGGACAAAAATATACGGTCAAAGAAGAGCATGTGGTTGTGCTGCAATAAGATAAAGAATCAGCACTGTTCATGCCCAAATTATCTAAAGTTGTCTTAGAATCTAAAATACGTTTTTCCACCAATTCTTGTTTGCAGCCAAAAGTGCACCCGCAAGCAACGTCGTCACATTTTGCGTTATTATTTGTGTCCGCAAATATAATATAGCTCTGTTTATCGCTTTGAAGATTAAAACGCACGCCATAACCATAAACTATTTGTCCCAAATAAGGCGTTGAACTTGCGGCATTATCTCTGGCTTTTGCCAGAGATAAAGCAATATCATTGGACTGACGCTTAACTGCCAGTGCCCTATCACTGCCTTTAGTATTTACCAATATAACGATCGAAACAAAAACAACAATTGATACTACAACCGTGAGCTCAATTAAAGTATAACCACCTCTTAACAAAGATAAGGGCGTATTATTCTTAATTGTAATATCCCTAAGCACCATGTAAATAAAATTTCTATTTAAAAAGCGTTTAGCGTATAGCGGTTAGCCGCGTAACCCTATACCCTAAACGCTAAACGCTAAACGCTAGAGTTGTTTATTCAAATCTTGCAAATATTTCGTCTTGCGGCTTTACGGACACAACATCTGGCGTTTCATTTATTCTGTTTTCGTTCTTATAAAAAACCCATTGTTTGCCTTCCATGCCGTCAGATAAACCGTCAATAGTTATAAATGGCTGCCAAACTATATCAAAATTACCAACCATTGCAGCTTGCTGAATCGTTTCACTAAGCGTCATTCCGTCTATAACTGAACCACGAAAAGCTCTTGATGGCTTAACGCCAAAATCAAACTGAACAAAAGCCTCTCCTCTTATCGGAGGATATGGATCATTCTGCGATGAATTAGAAGTAAGACCATAAAAAACTCCGGAATACCGCAACGTCGCGAACATGAACCATATCGCGCCTATAGTAATAAAAAGAGATAAAATTCCCAAAACCTGGCCGTAGGTTGGATCAGCCGCTTTTTTATGCAAAAAAGGCACGCGATGCAATAAAATTTTGGGTAGACGACGAAGCATGCTTAAAAATAAAAATATTTATGTGAAGGAAAAGAATATCTAAAAATAAATTAGACCTTATCCCGATATTTGACTCAAAACCTATTATTGTAATGATTCAAAAAGGAACCACACCGCTCCGATTGCGGCAAAAGCAATGAGAACGCCTATCGCTTTCCAGAATTTTTTGTCTTCGGCTGAAGGGCGATTCATTAGTTTATTTAAAAAATTTGTAAACATATTTTTGTTTATTTCTAATTAATTAACCTTGGGTTTATTGTACCATATCTCTAAAGCGCAAAGAAGCTTGAAGAGAAAAATCTGAACATTTGACCGTCAGATGTATTCTGAAATATCAAAAAGAAAATAGCCGAAATGCCCAGGAAAACTCCGAATGGCAACAAGCTTTTCATTGTTGCCTCTTTTTTAAGCATTAAAAAGAGCCCTACAAATGAACCCAATACAAAAGAAGCGAATGCTACCGAGACCACAAACGGCCATCCGAAAAGCGCCCCCAAAAACATGGCCATTTTACCGTCTCCCCATCCCATCCACTTCCCTCTTGAAATAAAGGATATGGAAAAAAAGAAAAGCGAACCGATTGTCGCTCCCAATAAACTTTCGGGAAAAGAAGGAATTACGCGTGAAAAAATATTATTGACTCCTTCCTGAGCAAGAAAAGATATCGAGTCTATGTTAGGAAAAACATAATCCAACAAGGCCGCAAGAATTAAAACCGCAAGAGCTCCCGGCATCGAAACTATATCCGGTATTATATAAAATCTTGCGTCGCTCAAAATAAGTATCAAAATAGCTGAGGTTACTACCCACAAAAATAAAAGATTGGCAAATAAAATTAGATCTATCTCTGTGCCCGTAACAAAAATATACTTTGAAAGAGGCAAACTTAAAAAAATAACAAAAAAAATAAACCCCGTAAGAATTTCTATAATTAAATGCCTACGCGGAATATTAACCCCGCAACTTGCGCATCGGCCACGTAGTGCCAAAAAACTAAAAACCGGAAACAGATCTTTCCATTTCAATACATAACCACACGAAACACAATGCGAGCGTCCCATTATGGATTTATCCTGTCCCCATCGCTCTGAGGCGGCATCTATAAAACTGCCCGCAATAGCTCCAAAAACAAAACTAAAAACTGCCGATAAAGCAAACATATCGATAATATAAATATCTAGTTAAAAACAATCCGGACTTGTCTATATAATTTTACGATTTAAAACGTAAAATCAAGACAAGTCCGGACAAAAACACTGTAATGTTTCTTACTCGCAAGCTGGACCATTACAAATGCAATAATCCAATTCTTGAGTGTCATCTCCTGCACAATCAGATGCGGCGTTCTCTGAACAATCAGTAGCGCCTACTGCAACAGTACCGATATTCGGGCCATCATAATCACTGGCGCAAGAAGCTGTACTGGTTGTTTCAAGGTCAGCGCCGATAAGATAGGAAGTATCAACTGCGGCGCCAGTACCGTTAGCATTAGCTAAATTGGTCTGTGCCCTGTAAAGCATCTCGGCAGTATTGATAGGGTCCTCAATTGTTCCCTGAATAACGTTGGCACCACGTAAAGACGTTACCATCGTTGCCCATTGAGCATTGCTTGGCGCGGCAACTCCAGCTGTAGGATATGTTGCTACGTTCGTTGTGTCGAGGTAGACCTCCAATGCCAATGCCACGTTGTTTAGGTCAGAAACTCTCCTGGCATCACGAGCTCTTGTGCGGGCATTTCCGAGGGCGACCAATACGACGGCGGCCAAAACCGCGATTATTGCAATAACCACCAAAAGCTCTATTAAGGTGAAACCGCCTTGCCTCTTTTGAGGATTTAAAGCGCTAAAACGGTTTAAAACTTTAGTCATAATTGTCACCCCCCTTCTATTTGCGGCTTATTTTTTAAGTTTAATAAACCTTGTCTGAATTAAGCAATTTTCTAACGGGGCGAGCTTTCTTTAATATAACACAAAAAACGTTATATATTAATAGGAAAACTTATCCACATTCTTCTCGGCATGTCGCAAATTGCTAATAGCTAATCGAAAATTGTATACGCGAAACTATTTATCAAAAAGTACTACATCAACCTAAACGATATACAATAAGCAATACGCCATCTAAAACGCGCTAGCCAAATTATAAATCGGCAAAAGAATAGCGGCCACAAGAATAGCTACGATCAAACCCAAAGAAACTATCAACAGAGGCTCAATTAACGAAACTATATTTTCTACCGAAACATCTACTTCTCTCCTAAAAAAACGGGATACGTGGCCTAAAATAACATCTAATTTACCTGTTTTCTCCCCTACCGATATCATTTCCGCTACCATTGGTGGCATAAATTTTTGCAGGCGAACAACTCCATTTATCATTTCGCCACGTTTAACGGCTTCTTCGGCATCGGACAACATTAAACTAAACATTTCATTGCCTACAACTTCACGAGTTATATGCAAAGCCTGAATAATAGGCAAACCCGCCGAAATAAGAGTGCCGAGATTATCACTAAAACGGGAAACATAAATATTGGTCAAAAGACTGCCAAATACCGGCACCTTAAGCGATATGCCATCCCACCAAAATCTACCTTCCTTGGTTTTGATAAAACGAAAAAAGAAAAACCCGATAACGCCCAAAATCAAACCTATAATAATGCCGTATTGCCTGATAAAATAAGAGACGCCTAATAATATTCGAGTAGGCAAAGGAAATTGCTGACCGGATTCTTTAATTACAGCTTCAAGCTGAGGAACTATGAATACAACCATAACTGAGGCAACAACAATAAAAACCACTAATACGAAAATAGGATATATAAAAGCTCCTCGAACCTTAGAAATCAGCGCGTATTCCCTATCTAAATAGTCGGCCAAATAATTAAGTCCTTCCTGCAAACGACCCGAGACTTCGCCTGACCTTACCATGTGAATATAAAAAGGCGAAAAACCTTTAGAAAATTCAGATAAGGCTTCCGATAAAGGTTTGCCTGAATCAACATCATTTGCAATCGCGAGAAGTTGTTTATGAAAAGTTCGATTTCTTGTCTGGTCAGAAAGCGTTCTTAAGGCCTCAACTAAAGGAACACGGGCCTCGAATAAAACGGATAGTTGACGAGAAAAATTAACTATTTCTTTACGCGAAACTCCCTGGAAAATTTTAATGTCCCTCTTAAAAATATTATGCGTTTCTATTTCGGATAAATTAGTTATAAAAAGACCGTGACGTTGCAATGTTGCCACAGCCGCGTCATGCGAGCCGGCTTCAATTATTCCGTTTTGCGCTTCACCCGAGGGAGTACGGGCTTGATATGAGTATGATGGCACTACTTTAATTCAAAATTCAAAATGCAAAAATCAAAATTGTTGTGATTCGCCTGCCCGCCCGTGTACGAGTCAGGCCGAGGCGACGAAATTATAATGTTGTTTCGCTTTTTTGCGAAACAACATACCTAAATTTTGATATTTAATATTTGATATTTGATTTATTAACGTCCTATTAGCATTCTTAATTCTGAGGAATTGCTTGAATAAAGTTCGGCATTTTCCAAAGAAATTTCACGCTTCTTGGCTAACTCGGCTAACGATCGGTTCAACGATAACATGCCGTCATCTGCGCTGGTTTCAATTACCAAATCAACTTCATGCGTTTTCTTCTCGCGTATAAGATTTCGTATTGCCGGTGTGGCGATCATGACCTCTATAGCCGGAATTCTTCCGCCTTCAAGTCGTGGAATAAGTCTTTCCGATACCACACCCGTTAAAGTCATGGCTAATTGATTACGAACCTGTCCTTGCTGTTCAGCGGGGAAAGTATCAATTATACGATCTATGGTTTGTGCAGCATTATTCGTATGCAGTGTTGAAAAGATCAAGTGACCCGTCTCGGCTGCGGTTAAAGCTGCTCCAATTGTTTCGGCATCTCTCATTTCCCCTACCATTATTACATCCGGATCCTGGCGGAATGCAGAACGCAAAGCTGTAATAAAATCTTTAGTATCTATTCCAACCTCGCGCTGATCTATAATTGAACGGTCCTGTTGAAATAAATATTCTATCGGGTCCTCTATAGTCAAAATATGATCCGCCCTTTCGTGATTAATTTCATCGATCAAAGCAGCTAAGGTCGTAGATTTGCCGTGGCCCGCCGGTCCCACCATAAGGAAAAATCCTTGAGCGTGTCGTGTAAACTCGTGCAGTATAGGAGGCAAACCCAATTCTTCAATAGATTTAACATGAGCGGGAATAAGCCTCATTACTATTGATACAAAAGATCTTTGTCTGAAAATGTTCACACGAAAACGTGCTTTGTCTCGGAAAGAATAACCCAAATCTATTTCATTTGTTAAAGAAAATTTTTCCCACTGTGGTTTGGTCATTATAACCTGCGCAAAACTTTCCGTGTCTTCGGGAGTTAATATTTTCTTTGACGACAGGGGCAGTAACGCATCATCTACACGAATAGTAGGATAACGTCCTACTGCTATATGAACGTCTGAGGCCGACTGCATGGCTACGGTTGATAATAATTCTTCTAGTTCTTGTTCGTAATTCATCCCGTTAGAAAATTGCCTTAGTATCAACAGCCAAAAAAATTCGTGAACTTTTTTGGCAACCAATAATCAAACAATTAAATTTATATAAATAATAATTCATAAAAATATTGCAATTTTCTAACGGGATTCATGCTTCAAATTAAACTTATTCCAAAGACACCTGGCCTTCAAGGGCTTTGAGCAAACCATCTTGTAACATGCTGACCATCCCCTGCCGATTAGCTTCTTTCAAAATATTTCCTTCTGTAGTCTCAGTAACTATTATTTTTTCCATTTCAGAGGTCATATCAAAAGCTTCATATATACCTATTCGGCCTTTTTTGCCTTGTCCGGCACACTTATCACATCCTGGCGCTACCCATAATTTATAGCCGTCTTTTGGGATGCGCTCTCTTTCTTTTTCCGGAAGACTTTTAAGTTCGCGTTCTAACATAGCTACAACTTTAGGTTCCGGAACAAACGTTCGTTTACAATTATTACATAATCTCTGCAGAAGTCTTTGGGCCATACCAACAGCTACAGAAGAAGGTATCAAAAATGGTTCAACGCCCATATCCACAAGCCTTGGAATAATACCTGTCGCGCTGTTTGTGTGAATGGTCGTTAAAACTATATGGCCGGTTAACGCCGCATGGACCGCAAGTTTAGCGGTATCTGAATCGCGAATCTCGCCTACCATTATAACATTAGGGTCCCCACGCAAAATATGTCGTAATCCCGAAGCAAAAGTGTAACCTATTTCTTCATGCACCTGAGACTGATTTACTCCATCAATCGTGTATTCTATAGGATCTTCCAAACTTACTATATTTATCATTTCCTTATTTAATATTTTCAAAAGCGCATACAAAGTTGTTGATTTACCGGAACCGGTAGGACCGGAAATTAGAATCATTCCGTATGGCTTCTTAATGCCGTGTTCCATAATTTCAAGGGTTCTGCCGGTCAAACCAAGTTCAGGCAATGCTCTAACTCCGGTAGTGGGATCCAAAACACGAATTGTAACTTTTTCCCCGTTAGCTGTTGGAAAAGTAGCGACACGAAAATCAAACTCTCTGCCATCTATTACCGCGTGGAAACGACCGTCTTGAGGCAAACGCGTTTCATCTATTTTAAGATTTGAAAGAATTTTAATCCTTGAAACTATCGCCGGATGCACGTTAATAGGAAGAAGGATAGACGTATGCAAAATGCCGTCCATACGAAAACGCACACGTAAACGATCGGCTAAAGGTTCAATATGAATATCTGAAGCTCCGCCCTCAGAAGCATGACGCATGATAACAGAGACCATTTTTACTATAGGAGCTTCTTCTTCAAGTATGGCCTCAACGGTTCGGGCAGCGCGCGTAGCAGGTAAAGCGCCTCCTTCAATCTTAATTTCCTGTTCAAGTTCTGAAAGGGCTTCGGTGACCTCTCCACCAAGACTACGATACTGCCGTATAATATTTTCGTAACTCTTTGAAGAAATCAATATTTTTTTGGGAATAAAATTTCCTCGCGCAGCAATAAATTGCAATGCTTCCTGCGCATGAACATCTTCCGGATTTATCATGCCAACCTCGACATTATTTCCGTCACGCGACAGAGGCACTATTTTATATATTTTGGCTGCCTCTTCAGGGATTTGCGAAATAACCGCTTCAGCGATTTTATATTCAGAAGATATCGCCCGCCAAGGAATATCCAAAAATGCTCCCTTTTCGCTTAGCATTTCTTCTTCGGTTAAAGACTGTCTATCTATCAAAATTGCTTCAATGGGACGGCCAAGACGATTAGATTCATTTATTGCATCCTTTGCCTCTTGTGCCGAAATAATATCTTCTTTAATAAGATGGTCTATAAAATCCTGCGCGTTTGAGGATTTTGCATGTACATGTTTTGGCCGATTTGATGAAAACGGTGTTACGGGCATGGTACAAAAGGAGTAAAAATATGAGGACGTCCCGGCACGCCAAGACATTTATTATAATCGCTTTGTCCGGGCGAAACTGCTAATGTGCGTAAATTCAAGAATAATTTGCTGGAAAAAACTTCTGTATTTAATTTATCTACTTTAAATTCCGCGTTTTGGTATGGGGGAAGCGGTTCGGAAATTTTAGATTTTATTTGCAGATAAATAAAACCTGAAATTCCAACCACTACAATGAACTAGTTAATTAATTAAAAATATTTTTTGCTGTTTACCAGATAATGTTATTCTTTGTTTCGCCTTTGGCGAAACGGTCGAATTTTCACTACCTGGCATAAAATTTATTTAGTTAAACTGGCACAATCAAGAGGGCGTCCTGCGCTATATATTACCGCATCCAAATTATTTATCGCGGCCGTGGGCGTATCCGATGTGTTGGTGTTAGCAAGGGCTGTTATTTTAACAGACCTTACATCAACCAAGCGTTCGATATGATAAATGCTATCTAAAAACGCCATAGAATTATCCAAACTTACGGGTATAACTGCATTTAAAACTGATTTCTTCAAAGCGCCCGGATTTTCAGATATCGCTATTGGCTCCCCTACAGATAATCCCAGAAGTTGAGCGTTATGCGCTGAAGCCAAACTATTAAATTGCAGCATTAGTTGGGGCAGATCATTTCCGTTTGGCGCAATATTATTTAAACGATTACATGTTTCGAGCGTTATATTATTTTTAATATCTTTTTTTAACGTATCGAAACTTGCAAAATACATCTCAAGATCACGAACTGTTTTTTCTACATTTCTCTTACTCGCAATGCTTTCATTTATTGCTTGCCATGATGGAACCATGCCCAAAACACCGGCTATAAAACTGCCCAAAAGAAGAAATATTGAAATTATAATTCTAGTTAATTAATTAAAAATATTTTTTGCTGTTTACCAGATAATGTTATTCTTTGTTTCGCCTTTGGCGAAACGGTCGAATTTTCACTACCTGGCATAATTTATTATTTATTCACAAGTATGGCTGAATCAAAACCCAACGATATAGAAAATGATACTGCTCCCACTTCGCCCAATGTAATATCCCTGCGTATATTCTTTACCGCCACAGAACGAAATCTATTTTGATCATCACGTTCAAAAGCCAAAATTTGCGCCGCAAGAGCCTGAAAATCTTTAGCTTGTCCTGTTAATTCTAGTGTGCTTCCCTGAAGATCGGCTTCTGCGGCTGTAAAGTTTACATCGCCTCGTGTTCTGGAATTTAAAGCGTCAAAAATAAGACGGCCGTTGGGATGTTTATCTAATAATTCTTTGATTTGAAACACCCTTCTTTGCGCGTCTAGCAAACGGCTTTCTTCCTGCTTAAGATTGCTTTTTTCCAGCTGCAATTCGGTTCTTCTTTCTTCAAGATCGGTTTTCTGGTTTTTTAAAGAAAAATTTATAGCAAAAAGCGTCAACCACAGAATAATTGTTGTCACAAAAACTATAACCGCTATAACAGAAAACAACGGAATAGAAGATCCGTAATTTACAGATTTATTTACATCGCCTCCATAACCTTTTGGACTGATGGTAATTGCCATTTTTTATTTAACTGCTAATTTTGACGGCAAAATTTCTCGCAAGGAAAGACCTATAGCCACAGAAAACGCAGGACCTATTTCCTGTATAACCGGTGCCAAAATATTGGGATATTTAATGGCTGAAAATGGCTCTCCTATAACAACTTCGCGGGCAAAACGCGATTCAAGATATTCACGAAGTCCGGGCAGATTAGAACTTCCCCCGCCCAAAACCACACGCACTACTTTTTTACCGTATTTACGATAATAAATATTCATTATTTTTTCTGCATCCTGCATGACCGCATCGATCAAAGGAACGAGTGCCCGGGAAGCTTCCAATTCTCCTCCTTTTTGAACCAATCCCCGGGATATCTTATGTTCTTCAGCGCGTCTCATGTTTACGCCCAACGCGTGAGCTAAAGTTTTAGTAAATTCATTTCCCGAAATATCAAGATTGTGGCTCATACGAATAGTGCCACTATCGACTATCGTAATATTAGTTGAGCGCGCCCCAATATCCAACAATAAATTAGTTTCTTGATTGTCGTGTAACAATGCTCGCACCACACTGAAAGTTTCAACTTCCAAACCGCGCAATTCAACTCCGGCTAATTTAGCAACACGGACATATTTATCTACAACTTCGCGCGGAACAGCTACTAATAAAACCAGTAATTTTTCTTGAACGGTACTTCCCCCAGCTTGAGGATTAAATCTTCCGATTATTTCCCAATCCAATACAACTTCGGAAATAGGTATTGGAACTATCTGCCGAGCCTGGAAAGGAATCGCGCTCGCAAGTTCCTTGACGCTCATTGACGGCAATTCCAGTAAAGTAAAAAAAGAAGAAAAAACCGGAATAGACATTGATGCTGCGGTACTTGAAACATTTGCGTCATCGATTATCCTTTTGATCATTTCGGCTACCTCGCTGTCCAACATCTGTAAAGAACTGCTCTGAATAGGATCAGAAAGTCTTTTTAAATAACCATAGGCCTTAAGTTCGCCATAAGTTTCCAATTTTACCCCGGCTTTTGTGCTAGATAACTCCACAACTTTCACTGACGAGGTTCCAATATCAATACCGAGAAATCCCTTCGGCTTTCTCTTGAATAGATTCAAAATCATACCAGGTAGTAGAAATTCGACTATTTGTATTGATAATTAACGAATTTCTAGTTTAAAATATTCTTAACGTATTAAAAAATTTACCAGGCAAATTAAGTTAAGTTCGCCGTAGGCGAACGGTCGAATTTTCACTACCTGGCATACATATAGTATAACATAAATTATATGCTGACCGAACTCATTTTCCCCTATTCCTGTATAGGTTGCGGGCTACAACTGCAGCGCAATTTCCTATGCGAAAAGTGTAAAAATACTCTTTTTGAATATATAAATATTCGCTGTCCTATTTGCCAAAAAAGACTTCCCGACAGCACAATTCGCCATGATTGCATAATAAAACTAGGGCTCCGTAGGTTCATATACGCCATGCCCTACAAACATCCTATCGGACAAGTCGCCATACATGATCTTAAATATTTATTTATAAGAAAATTAGCTAATCCACTTGCGGCCGCCTTGGCACACGCAATACACTGTGTTGCTCCCGACTATCAAAAATATAATTTATTAGCCGTACCAATGCCCCTATCTCAAGAGCGATTGCGCTGGCGAGGTTTTAACCAATCTGCGCTACTGAGTAAAACTATTTCTTCATTGCTTAATATTCAAATGGCATCTGAAGATATATTAATACGCCCAAAAAACACTAAACCGCAACTTAATCTAAAACGCGACGAAAGATTTGAAAATATTTCAGGAGCTTTTGCTGTTACTAACAATGAAACACTTCAGGGAAGAAATATTTTACTGATAGATGATGTAGCAACAACTTGCGCAACCCTAAAAGAAGCTGCTGCCGTATTAAAACAAAACGGCGCGCGTTCAGTCTGGGCTGCCATAGTAGCAAAAGAATAATTTTTTGCGGTGTCTGTTTGAAAATATCCGAACGGAACTCTCTGGGCTCGGCTGGCGGAATTCCCCCCCTAAGGAAGCCAGCCCTGCTGCCGCTCGGAAACCTCGCCACCCTGAATTAACCAAAAACTAAAACCTTGTCCGAACTCTCAACCATTTTTAACAAATCAGTCATCGTGGAAACAGGACACACTCCGCTTTCTTCTTTCCCTCGTATTTTTAGACAAGAGCCACAAGCGTAAATTTCGCCCTTCAATTCTTTGAATTCCGCCACTTTTACCGAAATATCAAAATTTTCGCTGTCGGAAATGGTGTCTAATTCTGAACCTTCATTCATCAAATGTAGATTTCATGTTCGACTTATATTCTTAATATGAACGAGCTCTAACGTTTTTGCAAAACGGCTGGCGAGCCAACTGCTTCATTTCCTAACTTGCGGAGAGGGTGGGATTCGAACCCACGGACCCTTTTAAAGGGGTCAGCACGTTAGCACCGTGCCGCACTAGGCCTCTATGCGACCTCTCCTCGCGCTACATACAATCTAAATTAATTTCTATATCTATTCAAGTGTTTTAAGTTATGTGAGCCAACTATATCAAAATATTTTTTAACAGACATTTTACTATCAATCCAGACTTCTTTCTGTCTTGCCAAGCGCGGATTTACTTCTAAATCTTTTAAAATTTTATAAACAGATAAAAGGAGAGGTCTCGAAAGACTGGTAAATTGGAGTTTTTTATAGTTGTATAATTTTCCATTAACGCCATATTTATGAATAATTACTGAACCATCTGTATCAATTAATCCACGGACGCACGCAATCTGAAATTTTTTATTCCTTTTTATCCATTCGGGAATATCAACTTGCTGACGAATCTTATTGCCAATCTTTAAATCTAATTTTTCAACACAAAATTTTACTAAATTCTTCCTGGATATCACAATATTATTAACAGAATCTTTGGCATCATGATATACGGCAGGAGTAACTTCAAATAAATCTTTTATTGAATTTATGACAAATATCATATATTCAGCGTCGTCTTTATGATGTAAGGTAATACTAATCTGATATTTACTAATACCGCCGTCACCTATAATAATACCAACAAGCTCAGATAATTTATCGGACGGTTTTGGTTTCTTAAATGATAACGGCGTATTGTTTATGGTATTTTTTCGAAAACGACCCTCCTTTTCCCACCAACTTCGCCATTGCGCAATTCTTTTCTCAGATGAACCGATGGAGCCATATTTTTTGTAGCGTGCTAAACCGCCCAAACGCGCACCTTTATGGACATACCAGAACGGTTCTTTGATTTCGATATTGTAAGGGATTTTTATACCACTCTTTTTTGAAAGAGCGGTTATGGCACCTAAAGGAATGGAGAATTTTTCACGTTTCCAATCAGTTAACGTTCTTGAACTAACATTTAACATCTCCGCCATTGCGCCCCACGAAATATTAATCTTCTCTTTTGCGAGTAAAATAAATTGCCTTTGTTTATTTCTGGGGAAAATAACTCTTTTATCTATAAGCATTTCAGCCATATCTCCTATTATAGCCATAATCATAAATAATACAATATTATTACAGCTTGCTCGTCATTAGAGATAATGATAATCTTATGTTGTATTTAATTGATATAATTTGGATTTAATAAGGTGGGGTGCGTGAGTGGTTGAAACGGACGGTCTTGAAAACCGTTAGGGTTAATAGCCCTCGTGGGTTCGAATCCCACCCCCACCGCCAATTTATTTGGAACGAAAATAAAATTAAATGGAACAAAAACCTTCAAAAAACGTTGTAGATTTAAGAAGCAGAAGACTGCTTGCAGTGAGTAAGTCGAACCTGCTTCCGGCCCATAAAGAAGAGCTTAATAATTTGCCTGCACTGAGCGAGCGACCTGCCCTGAGCCATATCGAAGGGAGCGATCCGAATGTGCCGATAAAAAGTGAAAAGCCAAAAGGAAGCTTGCCGGAAAAATTACCTGAAAGCGATTCCTTGCCTTTTAAATTGCCTGCCTTAAACCCAACTGAAAAGTCTCAAATAGAAAAAGATCTACCTTTTTTGAAAAAAGAAGTTAAACAAGAAGAGCCCGTATCTGAAATAGTTGAATATGAAAATACTTTATTTTCTTGGATCGCGCCGGAATATACTTATTACGAAAAAGACAGAAAATTGTGGACACAAACAACAATAATAGTTGCCGCAATATTCATATTAATATCCCTTTTATTCTTTAAAAGTTATACGGCTACAATACTTACTATCGTTGGAGCAATAATTATCCATCTTTTAGCTTTTAAAAAGCCTCGCATAATTTCTTTTGGATTCACTAACGAAGGTATTTTTGCTGGCATGAAATTCATCCCCTATACAGACATTTCATCTTTCTGGATATTTTATCACCCGCCGGATATAAAAGAGATAGCATTTCGTTCTAAGAAATTCTTCATGCCTATGCTATATTTTCCACTAGAAGACGCCGACCCAAACGAAATACGCAAGATTCTAACAGACTTTTTAAAGGAAAAAGAAGAACAAATATCATTAATGGATCAGCTGTCTAGAAAAATAGGATTCTGATAGTTAAATTAAATATAAAATATCAAAATTTTTGTTATTCGCCATAGGCGAATTTCCTAAATTTTTATCTTTGCATTTTAAATTTTGAACTAAAGTAATATGCCCTCGTCGTTCAACGGATAGGACGGAAGCTTGCGGAGCTTCAAATAGGGGTTCGATTCCTCTCGAGGGCACATCTATAAAATTTATTTTGAAATATTGCTGCATCAAGAGGAATCGAACCCTAAGGATGGGGTCGGGAAGGAGCGTAGCGCCTTCCCGTGGAGGAAATTATTCAAAACCGTGGGTTTTGAAGGAGTGAAGCGACGGGTTCTAGTCCGCCGGCTGGCGGACGGATTCCTCTCGAGGGCACATCTAATTTGTTTTCCGCCAGAGGCGGATTAGCAAATTGAGATGCCCGCCTCTGGCGGGCCATACACTATGTGGCATACTTACGTTTTGATAAGTTTAAAAGATGAGAATTTTTATATCGGCTTTACAACCGATATTAACCGTAGAATTAAAGAACACAATAGCGGTAAAACTAAATCGTTATATAACAGAAGACCGTTAAAATTAATTCATAAAGAGAATTTTTTAACAGAAATCGAGGCGAAGAAACGTGAACAATTTTTAAAGAGTGGTCAAGGTCGCAAATAGTTACGTTCGCATTTGTCCGCCTGAGGCGGATGCTCATAGCGGCAAACTGCTCATTATATTCGCAGGCCGCTATGGCAATTCCTCTCGAGGGCACATCTAATTTGTTTTCCGCCAGAGGCGGATTAGCAGATTGAGATGCCCGCTTAAGGCGGGCTCACTTTTATAAATATGTGGCATATTTACGTTTTATTAAGCTTAAAAGATAATAAACACCAGAAATAACGATTTTTTGTTGTCCTTGACTTTTGTTGTCAAGTGGAAAGAATTTATATATTCCTTCCGTCTATTTTGGCCTTAGCTTGTATCGCCGGTATCGCATTCCTCTACCTGAAGTGGATCGCGAGGCGGCTCGGAGACAACTTCACGAACGAAGAGTGGCGGGAAAAGAATGTAGCAAAAATTCTCTTGACGGTTGGTGCTCCGACGTACTACGTATTTGCGCCCGCAGTCGAGGAATTGATCTTCCGCGCGCCACTCATCATCTTGTTTGGCGCAATGACTTCGTTCGCCTGGTATGGCATACTGATCTCAAGCGTCCTTTTTGCGCTGATGCACCTGCTTTCTCAAGAAGAGAGGAAGAAAACTCTTGCACATAAAGCGTACCGCTTTGTTGCTACTTTCGTTTTGAGCGTGCTGGCCGGATACTACGGCATTGTGAACCAATCCATCTGGACGAGCTTCGGCATTCACGTAGCATGGAATATCATCGCGCCTGCCCTGCTTTTTATCTTCACTCTTCTGCTTATAGTTATTCATACTGCCATCATGTCTTTGTGGGACAAAACAATGACGAGCTTTAAGAGCTCTCGCTATTCCATTCACTAATTAAACGACCACAAATAATTTCAATAATAATAGCTTCTCGCTCTTGCGAGAAGCTTTTTCTTTACTTGAACTCATAATGCCGGAATTATTATTTTTAATAAATCGTAAACAAATGTTAAAGTAACAATATGACTCCTCTGAATTTACAAGACCCGATTACAAAACTTTCTACTGTCTCCCCTGCTTTTGCTGAAAATTTAAGGCGGGGTCTTGGAATATACAGCATAAATGATCTTTTGTGGCATTTACCAAGCCGCTATGAAGATTTTTCGACCATCACTCCGATAAAAAATATACAAATCGGCCAACAAGTAAATATTTTCGGGAAAATACTGTCAATAGAAAAAACACGGACGTGGAAAAAAAGAATGAGTATTATTGAAGCTTTGGTAAGCGACAACTCAGACAGCGTAAAACTGGTCTGGTTTAACCAACCGTGGATTGAACATAAACTTAAGGAAGGAAAATATATCTTTGCTTCCGGAAAATATACTGCGGGCAAGAACGGCAATTATATAGGCGTAACTTTCTGGGAGAATATTTACACTGAGCCTGGTCGAAGTGTTGAGGCTCCTGAAATCGTTATCGAAAAAACAGAGGACAAACCTCTACTGGCTATTTATCCCGAAACCGAAGGGATAACTTCCCGGTGGTTACGATATATTATCGCCCAAGCATTAAAACGAATTGGCGAAATTTCAGAAACACTGCCCCAAGAAGTAATAACCAAAGGCAATTTGCTTGATATAAACTTGGCTATACGGCAAGCGCATGCGCCAAAAAATTTAGATGAGGCCAACAAAGCAATTGAGCGCCTAAGTTTTGAAGAAATGTTTTTAATACAATGCGCAACATTGCAATCAAAATTGCGCATGAGCAACCACAAAGCCGCGCCCATACAAATGGATGTTGAATTAATAAAAGATTTTTTGGGACGCCTGCCTTGGGAGCTTACTCAAAGCCAAAGAAAATCCGCATTCCAGGTATTAAAAGATATGGAAAAAACTTCGCCTATGAATAGGTTAATTATTGGCGAAGTAGGCAGCGGAAAAACACTGGTTGCGGCACTAGCGATGCTTAACGCGGCCCGTTCAACAAGCTTAGGACAAACAAAATCCGGATGGCAATCTGTAATAATGGCGCCGACGGAAATACTTGCACAACAACATTTTAAAGAACTGGCGCGCCTGCTTACGCCCTTTAAACTTCGCATTGGTCTTTTTACCGGCTCGACTTCAAAAATAACGCCAAAACGTCTGACTGAATCCAGCATGCCAATAGCTAAACCAAAATTATTTAAAGAAATAAAAAACGGAGAAATAGATGTTTTGGTCGGAACGCATGCATTAATAAGCAAACGCGCCCAAGGAAAATCAACCCGTTCAACAAGCTCAGGGCAAGCAACCAAAAGTTCTCTTTTGACTAATGAACCTTTAAGATTCAAAAAACTTGGATTAGCAATAGTTGATGAACAACACCGATTTGGCGTGGAACAACGTTCAATTTTAAGCAAAATGCAGCAAGAACTGCATCCTAAACCCTATACTCTATACCCGCATTTTTTAACTATGACAGCCACGCCCATACCCCGTAGTTTAGCTCTGACAATATTTGGCGACCTCGATCTTTCACTGATGAATGATCTTCCTCAAACACGCAAACCAATAACCACTGAAATAATTCCCATCGAAGAAATAAATAAAATCTATGAGCTGGTCCGCAAGGAAATAATTGCGGGACATCAAGCATTTATAGTTTATCCGCTAGTTAAAAAATCGGACAAAATGGCTTTAAAGGCCGCTGAAATTGAATATGAAAAAATAGCTAAAGAAATATTTCCTGAACTCCGAGTCGGCCTCTTACACGGACAAATGAAAGCCAAAGAAAAAGATGAAACAATGTCCGCTTTTAAGAAAGGTAAAATTGATATTCTTGTGGCCACGACCGTAATTGAAGTGGGTATTGACGTGCCCAATGCCACAGTAATGGTAATTGAAGGAGCGGACCGTTTTGGCCTCGCCCAACTGCATCAGTTACGCGGCAGAATAGGTCGAGGCGAATATGAATCAAAATGTTTTTTGATCATTGAAAAAGGCGGTAACCCTTCGACTTCGCTCAGGGCAGGCAGCAAACGCCTCAAAGCTTTTGAACGGCTCACTTCCGGTCCGGAATTGGCACAAGAAGATCTTGAAATAAGAGGGCCGGGAGAAATCCTCGGAACCAGACAAGCGGGACTTTCTGAAATAATACTGAAGGCTTTAAAGGATGTTGCGCTTGTTGAAAAATCGCGCGAAACCGCAAAAGAATTTTTGCGTCTTGATCCGAACATGAAACAATATCCTCAACTAAGCAGGAGGATAGCCAAAATTAGCGCAAATTTGCATCTTTCTTAAATAGTTATATTCTTTTATTTACTCTGACTTTAGGCGTGACCACAAAAACGTCGTCCAGCTCTAATTTAAAAACATAGGGCTGGACTCCTTCAAACCCGCTCTTTTTATGCGAACCCCGACCCCCGTCTCGGACACCTTGAGGTTTCCGACGGTCGCTACGTTCCCTGCCTTCCAAAACGGAGTTCGCATTAATTCCGCTTCACCCCGACGTACGTCGGGGCAGGCGGGAAACCTTAAACGGTTTCCCGACCCCTTCCCTGTTTCTGGGTAACTCCCTTTGGAGTTACCCAGAAACCCATATACCTTCCAAATAACAATCTTAGTTGCGCATCTAATGCTGGAATAGAACCAAAAATTATAATTATTATAGGTAAAAACGCCCATTGTAAAACAAAACTAAAAAGAGCTAAATATGAGACATGTTTGGGTCTTGGCGGAAGTAAAAGAAAGCTAACAAGAGCATTAACGCCTATACCAAACATCGCGATGCTGAGTAAAAAACTTGTAACATAAGGAAGGTTTGCCGCCAAAACTGTCGATTTAAATTCCTCCCCTCCAACGGTTGTAGGTAGCCAGCCAAACGCAAAAATAATCAAGGCGCTACATGCCCAAGACCAAAATCCATCAAGTATTACCCATAAATGAAAAAGTTTTTTGCGTAAAGAAATTTTCTTTGTTCTTAAAAAACCGTAAAACAAATACGGTATTTTTTCTGCGCCATAAGCCCAACGTCTTTGCTGGCGATAAACATTACCGATCGTTGAAATAAGATTTTCTCCGATGTTAGCATCCAAAGATACGGGATAAAAAAGAGGTTTAACTTTATAATTCCCCTCAAAAGCTAAAAATGCCTGATAAAAAATAAGCGAGTCTTCCGAAACCACTTTCGTATTCCAAAAACCTATTTTTATCAATGAATCCAAGTTCATGGAATGTGAAGAGAAGGTTTCCATTTGTTCCGGACGCACCTGTTGTATCAACTGCCATATTGTATTTCCGGTTGCAACAAGACGGGAGAACATTGGCGCCTCCCAAATATTATTATTATATAAAGGAATTGGCTGATAGCTCGTACGCAAAGGATCTTCTGAATTCAAAAAAGTATACGTAAGGCAAGAAAAATACTGAGGATAAACGCGCGTATCTATATCAAAAGAAGAGACCATAACATGTTTTGGGTTTATGCCGCGCGTCTGTACCAATAATTTAGTGGCTTCTTTCGCGGCCCACGCTTCATTTGATCCTTTCCCGGCTATTTCTCCCGGAATATTTGCCGGATGAGAAGTAACTAATATTTTGGCAAAATCATTCCTATATTTGTCCGCAATATTTTTTGCCATTGTCTCAATATCCTCTCCCCCCCGAGCTTCGGTCGCCACAACAACCAACAGGCGTTCATGCGGATAATTACTTTTAGCTAACGCCCGAAACGTTTCTTCAATAATTTCCTTTGGTTCCTTATACATCGGCAAAATTATTAAATGCCAAATATCTTTCCATGAGGTTAATTCGATCTCTGAACTAAATTCTTTTACGGTTTCTAGTTTATTGAGCCAATCAATTTTCAAAAATTTTCTTACTTTCCTATAAGAAACTATTAAATGCAGAGATAAAGATAAGGCGCGCATAAGCCACAAAACATCAAAAATTATCACGAAAACAGCAACTGCGGCAGGCAACAAAAAAGAAAAAATAGTAAGCAAAATAAGCGTGCCAAATGAAAGAAGTCCGGCAAGCATTTCGAAAAAACGCCATATAATACGACTTCTAGTTCCGGCAACATCAGTTGTCTTGCCCCAAAATAAATACGGCTTATCCGCCGCTAAAGCATTTAATGAATTATTTGAATCCATACCTATATTGTATGTCGAAATGATCTTTTTTGACCAGTTTACCCCCACACCTATTTAATAATTCGGTCATTGTTCAAACAAACCATAAATAATATAAAACTCGTAATTTTAAATTAACGGTTAATATTAAACAGGTGTGGGGGCACAGAAAAGAAAAGCCCCGCTTTTGCGGGGCTATTTAATATTTACTTAAGGAAATATTCGTCCAAAAGGAACCTTCGGCTGAGTAGTTTGAGCCGCCTCAGCGAACTTGCTCACCAGATTCTTATCAAGAACGTAAAGGCTTACTTCCTTAGCGCTCTGCTCATTATGACCGAAATTCTTCATAAGATTCTCGATCATGTGGGAGACGTGCTCTCTAATCCTGGCGTCGTGTGAATCGAAGTCCTCGGTACCGAATGCCTTGATGGCCTCGCGGAAATTCTTGTTGTCCATGAAGGGTTGAAGAGCATCACGGGCAAACTTCTGCGCCTCAATCACGTTTGCGCCCCGGCCGGCAAGTCGGTTTGCCATAAGTCTCAGAAAATCCACGGTAACTTGAACCTCTTCATGCGTATAACGGCATTCGAAGGTGTCACCAAAATCATAGTTAGTTGCCTCAAGGAAATTTAGGATATCGCGGGAAATCTGATCTTTACCGTAAAAGTACAGCGCTTCTTTCATTTCATTAAGGACGGCATAGTCGTACGAAGCAACAAGCGAATCAAGAAAACCCTTGGGAGGAAGTTTCTGATCGCGAATGAGTTTCGGCATGCCATGCTTGAAGAATTCCACCACGTCGTTCATGGTAATAAGCTTCTCGTCATTTAAGTACCGGCCGAAAAAGTCGCTGAACAACGCGATGGATTCACGGCCTGAAAAGCCCTTCATCCCCTCCTTCAGTCCTTCGCCGATGACCGCACGGCGCACTTCCGCCTTGAACTTATTCTTGTCTTCTTCCGACAGCCAAACCGGAATGTTATTGCCGTAGAGTTCCATTCTGAGCAACAGCCCGAACTCATCACAGTAACGGCTGTACTTCTTGAAATCCGGGATCCATTC
This sequence comes from Parcubacteria group bacterium GW2011_GWB1_40_14, assembly GCA_000996085.1. Classification (GTDB taxonomy): domain Bacteria; phylum Patescibacteriota; class Minisyncoccia; order Terrybacterales; family GWB1-40-14; genus GWB1-40-14. Next base: position 9,283 of record LBYG01000024.1, on the reverse strand, counting down.
CTTTTGCGGAATGCATTCCTGGTTCATCCGTGAACCAACAACAGCTCTCGCAAAATTATCAAGCACCCGTGGCAGAAAATGTTTTCCGATAGACTGACCGAAAACATTACAGTAGATATCTATTTCGGTTTTTGGCTCAAGAACATACGTGATGGTGTTGAACTGAATCCTTCCTTGGAAGGATTCCATCTTAGCATCTTCAATCACCTTCTTATCTTCCGGGTTCATAAGGGCGAAGAAGAGAGAATTGATATTCTCCTCAACGTCGCCGACTTTGTGAACACCTTCACTCAGAACGTTATGCAGTTCAAGCAAACGATCTTTATTATGCAATTTAATATCCATGAGGACATAAATGCCGTTATTCGTTTTTGCAAGAGGCGAATAACTGTATCGTACGGCATTCTCCCCGAAAAGCCTGTCAAGACGTTCCTGTAACGAATGATCGGTATTGTGATCCTGCGGAAGATGCATCGCGGGCTGCGAAGACTGCAAATAGGTAGGGTCTCCCGGGTTGAAAACCGTGATGCCCTCGCCAACTCTGCGGTCAAAACGAACCACACGAACACGCATCATCTGAAGAACTTTTTCCAAAGAACCTAGTCTGTCGAACAAAGACTGGAAGATCGACTTGCAAACAATGCAGGCCTCTCCGCCAAAAAGCCATTCATATTCTTTCTCCCTAAGAATATAATCTCGGGTCTCTCGTTCTTTCTTTGTCCTGGTCGGGAGCAAATGGTAAAAGAAACGGAACCGGTATTCCTTAGGGATGACAAGTATCGGATAGTCGTGGCTCGGACAAGAAATCCGTAAGCTCTTTGAACGCTGCTTCCGACTTGAGGCGCTGTCGGGCACCTCATCAACATTTCGCACAGAAAGCTGAAGGTCTTTGTTCTCTTTTGCCGGGTCTTTGATGACAGCTTCATCTATATCCCAGAGCACCTCGAAGGCATAACCTTCGGGAGTGCTCGTATAAACCTCGAACATCCGCAAAAGATTATTTAGGAAAGTACTCTTTCCTGAACCTGTCGGACCGTCGTAAACATGTATCCTATTCTGCTGGATGCCTTGTCGCAGAGTTCCGATCTGCAACATAAACCTGTTGGCAAACGGCGTATCCGCAAAGAACGGCTTATCCGCTCCGTCAACGAACAATTTCGAACAATCGTACCGAACAAAGCCGATAGATTCCCGATCTTCGGAATTCATATCTTCTTCTTCACGAACGTTAGCTTTCACCATATCGTAAAACAGCTGGGAAATACTACGCAGAACACGCCGAGGATTTTCCTTAATAAGTTCGGTATATTCTTCAAAGCTCCGGTCAATGCGTTGTTTATTGCGCTGCATTTCTTTCTGCAAAAAATCGAAAGCAGAACTATCCTGGTTACTCACACCGATACCTCCTTGATGACAATGTATCAAAGTACTTAACGAGTCTGCGTCAAACAGAACTCACTGTTAGCTTAGTCTTAACCTAAATTTATACAAAATGGAAGACCCTTTTGGCAATATGCGACCAACAAAAAAGTCCCTCGGTTCTATAGAGGGACTATTAAGATATTAATTAAAGAATTTGTTTCTTGATCTGTTTAGTCTGCTTCGAATACACGTACAATACGCGCAATATCTCGTGCTCCGGCTTATAATCCGGATCAAACATCATAGCCCATCGGTTCGGAGGTTGTACGAGTTCATATTCGGTCGTTTCGAGTCTAACGTCACGGCCGGTAAAAAAGCTTAGGCCTGCCAGAACTGCCGGAATATATTTCGTGACAAGGCTCCTGCCTTCGTAGACATGATTTAGGTAAAGCTGCGGCCCATGGGACTTGCTTTCATACTCAATGTACGGAGGATGATACAAAGACGCGTTAAGCAAATCGCGATAGCGTTTGCCATCCTTGGTCTTAATGTATAATTCAGCCTTATCCGGATCTTCAGGATGGGGACGCGCACCAACAACAAAGAACTGATACTTGTCCACGAAATCCTGGAAATCCTTCTCGGAGAGAAAGTTGATCAGCGTGGCATCATCAACGATTCGTCTGGCCTCAAACAGAGCTTGTCGGCCAATTGCTTCACCGTGCTGTGCGTCGTAATTCTTTCTTGCTTCAATGTCCTTTAGCAGTTGATAATCAGGCGACAACCTGCCTTTGCGCGCGAGATCTTCGATGAACTCGAAGAGATGCTTGCCAACAGCATATGGATTGATGCCAATGCGCGGGTCGGCCGTAACTCGTGAGTCGACTTTAGCAAAATCCACTTCGTGGGTGCGTATTCGCTCATCCGGGATGAACAAACGCTGATGCCAAAGACTGGCCCAGCCCTCGTTGCAGATCTTGGTCCTGATCTGACCCTGGAAATAAAGAGATGTTCTGCGGACCACCTGCATGACTTCTTTCATCCATTTGTTCTCGTTCTTATTGAGAAACTCTGAATGTTCCCAAAGATACTCGAAGATATCCGTAGGTTTCGGCTTCTGTCCTTTTTCAAGCCACTGCTTAAAAGTGGCCTGGAATTCAGGAAATCTTCCGCGCAGGATATTGTCTTCGAAGAACATCCGTTCTCCGTTCTTCTTTCCCGCGCTTTCGATATATCGATTATATCTATCTATCTCCGAATAATAAAAGTTCAGGTCTAGCGCTTTTGCCTCGTGCAATTCCCGAAGGAACTTGCCGAAGTAGAAATCAACTTTCGGAGAAATTACGCCGAACATTCCGGGCGAATCGTCCTTGTCGATCTTCTCCAATTCCGGAAAATATCCGACAAAATTATCGATCAGACGCGAGAACTCAATTACGTAATCGACCCAACGTTTCTCAGCTCCAAGATCCTCGCGGATCTTATTGATGAGCCGTTTGTCGGCCAACGCTTGCCCGCAGAAATCATCGTACCCGGTATTCCTGAAGAAAATGTTATTCTGGAAAAAATCGATATGACCCAAGACGTGATAAAAAATCATCACATTGAACCAATCAGCATTGTCCTGGTTATAGTAAGAGATTGGCGGACGCGTATTTATAACAGCCTCGTACGGATTGTGGGGAACGATATCGTAGATCCAATTGTTCTGGACCGTTTCAACATCATGCACCCAATAATCGTACAAGGTCGGTATCATCAACTTAGGCGAAAGTTCAAGCATATCGCGATTGGTCACGATATACTCCAGCGTGTCATTAGAGAACCGCAAGCCCGCATCTTTAGCGATACGCTTACACTTCTCCATCTCCTTTTTCATCGCAAGATCAAGTAGTTCCATGATGTTTTCTCCTTAATCCTGCGCGATAAGAGCTTTAAGCGCGTTGAGATTCATTTCATCGCTCACGTTAAAGCCCGGCATAGCATGCATACGGAAAACATCACTTCGCTTCTCGATGCCGGCCGTTTCAATATATATTTCAAACGTCGTCTTGCCGCCTGAAGCCATCAGATACGGATGCTTGAACAACGTGACACCTACGCGTCTCGCATAACCCAGGATCTTATTCAGTTCAGCAACCGCATCACCGCGTCGATCCCAATCGTCGCCGTCAGTGCCTTGGAACACGAAGATATCATAATCTTCGGCCAAACCTTCCGTTTCAACGATCTCATTAATCTTTTTATACAAAGAAGTAATAAGTGTTCCGCCTCCGGAATTAAGCGCGAAGTATTGACGAGGCGACACTTCTCTGGCAACAGTGTCATGCACAATAAATCTCGGGATCACGAGTTTGTCGTACTGCACCAGAAGCCATGAATATATCATAAGGTGCTGCGCCACGAGAGCTTTTGTCGGATCCCCAAACATGGAACCCGAATAGTCTCGTCCAAAAAACACAACGGCTCTGGACTTGTAGACACGCTCCCGGGAAAGGACGCGATAGACTTTATCGTTAGGCCCGACGATCATGTCGGCAGCATCAATATTGTCTTTGTCCACTATCCCAAGTTGTAAGTTCGTCTTAACGATCCTCTTCAAAGTTTCTTTTTTGTCCAGAACCTGTCCCGAACCACGGTGGCGATCTGTAAGATCAAAGGTATACTCATTCGTCGGAAAACGCTTACGCTTCTCCGAAAGATTCGGGAGCTTAAGTTCTTCGCTCAGTTGTCTACCGAGAAGATAGGCATCCTCTTCGATGTGATCCGCGCCTTCATCGCCCGGTTCCTGGTCACCATCACCGTCGCTGCCTTGAACAGAAAGCGGCATTTCGCCGATAACCTCTCCCACTTCCCCAGACCCACTGCCGGGAGCTTCTGCGAGATCTTCAGGTTCATCTTCATCATCAAAAAGTTGTGCCAGTGTGACGACACGCTTGGGTTGGAATTCCCCGTGCACCAATTTCTCTTCTTCGACATATGGCACAGTGATAACTTTGCCACGCCCGAGGATTTCTCTGCGCCACTTAATCTTCTTTGGAAAACCGTCTTTCACGCGATCTTCGTCGCGCTTCACTAGATCTTCAAGAGGTTCCAAAGCCAAAAATTTACTGCGCGCGCGGCCCAAAGGTCTGAGACCAAGCTTTTGCTCCAAATATTCTCTTGCGGCAAGTTCCATTCCATATCTATCAAGTTGAGTAACGCACTTATTCGACATTAAAATCTCCTTCTAGATTTTCAAGGGTCTTTTTTGAGCTTGCTTCTTGCAAAACTCGACTTAACATTGTCTTAACGCATATCGGCACAAAAAGAAAGCCCTCAAGAGCTTTTACCGGCAAAATAAAAAATAAAAATCCCTCTTTTATGAGGGATTTTGTTTAATGATTAACTTTCGTCTACTTTCTCGCAGAAGTACTCGATGCTCTTCTGAGCGCAAGTCCTGCAGTAGCCAAGCTTGTTGAGCATAGTATCGGTCATGCGGTTGTAGATACGCAAGTTCTCTTCATTGGTCCTGTTGGCCAATGCGCCTGCCAAAGATGCAGCCCCGGCCACTTCGGATTCCAGACGGACATCCGTCACGGCCTTGACTAAGGCTTCGTTATCCATGAAATTATAGTTCGGATCGGTAGCGACCTTCTGGCCATAGACCTTTCGGATCGTGGTTCGGAAGGTTTCGCGCATCTCCTTATTGCTAAGGCCAATGCGAGCCTCGACACTTTCGATAAAACGCTCGTCGATCTTGATAGGCTTCAACTTTTTGGTCTGCGGATCAATATATCGCCAGATCTTATCTGCGCCGAGTTGATCAGAATCGATACCAATGACCATGTTAACATAGTCCATGACATCTTTGCTGATCGCATTCGGGTCATCACGATAAGCGTTAAAGATCGAGGTCTTAATGCGTTCCTTGTAGAGTCTGCGTGCGGTCTGCAAGTCTTTCATGAATTTCTCGCGGTCGACCGATTCGGCCACGTAGTCGATAACTTCACGTTCGGCCGCTTTGAAAGCGTCACGCGCGAACAAACATCCGCCTTCGTGAGTCTCCGACATCGTCAGCATGCGCTGAACAATACGACCGAGACCCCGGTGACCAATGCCCTTCTGTCCCCAACGCTTGGTGACATCCTGACTAGCGTTAAGCATATCCTTGACTTCAATCAATGTCCGAACGCTCTTCTCGCCGGCAACTTCGCCAGCTTCAAGCTTCATAGTCTCGACAGGTGTCAGCTTATTGGTATGCGGAAGACGGCTCAATGTCACTGCAACTGAAAGTGCATAATTTAGGTTAGGATCTTCATGCAGATCTTGACCCGTAACAGTGAACTTTTTCTCAGAACCGATCGCGTAATCGGTCAACGCCTCTTGAAGTTTATAGTCCGTGTTGTGAGACACATAGCACATAGTGGAACGGTCCTTAATCGGGCCTTCCTCTTTTTCGGCGATGAACCGGTTGAATTCGTGGTTGTTGCTTGTCGCAATGACCAGACAGTCGATCGGCCACTTATAGCCGTCAAGTTCAATGGTCCTGTTCTGGATTACCTGAAGGTAGATCTGAACAAGGTCCTTTTTGTTCTTGAACATCTCGTCTGAAAAGTGAATGCCGCCACCAGCCACTCGAGCAATAGCGCCTCTACGAACGTTGTATTTGTAAGGATTCGAAGTATCGGCAAGGTTAAGCAGACGCGAAAGATCTTCTTCACCAAGGAGATCCGTGGCCGAAGAAGTGATCTTATCTCTGGCTGAATACTTGCCCGTAACAATTCCCAAACTCTCGGCGATCGGAACCGGCACAATGCGCACATGCTCAAGCATCTTTTCGATATCGCCTTCGTAATGATGGCGAATATCATTCCAGATGTACTCGGTGCACGCGCCAAGGGGCCGCCACATGTGATAGATCCTGTCCAAATTCTTTTCTTTGAAACCAAGACCAAGCAAACGCTTTCTGCTATCTTCCTGCGACTCAAAAAGGTTCATCGCAAGAATCAACGGGTCCTCAAAGGTCTGGGACTGGATTACATTTATCTTCCCGTATGTGCCAAGTTCTTTAAGATTGATAAATTCGATGGTGTACTTTCTGTTCTCGGGTTTGGAAAGAAATCTCCGATACTTATAACAGATGTACTCAACGAAAAATGTCTTGCCGTTACCTGGCTCTCCTACGAGAACGAATGCTTGCTCGGCACCTGAGCCACCACGCGCGGCTTCCTGCACGAAGTTAACGAACTGATTCGTCTCTTCATACCAGCCGACAATGTGCTTGGCACCCTGCCGGAAAAATGGAAAGTCATACGTAGTTTTTCCGCCACGCGTGACTTTCTCTACGCCAAGTTCAAGCATCATACGAGCGATAGTCTGCGCAGCTGTTTCAAAATGCCGCGTCCCACTAAGAACTTCTCTAAGATGAGATTCAAGGCTTTCAGGGTTTTCATTCATTGCAATACCTCGGTTTGCGGACATTGTTTCTTCCTTTGCTCCTTGTTATCTTTTCAAGGTAGATTGATTTAATCTAACTCTAAAATAAAGCATATATAGTGTCAATAGAAAATCCTTATTTTATAGGGCTTCACAAACGATTGTAATTGTGGTCTGAATTTTATAATATCTTTTACGGAATTTAAAAACGCGTTTTAAAAAACGCGTTTTATTTTACTTTTTAACCTATAATTTCGTGCACAATGCCTAATTCTTTGGCTTTTTCAACATCCAACCAGGTATTTTTCTGCATCAATTTCAAAACATCTTTTGCCTTAATGTTCGTTCTTTCGGCAACGCATTCAGCAAAAAGCCTGTTATGTCTCTGCAATTCTTTGGCGAGATTGAAAGCAGTACGTTCATCCTGTTCACCGTCAATATGAACTCTGACTTCATGCAGAAAGAATCTTGTCCTTGTTTTATGAGCAACCCTGCTTGTGCCCGTAAGATAAATAAGAAGCGCGGCGGATTCTATACTATACCCGTACGTGACTACTGGAATCCCGGATTCTTGAATTTTATAAGAAAAAGCAGTTGCCGACTTAACATCACCGCCAGCACTATTTATTAGTAACTGAACACTGGCGCCGTTCTTAATACTCTTATGCATTTCTTCTATCGCGCTTATAAGTAAATCCATACTTTCCGACGTAACGGTTTCAAGAAAATTAATGGTATTGGGTGATTTGGGTACCCACGTGCCAGACATCGCTTCCCCTTTTATAAAAGTGCAATTTAGATTATTTTATTTATTTAACAACAACTATATCTTTAGCGCAAGTATTTTGCTTTCTGCTATCACATTATCTTTTTAAATTCTTCTTCCAATCTTTGCGCCATCTGCCACGTTGCCATAGCGTCCGGCAAAGCATGATGGTGATCTTCAGTAGAAATTCCAAATTCGCGCATTGCGCTCCCTAAACTGAATCTGGGGCCGAATTTATCTTCTTGTTTAGTCAAATAAACCCATCTGATAAAATCCATTTTTATATCGCGCCAAGTATAATCCAAACTATAATCATCTAAAACTATACCTAGACGATTCATGGCCGGCTCAAGAAAAGCCCGGTCAAAAGCCACATTCCATCCAACGGGTGTTGCGCCACGAACTTTTTCACAAAATAAACGCACGGCTTCGGCGTGGGGCAAGGCGTCTTTCCACGCTTCTTCACTCCAGTGATTTATAGCCAAAGCCTCAGGCTCGGCTAACTCAAGATGCGCGGGTTTTATCTTTACTTCAAAAGAATCTATCAGAGCCAAATTATCTCCTCGTGTAATCACAACGCCTATTTCAAGCAACTCATGAATGCCCGGATGGCGTCCGGTTGTTTCTGTATCCAAAAATGCAAATGGCCTGGGTTCAAAATTATTCACAAAATTAAGCGTATATTATTAAAATGAAATAAGCAACCCGACCCTGATTAAAAATTAGAGCCGGGCAAAACTTAATAAAAAATCCCTTGGTATTATTCCAAAGGATTAATTTTTATTTACATACGGCACCAGACGCTCAGAACCATCGGCGTTTTCTTCTCTTGTCCAAATAGTTATTTTACATTTAGATTTTGGGCATAAATAACCGATTTTCTTAGTGGCGTCATTAGCGATCAAAAATAATTCTTCATCGCAAGCCGGACATTTTGCGCTTAATCGCACCAAACTTATCGAAACGTCCTTTAAGGCAAAATCTTGTTCAAACCTTGGATTCCATATGCTGGCAAATTTTCTGTTTTCTCTCTGTTTAAACCTATCGGGATGTTTCTCCTGAAAATGCTTGGCTGCTGCGCTATATGGTACTATCGAACCACAAAATTCGCATTTATATCTGCTCATATCACCTCTTCTCTTTCTACTCATCAGCTTATGCAGTTAATTTTTTGCTTATTGTCCGGATATCACCATAAGGAATAAAATGGTCTCTCCCGTTTTTCTTATCGATCAAAGTTAAGCCTCGCAAACCAATCGTATTTACAACGCCTTCTTTTCCGGCAAATTCAACATCATCCCCTTTTGCAAATTTATTTTCAGCCATAAGCATAAATCCTGAAATAATGTCTCCAATCAATCGCTGTGAAGCGAATGTTAAAGCAAAACCAACAAATCCCAAACCAGCAATAATTGGGATTGTATCTACGCCAAAATGCGGAAGTATATAAATCGCTCCAAGAACAATAAGAAAGGCGCGTAAGAAACGCTCAACAATATGTTCAAAAAGAAGTTCATAGGAGTCAGGAACCAAATGTCTCAATGGCTTAAAAAACAAAAGCGCTTTGTATATCACAAGCAAAAATAATATTTTCAGCAGAATGCTTAAGCCGTTTAAAGACAGCCATCCTGAAATAGCGTTTGCGTCAATCACCAGATGCTCCTTCCAATATAAATATATTTTCAAGGTTTTTTTAAGCTTAACTAAAAAATTGACCGTTCGCAATGGTCAATTCTA
>LBYG01000023.1 GCA_000996085.1 Parcubacteria group bacterium GW2011_GWB1_40_14 | reverse complement strand
CATTGGCTTTCCAAGAATGAAATACTACCAGATGCGCACCTCGGATGAATTCGGGTTGCGACAGTTGTCGTATTACCAACAACGGACCCTCTTCAACATATTCCGTGAGGGTAGCGAGATCATCGACTCCACGTCTTCTTACGATGAGGACCCTAATTCAGGATTTGTTCCGGTGCCGGTTGATGACGCCGACGTAGATTCTGACTCATCGTCATCCTCATCTAGTGATTCGGACGACGGCTGGGGGAAGATACTTGAGGCTTTGGGCAGCCTGCTCATATTCCTCATCGTCATTCTCGCCGTGATCTATTACTTTGGTCTCGGGATTCTCTGTTTTTTCTATGTGGATTTCTGGCTCGTCGCCATTATCTGTACTGCCGTTGGCATGATCTGCCTCGGCATTATCGACATCATGGACGGACCAAGGATCTAGGTTTACAAACACCCGCTAATGTGGGTGTTTTTTTGTTTAAACAACCGTCTGAATTTTGCCATGGCCTTGGCCGACAAAGAGAATAGAGAAAAAATTAAAAAATCTTTCGTTGCCACGAAAGGTAAAGCCATGGGCATGATGGAGGATCTAAAAGGTAAGGCAAGGGACAAAAAAGAAGAAATAGTGGATAAAGCAGAAGACGTTCAAAAGATAGTTAAGGGTGCCGCCGAAGACATCCAGGACGCCGTCTAAAAGGTTTTTTAGTCTCCTCTACACTTGACGGGTACTCTTTTCAGTGGGCGTTTAGGATTGAGACAGCATTGGCCTATCGGCCAAAGTGCCGGCGAAGCGGGCACACTTAGGTTATTTTTCCAAATATTTCTTTATTTCCGCAAATGCACCGATAAGCTGATCCACCTCTTGTTCGGTATTCGCAGAAGTTAGTGTAATTCTATGGCACTCTTCCCCTCGTTTTACCATCGGAAAAGGAGCCACCGTTACCAATATGCCCTTTTCGTAGAGAATGTTTGCGGTATCGATCAGTTTATCAGTGTCCCCGATAACTACCGATACGATCGGAAATCCCGTTTTGTTGATTACTGTAAATCCCAATTTCCTAATACCGTCGATTGCTCTTTCTGTTAGTTTCCACAGTTTTTCTCTATATTCATCTCCGCGCTTCTCGTTAATCTCTAATCCTTTGAGCATGGTTGCGAGTGAAGCGGTAGGGCATGGACCGGAAAGATCGTAAGGAGTAGCGAACGCTTCCAAGAATTTTTTCATTTCGTTTGTACATCCTATAAAAGCGGCTAGCGATGAATAAGCTTTAGAACAGCCACCGACATATATTATGTTGTCATAGCTCATTCCATAGTACTTAACAACTCCATTTCCTTTATATCCTTGTGGATTCCTCTCATCGGGTTTTTCACCCACCACCCCAAAACCGTGCGCGTCATCTACATAGACCATTGCGTCATATTTTTTTGCGAGTTCAACTAATTTGGGTAAATCAGCATAGTCCCCGGTCATACTATAAACTCCATCGACAATAATCAATTTTCTCGGATTATTTTTGTGTTTTATCAGCAAATCCTCAAGGGTAGCAAAATCATCCTGTTTATAACTTTCCAATTCTGCACCACTATCTCTCGCTATCTTCCCAGCCTCATACATGGTTTCATGAGCTGACTTATCCAGAAACATTACACCGGACTTTCCCATCAGAGCGGGAATTACTCCAATTGAAATCAAAGTTACAGTAGGTAAAATTAAAGTGGTTTCAGTCCCGATAAGTTCAGCTAGCTTTCTTTCCAACTCATCGTAGATCTCCGGACTGGCAACCAATCTGCACCAACTGGGATGAACTCCCCATTTTTTAATATTGGAACTAACATCATCGTCCATTTCCGGATCAAGGTCGAGACCTAAATAATTACATGAGGCAAAGTCGATCACCCAATGGTTTTTTGAGACTCGGATTTTTCTCCCATCAATCTCCAGAGCACTCAGATTGTACATCGGAGTTCTATCAAAAATTTTCCGTATTTCCGACCTCCTATTTTCCTCCATATTAATATCTATGATCTGTTTTTGGGCTTTATCCATATTCATTTATTCTACTGTTGCTAAGTAGGCTTTGGCAATTTTAAAGGCCTCAATCAGTTGGTCGATTTCTTCTTCTGTGTTTGTACAAGTAACTGTTACTCTTAGTCCTTCCTCTCCCTTCTTTACCATTGGATATGGTGATAAGGTGAGTAATATATGGTTATCGTAGAGAATTTTTGACGTCTCCACCATATGCTCCGGTTTTTTCATCTTGACATAGATAATCGGAAACACAGTATTATTCTCTACCGTATATCCAAGTTCCTTGAGACCCTTAATTGCTTTTTGTGTCAAGACATTGATTCTCTGTCTTTTTTCTTCACCTCTCTCCCCATTTATTTCCAACCCGGCAAGGAGTGCAGCCATTGCCGAAGCCGGTCCAACTCCACCCAGATCATGCGGGGTAGCTTGTGATAGGAAAAACTCTTTCATTGTTTTTGAGCATGCCACAAAAGCACCAAAGGTCCCATACGCCTTTGAAAAGCAACCGACATACAAAATGTTGTCATAATCCAAACCGAAATACTTCACCAACCCATTTCCCTTGAATCCATATGGATGTGTATCGTCCGGCTTTTCGCCCACCACTCCAAAGCCATGCGCGTCGTCTACAAAAAGCATGGCGTCATATTTTTTCGCCAATTTGTCCAGGGATGGTAAGTCGGCATAGTCTCCGGTCATACTATAAACACCATCAGTAATAATTAATTTTTTCTTAGCTTCTTTATGTTCTATCAATAATTTTTCTAAGGCACCCATATCGTTCTGCGGGAAACTAACCAGGGTTGCTCCGCTATCTCTCGCTATTTTTGCTCCTTCGTACATCGTCGCGTGAGCCGATTTGTCCAGGAACATCACCCCATCATTACCCATCAGGGCAGGAATTACTCCATGATTGAGTAAGGTTGTCGAAGCAAATATGCTAGACGCTTCCGTTCCGACCAGCTTCGCTATTTCATCCTCGGCTTTGGTAAATAAGTCTACCGTTGCCACCAGTCTGCACCATGCTACTACAGTTCCGTACTTTCGGGTTGCGTCCACCGCCGCCTCAACCTGTTTTTGGTCGAACCCAATTCCCAGATAGTCCTGTGTCCCAAAGTCATATAGATAGTGGCCATTCAGATCTTCCAAGTATCTATCCTTTACTTTCCTAACTACCACCCCAAACATTGGGCTAGCCCTGCAAAAATCATCAATAATCTTTCGCCTTTCTCCCATCCCTGAAATAAAGATGTCGTCGATGTTGCTCATAGGTGTTATTTTTTAATATATAAATGACGTTCGAAACCTCGGATAAATCCCGACTTATCACTCCCTCTATGAGAGGCCAAGTTCCAACTTAAAACACTAGAAGCCATCCATTCTCCCCCTTTTGATTTTGTAAATTCAGATGCCTTCAGCCTCATCCAAGGAAAAATACTTTTTCCCCTGTATTCTGGTAATACTCCAGCTTCGGAAAGAATACCGATATTATCTGCAATACCGAGACAAAGGCAGCCTCTGTAATCACCGTCTATTTTTGATAAAAAAATGTACAAATCTACGTCACCATTTTTCTTTTCCATCAGATTTTTTCTAATTTGTGAGAGGGTTTCGTCATTGATCTCATTCGTTTGCCTATCCAATCCCAAAAACGCGTCCAAAATGTCCGGCGACGCCTCCTCCACTTTCCACCTTTCTAGTGCGATAGTTTCTTCAGGAATCTTTAGGACTGTATCCGGGTTTGGAACATCATTCCTTAGGTCAAATAATCTCCAGACCTCAATCTCGTCATGTTCAATCGTATACTCACCTTGCTCCATTTGACTTAGCAGTTCCATAGGTGTCAATGGATCAATAAAGATTGCGGGTACTGTGATACCGACTTCTTCCAGGCTTTTTTCTACTAAGGTTAAGTCAGGAGTCGAAACGGCTTGAGCAGAATTTAAATACTTATCAGGCAGAGCAGGCGTCACCACAATTTCCATTTCTGGTTTAATAATCAGCCCCTCATAATATGTTCGATTCCAAACCTTGTTTGTTGCTGAAATACAACGATGAATTAGTTCGTTCGTAACCACTTCTGGCGATAAATTGTGAGCGGGTTCAATTGGCATAGTTAGTAGCTTCTTCGGCAAGTAATACTCGATCCACTTTTTCTGATGAGGTCTTGGGCAATGTTTCTTTTTTAATATACCTAAATGGCATCATGTAGCTGGGTATTTTCTTTCCCAGTTTTTCTGCAACATCCTCTTCTGATGAAGTTTTACCTTTTATATTTGTATAAAAACAATACAACCGATTACCATACTTTTCATCCGGTACTGCAACTACCACAAACTCGTCTAGGTCAGTGTTTTCCGCCAAGGCGCTTTCAATCTCGCCTATTTCAATCCGATATCCCTTCACCTTCACCATGTGATCTTTCCTACCCTTGTAGTGTAACAATCCATCACTATCTCTAAAACCAAAATCACCGGTCCTCCAGAATTTTACGGGGTATTTATGGAAAGGGCTGTCCACCAGGCAGGCTTTGGTTTTTTCTTCCATTCCCAGATATCCAAGGGTTACGGTTCCTCCTCTACACCACAGTTCACCCATTTCCATAGGTTCGCATATATGGCTGGCATCTTCGGAAATGATAAGGATCTCTGTGTCTTCTACCACGTAGCCCAAAGGAATAGGGGAGTTGTCCTCGGGAAAGGAATCAACCCAGTAATAGGTAATAATGTTTGTTTCTGTCGGCCCATAAATGTTGGCAATTCTTGTCTTGGGTAAAGCTTCTTGAAGTTTCCTCAGTTGTGCAGTCGGAAATGGTTCTCCGGCGTACATTATTTCTCTTAATGCCAGATCTGCTTCAGCCAACCCACCTCTATTTAACATCGATATGAAGGTGGACGGTGTTGTGTAAATAATCGTTGCCTTTTCTCGTTCCATCAGTTTCACATAGTCTGAGTGCTTGTTTTCCTCCTCTCTCTCTTTGTTCCAGTCGAAACAAACTAGGGTAGCTCCTGCATTAAAAGTGTTAAAAATATCAAAAACGGACAAATCAAATTTAAAAGGCGCGCGGGACATCACCACATCTTCTTTGGTTAGTTTAAACTCCAGCTGCATCCAATCTATAAAAGTTCTGGCATTCCTGTGAGTTAGCATGATCCCTTTTGGCACCCCTGTAGAACCCGAACTATGAAGGATATATGCCAAATCATCACTCACTTGATTGAGTAGGGGCGGCTCAGCGTCTGAGTAGTTTTTTATGGTCTCAGAACCTAGAAAAATAACATTTTCCAAAGCAGGATGCCTCAATAGCTCTGCATGGGTTTCTTTCCATTTAGGGTCAATAATAATGACCTCAAGTTTTGTATTGTCCAAAATTTTTGCCAATCGTTCACTCGGGGAATATTCGTCAAGTGGCACATAAGTGTATCCTGCTTTCAAAGTTCCTATAACGGCCGCAATACTTTCTTGGTTGACTGCCGACAGAATACCCACGAACGGTTTCTCTCGTATCTCCTTTGGTTTTATCGACCTCAAATAATTTGCATACCTGTTTACCGTGGAGTTCAGCTCTCTGTATGTCAAAGACTTGCCTTGTTCCGTAGTAATTGCTACTAGTTCGGGGGAGCTTTCTACTGTCTTTGTAAATACATCATGTAGTAAATAACGCATATACTTTAATCTTTATAATTTAATTTCCAGTATCTCTACTACGTCAGTTTTGTAATATGTATGCTTTTCGGGATATCGCAGACTGTCAAAAGGAAACAGCTTCAAATCACAAATTCCAATTGTGTTTTCCGGATCAATAACTATTTCATTTTCAAAACTGTTCAGGTAATTAAAATACCTGGTTCTAATTTCTTTTGCTTTTGACGTTGTATTCCAGGTGCTGATAAACAAGATGTCACCGGGTCTAATCAAATCGTTAATTTCACCAAGTGGATTTTTAATATAGGCAAGGATGTTGAACATAAAAACAAAAATATTTCTTCCTGGAAACAGATCTTTCCTTGTTGTTTCAGCGAATCGTTTCTTAATAATATGTACATTCTCCACTTTCTTCGTTAAGTACTGTATTTGTTTGCCTAGATATAAATCGGCGAGAGGCTCAATACAGGTATAGTTCTTGGTCTTTTCCATTCCTGTTTTAAGCATACCCAGTTGACCGCCTGCGACCGCTATCAAGTTAAATTCTTTGGGGTTATCCAACTTATCAATTGTGGATTCCAGCAAATTAGTCTCGTCATCAAGATAATTCTCTGCCAGCTTTGTGGCTTTAGGGGACATCATTCTAAAGAAATAGTCCGAAGAAACGCTTCCTTCTTCGGGTATCTCAGTAAGAGGGTTTAATTTTTTTCTCATTGTTCCTGAATTATATTCCCAATATAATTACAAAACCAGAACTCGCCCGAACGACTGTCCAGCAGCATTGTCCTTTTGGACAAGTGCCTGCTTCGCAGGCACAAAATGGTACAATACAGAAGAAGTTAGATATGGGGTACTTTTATTTGATTGCTTGGGTTCAAGAATCTTACAACTGAGGAGCATTACACATGTTCAAACTAACTAAAAAACGTCTTTCTGAATTAGAGAAAAATCTGCACATAAGAGATTTCGAAGCTGAAAGGCAAGGATTTATGTCCCTTGAGCTTGGTGTAAGAGTGGGTTTAAAAACTGGTTACCCAGAATTACAATTTACGCAATTTAATGACGAGTTTATTCTCGATGTAACAATACCTTCTAATGACCCTGAGTACGACACCAGAAGGGATATGACCATCGATGAAATGCTGACCTTTGTTCTCGTAGCAAAAGAAAAAGCCCCCAACGAGAGGTTGACTAAAGAACTAATCAAGAAGGTAAGGACACTCTTGACCAACCAAAAAACTGAAATAGGCCTTGTTCTTGAACAAATCGAACAGTCACTTAGACTAATTGAATTCTAAACTGACAAGTCTCCTCGCAAGGGGGGATTTTTTTTATCAATATATTTTTTAGTGTCCGAAATTTTCGGAAAACTTCTGCAAGGTGACCGCGGCCCTATCAGAATGGAACCAAATTTGGGAATTTAGGTACATCTACCATTCAATTAGAAACCCGAAAGCCCAAGTCCGTTTATTCCAATAAGCAATTAAACTATCACAGGACCACAACAGCCTGGGTAAGGGGACCTATTGTTTCATATCTACATTTTCGCCAAACATATCCCATTTATTCGTATAAAGGTTTAGCTCTGGAGGAGGAATTTTGTTGGGATGAGAACTTAGTTTGCATCTGTTATGATGGCAAGCAATACATAAAATGTCAGGAGAGACATGGTCAGTAGTTTCGATAGCAGTTCCGGCCCTTAAAGCTTCAATCGCCTTTATCTTGGCGGCTATTGCGTCTTTTCGCCTCACTTCGTCATCTAGGCCATAATCAGATTTGTTCCTTGAACCATCAACTATCGCTTCAGCTATAACTTTTGCGGGTGTATCCTTGGGATACAGTCGGAGAGTTGCCTCCAAGTTTTGAATATGGTGTCTCATTAAGCCGACTGACTCTTTCTCTGGCATAAGTGAATCAATTATAAATCAAAAATGTTAGGCATTCATTTTAAGTCCAAACTGTAATACATAAATATCTATCTACCTGTTATGGCTTGTTCCGGTTATTATCGAAATCGATTTCAACAAAATCATCAAATAAAAAAGAGAGGATATACCGCTCCTCTAAAATTTGTGACCCCGGCGGGATAGGGAATCTCTCAAGTAATTTTCAGTAGAAAATTCTTTCGAACCCGACTCGCCAAAACCGTTACGGGTTTGGCTCCGTCATTCGATTCCCTGCGTTATGACAAATAAAAAAAGCTGGACTAGCCAACTTTTTTCATTTGTGAGCCATCTGGGACTGGCACACTTACGTCGCTATAACCGTCTCATCTTGAGGCTAAATGAGACAAATGAGACAGCATAAAAAAGCCACCTTTGTGAGGTGGCATTAGTTTAATAACCTAAAGTCCGGATCAAAGCATCGGTCATTGGTAATCCGAGATATATTTCTTGCCATGCCCATTGACCATTTGGATTTAGCTCAAAGAAAATTATTTGCCCGTCAGGTGTCAATGCAAAATCAAAGGCTCCATAGTTTAGTCCATATGCTTTGACCATCGCAAAACATTTTCTCAAAATTTCGTCCGGCAGATCGTCTGCTTTCCATTCTTTTGGCTTGTCTGATGAACTTCTCCAGTCAAGTTTTAAGTTTGGATCTGATTGAGAATCGATTGAGGTGACAAAAAAGCAATTTCCAAAAATAGTTACACGATATTCTTTAACCTTCGCGATTTCTTCTTGAAAAAATGTAGGAGCAAATCTAATCGTGGCAATGTTCTTGATTGCTGCCGCATCTACTCTTGAAGTGTAAATTACTGCCGTGGTTCCCTCGGTTTCGATTACATTTGCTTTGAATGGCTTAACAACCACGTTTTTAACTTCACCAATAAACTTCAGCGCAGTGTCCGGGTTATTTGTGCAAAGACTTCTTGGAATCAATAATCCCATTTTCCTGGCCATTTCCAGTTGATGAAGCTTCACATTTGCATAAGTGATAGCTTTTGGGTGGCTTACCCAGGCTCTATTTTCCAAGAGAGAGTAAAGACATCTGAGCAAGTAATTTGCTTCGGTTATACAGTATCTTTTGGCTTCAGGTATGGTGATCGAGGAATCTGGAATCGGGTCCTCAGGACGCCTGAGCCAAATACCCTTAATTGAATCAATATTCAAATCCACTCCATCTATTTTCATTTCCATAGAATATGGGGTGGTGCCTGTTTGGATAGCAAATTCATGTTCGATTTCAGTCAGGAATTTATCAGTGTTTAGTCTGACAAAGGGAACATTTTTCTTCATAAAATTATCAATCGCAAAGTCTGCAGTCGGGTCATTCGAGTTGGTGACAACTAGTATGGTCATGGCTCCTCCTTGTTAAGGTTCAGTTTCGGTGTCCCATATTATACCAACAAGACAATAAAAACCCAGCCAATGTGGCTGGGGTGGTGCGAGAGTGGAGAATTAGTCGTCGTTGCTGGTAGAAGCGCCGTCATCGGGCGAGCTGTTGGGACCACAGTCGGTACAATAGACCGAAGAGATTGTTCCGGCGCTCATTTCCATTACGGCATTGGAGGCGGGGACTGAGGCGAATTGCATGGCAAAGGGAACAACTGAGGCGGGTAAATTGACAGTTTGCATGTTTTACTCCTTTGGATTTAGGGTTCATCACTCGCGTGATCCCTGAATTATATATCAGGTTTGCCAATTCTCAAGTAAAATACAGATTATGCTTGTCTCAACACAAACTCTGGATCAGATCACCGAATTAGCAAATATACATCGAGTAATTGCCATTGGTGAGATGCATGGTGTCAAGGAAAATCCAGAGGCTGTCCTAGAGGTCTACAACACCCTAAAGGGTAGGTACTCTGTCATTCTTGGCTTCGAATACCCACAAACATTAATTGATAATTTAGGGTCAGCAGACCCGGTTTTGTACCAAGATGGAAGATTCTCGCCATTTCACAAAGAACTTTTAGAGAATCTAAAGCAAGATGGAGTCATGGTCTTTGGATTTGACTTGGACAACGACCAGCTTGAGGAACAAAAAACCCAACCAATCGACTGGCGAGACAAAATCATGGCTGAAAATATCAACAGACAAATAAGAGTGTTAGGTGAAAAACAAAAAATACTTATCGTCACTGGTGATATGCACTATCAAACCAAGGTTCAATCTATTATGTATCCCGATAAAGATGGTGTGATGAAACCTTTCGAGTATTTGCCCATGGGATCCCAACTGAAAGTAAATTCAATCTTCGGCATCCACCTAAGGTATTTATCTGGTCAGTTCTATAATTTCAAGCTGAGAGAGATGCCCAATATAGACGTTAATAAAAATATATCTTTTAGGGAAAATGATGACGTTATAGAGATAGATATACAAGAGGCTCATCCCACAAAATAAGAATGGCTACAGATATACTCCTAGTCAAACCCTTTCAAGAAATACTACATGGTAGTTTTTGTGGCCCAGCTGTCATCAAAATGGTCTTAGATTTCTATGGTATCGAAAAATCTGAGGCTGAAGTGGCAATTCTCTCCAACAAAGATGATGATTTAGGCATTAGTGATGAAGATATCAAAAGGACACTAGAGGGAGAAGGTCTAAAGGTCGAAATTAAGAATTTTGCTTCTTTTGAGGACATCCAAGTAGCTTTGGATAAAAAAGCACCTTTGATTGTGAACTGGATGACCAGAGGTAGAGCAGATTACGACGAAGATGATTTGGCTGATGGCCATTATTCAGTGGTAGTTGGACTTGACGAAGAAAATATTTATCTCCAAGATCCGGAAGTTGGCAGAATGAGAAAACTTCTCAAGGAAGATTTTATTCGTGTTTGGTTTGATTTCACTTCAGATCATATCGAAAAATGGGAGGACATGGTCATTCGCCAAATGATCGCGGTGTATAAATAACCCTCTTAAAGAGATTTTCAGTCATATTAAGAAAATTTTAGTCGGATACATCAATACAACGAAGCGACCCTTGCGGATCGCCTCGGAACAAACTGAACTTAGTGACCCCGGCGGGAATCGAACCCGCGATCTTTTGGATGAGAACCAAATGTCCTAGACCGCTAGACGACGGGGCCAACGGGCTTATTTTATCATTTTTG
>LBYG01000022.1 GCA_000996085.1 Parcubacteria group bacterium GW2011_GWB1_40_14 | reverse complement strand
TCATATTCCGGCGTTATAAAAAAAGAAGAGAATATTTACTGCTTCATTACGGATCAGGTCATTGGGATTTTGCTAAAGGACATTTGGAGGGAGAGGAAACCGCGCAAGTTGCCGCAAAACGCGAAATATATGAAGAAACCGGATTGCGTAATTTGCGTTTTTACCCTGACTATAAGGAAAATATAAAATATTGGATGTGGCCATATCGGCACAAGCAAGCGCGGAGTCAGGTAAGCGCACAAACAAAGCCGACTAAAATTCTTAAGATCGTTACGTTCTTTCTTGCGGAGTCTTTAAGCAGCGCAGTGCGCTTGTCGCATGAACATAGCGGATATGTGTGGTTGCCGTATAAAGAAGCATTAAAAATGATAACCTATAACAGCGCGAAAGATTTGATAAAAAAAGCCGAAAACACATTTACTCATGGCAACGTTAGCGGAAAATAGAAAAGCGCATTTTGATTACGAGATCCTCGAGACTTTAGAGGCGGGTATTGTTTTAAATGGGCAAGAAGCGAAATCAATAAGAGAAGGCCGCGCTTCCTTAACGGGAGCTTTTGTTACGATCAAAAATAACGAACTTTGGCTTACTAATATGACTGTACCGGCTTGGCAGCCCAAAAACATTTCTAAAAATTATGACGATACGAGGTCGCGCAAGCTTCTTGCGCACAAGGAACAGATAGCCGGTTTAATAGGAAAAATAAAAACACGAGGCTTGACTGCTTTACCCTTGCGATTATATACTCAGCACGGTAAGATTAAAGTCGAAATTGGCGTTGCCAAATATAGAAAAAAACACGATAAGCGAGAATTGATCAAGAAGAGAGACATCGAACGGGAAATAGAAAGATCTTTATAATTTATGGGGATGCCGGGCTTCGAAAGGGAAAATTACTGTGCGTGCAGAACGAGGCCGATCAACAACCTCGAAAACAGTTGATCGATTACAAGTGCAAACTTGTTTACAAAAGCGCAGAACGCTTTCCGCGTTCCGGCGCTCGCTCTTGCTTAAAAATTAGCATTAGCCATCCGGCCACTGATGCCTGATAGGTAAAGCCGGGTGTTATATTATCGGGCTTGGCTCTGCAGTAATCCTGGGCTGTTCAGCTAAATTAACAGGATAGGAATATTTGCAATTCCGTTTCTCTCTGATCAGATATTCTGAAAAACTCTATAGAGAAACTATTTCTGTAGAAACGTATAGTCAAAATTTTTCTTTGACGTGGGTTCGACTCCCACCATCTCCACAATTGAAATTTGGTTGCCATAGGCAACCATAATTTCAATATCGGTTGAGTTTGTTGGAGGCGAACCCTAAAGAGGGGGTCGGGGAGAAGTGTTTTCCCCGCCTGCCCCGACGTACGTCGGGGTGAAGAGGAAACCAGCGAGTCCGCCAACTGGCGGACGAACGCAAGAAACCGTGGGTTTCTTGGGAGTCCCGCTTTGCGGGACGATGGGTTCTAGGAGATCCGATGTTTCGTCGGATTGACGGACTCCCACCAAAAATAGAATTTATATAATATAAAATAATAGTTTAACAATCTGCAAAAAAATAATTATTTTCAGCGTCGGCCCAGTTTTCAGCGCGGT
This sequence comes from Parcubacteria group bacterium GW2011_GWB1_40_14, assembly GCA_000996085.1. Taxonomy (GTDB): domain Bacteria; phylum Patescibacteriota; class Minisyncoccia; order Terrybacterales; family GWB1-40-14; genus GWB1-40-14. The sequence goes on along the minus strand of LBYG01000022.1, from coordinate 12,877 downwards.
CCTCGCACTAACAATCAAATAAAGGCGGCACAAGTCCGTGTTATCGATGAAAAAGGACAGAATATGGGCGAGATTTCTACAGAAGAGGCGATAAGGGTAGCCAAAGAAAGGGGTTTGGACCTTTTAGAAGTGTCTCCCGATTCCGTTCCGCCAGTCTGTCGCATAGTTGATATCGGAAAATGGAAGTATGAGCAGGCTAAAAAAGAAAGAGTTCAACGCGCGCACCAAAAACAAGTTGAAACAAAAGGGGTTCGCATAAGTATAAGAGCTTCACTGCATGATCTTGGAATTCGCGCCAGGCAAAGCGAAAAGTTTTTAAATCAAGGCGACAAAGTAAGGATTGAAATGATTTTAAGGGGCAGAGAGAGAGCCAACGAAGCATTTGCGCGTGAAAGGTTCGGCGAATTTACCTCGCTACTTGCAGTACCGTACAAAATAGAGCATGAGCAAGCAAAAAACTAGAAAATCAATTACTTCCCGATTTAAATTTACAAAAAGTGGTAAGGTTTTATACCGACCCGCAGGACAAGGGCATTTTAATGCTAAAGACAGGGGTAGCAAGGGAAGAAGGAAGACCAAATTGGTAGAGTTATCCAGAAGCGATGTGAAGGCTTTGAAAAGACATATGAAATATTCAAAGAAGTGGGGACACAAGTAAAATAATGTAATCCTTCGACTTCGCTCAGGATGCACTTGGTTGCAACTGCTCGCGAAGCTCGCAGGCAACCAAGGCATGACACGAGTAAAAAGAGGACAAACAAAAACAGCTAAACGTAAGCGAAAACTTCAGCATACAAAAGGTTTTCGTTGGGGCAGGAAATCAAAAAGAATAGCCGCCAAACAAGCTTTAATGAAAGCCTGGTCTTACAGCACGCGCGACCGCAAAAGGCGTAAAATTGATTTTAGGAAATTGTGGCAAATGCGCATAAATGCCGCAGCGCGCCAAAATGGTTTATCTTATAGCCAATTGATCAATCTGATGCACAAGAAAAAAATAGATTTAGATAGGAAGGTATTGTCTGAGATAGCAGAAAAGCATCCAGAAGTGTTCAAATCAATAGTTGAAGAGATCAAGAAGTAACCTTTTACTTATAAAAACCCGCGCGGCTAGTCAGCCACGCGGGTTTTATAATACTATTCATTTGGGCGTGCCAGGTAGTAGAAATTAGACTATTAATTTAGTGGCAAGACTTAAACCAGTTATTACGTAGAAAATCATATTTTAATTAACATAACGATATTTTCTGTTCGCCGTAGGCGAACTGTCTAATTTTCACTACCTGGCGTGGTAATATATATTTATGGCTATTATCAGGACTAAAAAGATAGTGAAAACGCTCACAATAAAGAGTTTTTTGAGCGAAGGAATTCACAGGGCGATTAAAAACATAGGCTTGAATGCAGATGATTTAATTTTTTCTGTGGAACCTCCCGCGAATGTTGAATATGGAGATTACGCAACAAATGCAGCGCTTTTATTATCTTCGCAGTTTAAAAGGTCGCCCCACGGAGTTGCGCAGGAAATTTTGCGGGCGTTGGATAAAGACGACTTATTTAATAATGTGGTTTATAAAAAAACGGTTGCGGGTCCGGGATTTGTTAATTTTTATATATCTTCTGAATATTTAGCCAAGCAGATAAAAAATATTTTAGAAAATAATGAGAATTTTGGACGAAGCAATATAGGTCAGAAGAAAAAGGTCCAGATAGAATTTATATCCGCCAATCCGACAGGCCCCTTAACATTAGGTAACGGCAGAGGAGGTTTTTTGGGGGACGCGCTGGCCAATGTTTTAGATTTTGTCGGATATGATGTCAGCCGTGAATTTTATGTTAACGATACGGGTGAACAGATCAAGAAATTAGGATGGTCCATTATTGCGGCCGGCAAACTTTCGGCTAGCGAAAAATTGGAAATACCATATAAACCCGAAGAACTTTATGCCGGAGGATATATTCAGGAAATGGCATATAAAATGGGGATATCTAAATTTTCTAAAGAAGAATTGGATGTTGAGGCCATCAGCCGTTCTGCATCAAAAATGCTTTTGGAGGACATAAAACGTGTAGTAAAAAAATCCAAAATTCACTTTGATGTTTGGTTTTCAGAAAAAAGCCTTCATCGGCAGGGGTTAGTCAAAACGGTTCTGGAGGAAATACAGAAGAAGGGCTTGATCGAGAAAAAAGACGGCGCTACTTGGTTGAAAATACCGGATGATCCGCAGACAAAAGAAAGGGTTTTGATTAAGTCTAGCGGCGAGGCAACGTATCTGCTTTCCGATATAACTTATCATTATGATAAATTTAAGCGCCGCAGATTTAATAAAGTGATAGATATTTTTGGCGCAGATCATCACGCTACCGCAAAAACTCTTCTTGCCGCACTTTCGGCTTTAAAATGGTTTCAGCCGGTTATTATTTTAATGCAGTTGGTTAGGTTAATTGAAGACGGTCAGGAAGTTCGCATGTCGAAAAGAACCGGAACATTTATTACCCTTGAAGAGTTAATAGATACTGTTGGATTGGACGCGGCACGATTTTTCTTTTTAATGCGCGAGCCCAACAGCCACATGGATTTTGATCTTAATTTAGCCAAGGAGAGATCAGATAAAAATCCGGTTTATTATGTCCAATATGCGCATGCCAGAGCCTCAAGTATAATTGAGAAGGCAAAAGAAGAAGGGCTTGCCCTGAGCCTGTCGAAGGGGATCGGTAAAGATTTCATTCACAATTTTTCTAGTAAAATAGAACATCCTTCTGAGTTGAGTTTGATTAAAAAATTGATACGTTTGCCGGAAATCTTAGAAGAAATATCGCAAAATAACGAAGTTAGCCGCTTGCCTTATTATGCCACCGAATTAGCCGCAGAGTTCTCTGCTTTTTACAGAGATTGTCATGTAATTGTCGAAGATAAAGAATTAAGCAAGGCGCGCTTGGCGTTGGTTTGCGCAACAAGAATAGTTTTGGCCAACACTCTTAAGCTTATGGGAATTTACGCTCCGCAAAGAATGTGAGGGCTTGCCCAGCCCTAATTTTATGAGATGAGGTCGTAACATTTTAATATTGTGACAGTTTTTGCGAAATTTTGAATAAAAAGTTATATTAAATTAGAGCTGGGTTGACAAAATAATTTATAGTGATATAATATAAAGCGAGTGGTGGATAGCTTGAAATTCGACGCTTTAGCAGAAAATCAAACGCTTCACGTCGACTATCCGCCACTTGTTCTTTTTATAAACACACGGGAAAAGGAGGAGGATTCAGAATGACGTAGGCAGAATAATGCCAGAAACGCCATTCTTGTTGTCTCAGGACCCCAAAAAGAAAACCCACTAAAGGAGGTTTTCAAATGTCCCAGAAATCGGCGATCAGGTCACGCGTAGCGCGCGATCACACCAGCGCTGTGGACGCCTTTGCAGGACAGAGAAACGACTTCAGTTACGGTCGTCCGGAGCCGATCCAGGTCCAGATCCGTCGCGTCGATAGGCGATAGATCTACCTAATCCCGACATCAAAAAACCGAGCCCAGACCTAATTTTAAATTAGATCTGGGCTCATTTTTAAAAAACGTTCAATCGGCGCCGCATTGTCGGCGATTGATGTTTCTATTGACAAATATATAATTAATGTGGTATAGTATATTTGTTGGCGATGAAACATAATCGGATTGTTTTCGCACTTGGCGGAACAGCAGTTTATCCGGTTTTGAGATGGCAGGCGCTGACGCCTGAAGTTCAGATCGTGGTTTCCGTAAAAACGGTCACGAATACAGACGGACGTTGCGTAAGACGGGAGTAAGCTGCTCCGACTGTCCGGCCCGATCCGTTGCTATCTGGCGAATATGTCCCGATCAGACAGAATTCGTTTCATCACCAACACCAACTCTTTGAAAGGAGATATAATGGTTCCGTTTCAGGCGCTTGCGTTTGAGTTTGCGATCAGGAGCGCGATGGAAAGCGTTGATCCCGAGCTCACCGAAACGGCAAAGAGTTTTCTTGTAATGGGAGACACGCCGTTTGAGATCGCCAGGTTCTTTCGTGATGAGGGAATCCCGGTCGTGATCGCTGTTGCCGCCGTAAAGATGGCACAGCACGAAATAAAATCATCATCAGAAGTTCTTTTTTAAAGAAGGTAGGAGGAACGCCTAAAAGTTCCTCTTCGCCCTACGAAGCTTTAGCGTAGTAGGGCAAACCCTGAGCAAGTTGCGTTAAAGAAGCCTGTTCCGTTAGAAATTTGGCATAAAAACTTTAGTTAAAGTTTTTATGCGCACAATAACGGAACAAGATAAAAATAAGTTTTAAATAATAACACAGTAAAAGAGAAAAAGTATTTATTTACAGCTTCTAACGGGATTTGTTGAGGACAAAAAACGATTCTGGGTTTATGGCTGATACGTCAGCCGTCGATCAAGGGATCGTTTTTTGTTTATAAGTTAGATTTTTTTGCTAAGGCTTCATTTAGTGGTCATCTTTTAGAAATTGGAAGTATGATAGAAAAATCTTTTGGAAAAGGTAGCTTTCGGGCATATGCAGAACAAACAAGCGCAGATAAAATATCTCCTCCTGAACTTGAAATAGTCGAAGACAAAATTGACATATAAAGAAAGCGTGATAAATTTTAGAAAAACACTTTTATAGAACAGAGGGAGACATCCATGCGAAGATTGTTTGCCGGATTTCTTTTTATGGTTGTAGTTGTTTCAGGTTGTTATACCGGCTATGGCGGAGATTTGCCGCAGGGACACCACGATCAGGTAAGTCAGTATGTCTGGCATATAATTTACGATGATGGTGTAGTTGTTTACGAATATTATTCGGATACGCAACCCACAGTTGACCTTTCTTTATCCGGTTTGGATGTTGTAAATGCGCGTGAAGCCAACAGCACCAAGCTCACGGATACTATTTACGATGAGCTTTCTTTTCCTGTTGACGAATTTTCAATACTGAAAGTAATTAAACAGCCATTACGCAGCGATAGTGAAGATTTGGATAATTTTGAATGGCGGGTTGTTTTTACTGACGCAAGCGGCGAAAGAGCCGAATTTTATCTGCATCATCAGCCCGAAGAGCTCTGGCCGGTAAATAGCGATACTAGAGCAGTTAAAATGGTGCGCGGTTTCGTAAGGATGAGGGGAACAACTCTATGGGTTGGAATTTTTCTGAATACTATCTGGCAGGATCCATAGATTTTTTTATCATAGAAGAGCGACCTCAAAATGGTTGGAAGTGATTAAAAAAGCCCTTAACAAGGGGCTTTATTTTTATGTTACAATTCATTATAGTGTTTAAAAGTTTATGAATTTCTCCGAAAAAGAACAAGAAATATTTCAATACTGGGAGAAGAATAGGATATTTGAAAAAAGCACTAAAAAGTCTTCTTTAGGCGGACGTTTTGTGTTTTTTGAAGGCCCGCCAACAGCAAACGGACGCCCGGGCATTCACCACGTATTAGTACGTTCTATTAAGGATGCTTTTTTGCGATATAAGACCATGCGCGGTTTTTTGGTTGAGCGCAAAGCCGGTTGGGATACGCACGGTTTGCCCGTTGAGATAGCAGTAGAAAAAGAATTAGGCATTCGCTCAAAGCAAGATATAGAAAATTACGGCATTGCTCAGTTTAACGAGAAAGCTAAAGAATCAGTTTGGCGGCATAAAGATGAATGGGAGCGATTAACTGCGCGCACTGCTTTTTGGCTGGATTTAAAAAATCCATATATCACTTATCACAACTCATATATTGAAAGCGTTTGGTGGATAATGAAAGAAATATGGAACAAAAAATTATTACAAAAAGATTTTAAAGTGGTGCCGTTTTGTACTCGGTGCGGAACAGCCTTGGCCTCGCACGAAGTTGCTCAGGGATACGAATCCGTAAAGGAAAATTCTGTTTATTTGAAATTTAGATTGAAAGAAGGTCAAAAAATAGGAGAAAATTTTATTACCGATAAAAATACATATATTTTATCTTGGACTACAACACCGTGGACTTTGCCCGGCAATGTTGCTTTGGCGGTTGGGGAAGATATTGATTATTACATTGCAGACGTAGAAGCAACCGAATTTAGCAATTTAAAGAAAGGTGAAACTATAATTTTTTCTAAAAATATTAAAGAGGGAACTCTTTTTGATTGCCCGGTTATTTTTGGTAGTGATGGTAGAGCCAACGTATTTAATGAGGAAGCTGGTGTTAAAAAATGGTCAAAACTTATTATTAGACAAATAAAAGGAAAAGAATTGGTTGGGTTAGAATACGAACCGTTGTTTGATATTCCCGAAACACAAAACGATAAAAGTCATAAAGTTTATGCGGCTAATTTTGTTACCACAGAAGACGGTACCGGCGTGGTGCACACCGCAGTAATGTACGGTGAAGACGATTATAATTTGGGCAACAAGATCGGTTTGCCGAAAGTCCATACTGTCGGGGAAGACGGGAAGTTTTTACCGTTCGTATTAAACGGTTTGGCCGGTTTAGCGGTAAAACGCAAGGATGACAAAACAACCGAGGAAGTAATTATTGCTTATCTTAAACAGCACAATTTCTTTTTTAAAGAAGAATTATATACTCATGACTATCCTTTTTGTTGGCGTTGTAAAACACCGTTGCTCTATTATGCCCGTAAGAGTTGGTTTATCCGGATGTCGCATTTGCGCAAAGAATTAAAAGAAGCCAACAATACGGTTAATTGGATCCCCGAACATATTAAGCAGGGGCGTTTTGGTGAATGGTTGAAAGAAGTTAAGGATTGGGCAATTTCCAGGGAAAGGTATTGGGGCACACCGTTACCGGTATGGGAATGTGAGGAATGTAAAAGCATTGAAACAATGGGTTCGATTAAAGAACTCTTATCGCGTTCCCGCACAAAAAATAAATATATAGTAGTACGCCACGCTGAAGCAACAGCCAATACAGAGGGTTGGATATCTTCCTGGCCAGAATCCAAGAAGAACCACCTTACTGAGCGTGGGATAAAACAAGCGCAAATTGCAGGAAAAAGAATTGCAAAACTTAAACCTGATCTTATAATTGCTTCGCCCCTTGAACGTACAATGCAGACTGCGCGGATAATAGGCGAGCAAGCAGGTATTGAGCCGCAAGCTGAAAAAGATCTGCGGGAATTTGATCTTGGCGCATTCAACACCCGTCCGATAAAAGAATACCATGATTTTTTGGATAATGATTACACTAACAGATGGAATAAAAGACCGTTGAACGGGGAAAATTGGGAAGATCTTCGGAAGCGAATGTACGTGTTATTTCAAGAACTGGAACAAAAATATTCGGATAAAACAATTGTTCTGGTAAGTCATGGCGACCCGATATTGTTGTTTAAAGGGATTACTATGGGTATTGAAGATAAAGATTTTTTGGAACCATATATAAAAACTAAAGCTTCGGAAATCAGACTTTCTTATCCCGCCTATGCCAAAGAAGAGATTTTGCCCATGTCTAAGGCGCCTCTAGATGATTCCGGAAGATTGGATTTGCATAGGCCATATGTTGATGTGTTGGAATTGGAATGTGCGCATTGTGACGGGAAAATGAAACGAGTTCCTGAGGTTATGGATGTTTGGCTGGATTCCGGAACAATGCCCTTTTCGCAATGGCATTATCCTTTTGAGAATAAAGAAAAAGTCGACGCCAAAGGAAGCAAAAAACCGGAATTTTTTCCCGCGGATTTTATTGTTGAAGCTATAGATCAGACAAGGGGATGGTTTTATACTCTTATGGCTATTTCAGTACTTTTGGACCGCGGCGCACCATATAAAAACGTTATGGTAACCGGGCACGTTGTAGATAAGAACGGAAAGAAAATGTCCAAATCCTTGGGGAATATCGTTGATCCTTGGGAAATGATAGATAAGTATGGTTCAGATGCCGTGCGCTGGTATTTCTTCACAATGAACAATCCGGCAGACACCAAGCGTTTTAGTGAGCAGGAACTTAAAGAGGTACAGCAAAAATTTTTAGGAACGCTGTGGAATTCTTTCTCATTCTTTGAATTATATGCTCCGCCCAAAACAAAAATACCCGATAGTGTTTCGTCCTCCATTCGGCAGGCTCAGGATAAAGATAATATTTTAGACAAATGGATACTTTCGCGTCTCGCAACAGTAAATGAAGAGGTACAGAAAAAAATGGATGTTTATGAAATAACCGCAGCAACACGCGCAATCAGCGCTTTTGTAACCGACGACCTTTCAAATTGGTATATACGCCGTTCGCGTGACCGTTTTCAGCATCCGTCAAGTAAAGAAGATCTAAAGTTAGCAAGCGAATTATTGGGATTTGTCTTAAAGCAGACCGCTTTGCTTTCGGCTTCTTTTATTCCGTTCGTTGCCGAAAGCATTTGGCTTGGTTTGGGAGAGAAGAGCTCTGTTCATCTTGCAGAATTATCTAAAATAGATAAAAAATCTCAAAAGCCGGAATTGGAACAGGCAATGGAAGCGTTGCGTTTTAAAATACAAATTGCGCTTAAGTTACGCGCTCAATCCGGACAAAAAGTCCGTCAACCTTTAGGCAAACTCGTGTTTGATGCTAAAACGGCAGATAAAGATAAATTGGATAAGAAACTATTTTTGCTTTTACAGGAAGAATTGAACATAGAAAAAGTTGAAATTGTAGCCGCTCTTTCAAAAGATCCCGCATGGGTAAGCGATGAGCAGGCCGGTATAGCAATCGATACAACGATTACACCGGCGCTTTATATAAACGGTTTGATGCGTGAGTTAATAAGACAAGTCCAAGTTACGCGCAAAGATGCCGGCATGAAACCTAAAGAATATGTTTTATTACGCTTGTCGGCACAAGGAAGGAGCGGCGAAGACATAATGAAACGCGCTGAAGAAATAAAAAAAGATGTTTACGCTAAAAAAATTGAAACAGGGGAGAAGAGAGCGGGCGAAGACTTTATTGTCGAACGCGAATTTGATCTGGGAGAGAGCAGGGTTTGGATGGGATTACGTAAAATCAAAAATTAAATATCAAATATAAAAATAAAGGTGATTCGTTCCGACGGATGCCGGAACGAAATATATATGTTGCCGTCCCGGCCCGACTCGTGCACGGGGCGGGCAGGCAACCCACGAAAATTTTGATTTTTGCATTTTGATTTTTAATTTAATGTTATGGATACGACACGCGCAATTATTATCAGGAGCGAAACCAGCGGAGAAGCCGATATTCTAATTACGGCTTATACTGAAGCATTCGGAAAACAAAATTTTGTTGCCAGAGGCGGTCGTAAAATGGAAGCAAAATTACGTCCTGACCTCAAGCCGTATTCATTAGTAGAACTATCTTTTGTCAGAGGGAAGAACAATTTTTTATTGACCGGAGCAAAGACCATTGAGAATTTTACGAATGGCGCAGCAGCAAAGGATTTTTTTGCGGCTTCGGTCATTTCTTCAATTATAGATACGTTTATAGTTCAGCCGGAAAGAGATGAGCGTTTATTTCTGAATATTTTATTTTCTTTTCGTGCGCTCGCAAACAACAGCGAAAAGAACTCGTGGGTGGTGGTTCAAAGATTTTTCTGGGATCTGCTTAATCTGCAGGGAACATTTATTTTATCCAAAAAATGTCGTCAATGCACAAATAATTTTAATTACGGAGCTTCGTTAACATCAGACGGCGAACTTTTGTGCACAACCTGTTCCCCAGACGGTATTTTTAACTTCGACCAGGAAGATTTATATGCAATAGGACAGATTTTAAACAGCAAAAGCGGTGAAGATATGCCTGGACACGTATTCGAACATTTAAATTCGGGCCTCAAAACCTTTTTATTAAAAGAAAAAACATATCCCGCTCCGAATCAACAAGCCGTCTCTTGGTTCCTTGAGCGTGTGATATAATAGATAAAGCGTAAAATTAAGTTAAGTTACAATAACCAAGAAGCAAGATACAGATAATGTTTAAAATTTCAATAATCAATACCTAAAGTTAAGTTTTTGAAATTTGTAGTTTGGAATTTAGTAATTGTTTGGTTGTTGTCTATTGTAACTTGTATCTTGAATTTGTGTTGTTTTTAGCTTTTATATGTTAACCCGATCAAGAATAATACTATTTTTAGGTATAATCGCTTTGGTTATAGGGGGATATTTTGCGGTTTCAAGACTGCTTTTTTTCAGTACAGATAAAGTAGATTTGAGTATCAAGGGTCCCACCGTAGTAAATGTAGGCGAAAAGCACGAATTATACGTAGTTGTTATAAATAATTCAGATACTGCTTTGCAGGATGTTCGGGTTGCTTTTTCTTATCCGTCGGGAACCGAGGCTGAAAATAATCCGGAGATAAGGATCAAGGAGGGAGGAAGCGCTAAATTGAATCCCGGAGAAAAAAAGACATTCCCGTTTACGATGATATTTACCGGCTCGCCCGGAGAAGAAGTAAGACCCACAGCAAAACTATCTTTCCGGACACAGGCCGTTTCATTAAAATTCAATAAAGAAGCAGAACAGCGTATAAGAATTACCGATCTTCCTTTAGATGTTAAATTGAATTTTGCCGAAACGCCCTCCCCGGGACGCGAATTTACTTTTGTGGTGTCTTGGGAATCGAAAGTAGAAATACCTTTGATCGATATAGGGTTGATGCTGGATACGCCTGACGGATACGAATTTATTTCTAGTTTTCCTGCTCCAACATCCGAAGTCGTGTATTTGTGGGATTTGGGACGCATTACCCCGGGGGCCACGGGACAAATTTCTATTAAAGGAATTTTTACTCCGGGCGCAACCGGAGGGGAATTTAAAGTTACTGTAGGTAAATTAGATGAAGATGGTGCGCGTATAATCAGGGTGTTCAAGGAAATACGTGAAACTATACGGCCGGCTATATCCTCGCTGCTTATTTCACAGCGAGTTCAAGGAACATTTAATCCTGGGATTATAAACGTTGATCCTGGTGAAGATTTTTCTTTGGATATTATAATTACAAATACAACCAACACCGTTCTTAAAGATGTTGTTTTAACGGCTGAAATACCGGCAAAATATTTTGAACAAAAAGTAATCCGAGCTTCAGAAGATCCGGTATCTCGTGACGAAAATGTTTGGGTTTTTGACGGAACTACGGTTCTTGATCTAAGAACTATCAACCCGGGAGCGCAAAAGGAATTTAGGTTTAATGCTCAAATATTTGAAGAACCTCCTTTTAACAATCTTAACGACAGGAACCCGCAATTTGATATTAAAGTAAGCGCTGCAAGCGGTGGACTTAAGTTGGGGGATAGCAGCAGTCTGGTAAGAATTAACGGCAAGCTTTATCTTAATCAAGAAATTAAATATAGTAATGCTCCGGGCGGGCAAAATTCCGGACCTATTCCGCCGCGTGTCGGACAAACAACAACATATACTGTTATTTGGCAGGCTTTTACAGGAACCAACGGGATGAAAGACGTTGTTACTCGAGCTGTGTTGGGACCGGGTGTGGAATTTGTAGCTGTATTGTTCCCACAAGACGCAACGTTGTTCTGGGACGAGGGTTCCAGAGAAGTAAGATGGAATATAGACGATCTTCCCGCAGGCATTGGAGTTAAAAGTGAGCCCAGAGAAATATCGTTCCGTATAAGTTATACGCCGCGAACTCAGGATATAGGAAAATATGCTCCGCTTATTTCAACGACCAAGCTTACCGGGCGCGATGTATTTACTGATGTTTTACGCGAATTTGAACTAGGTGAAGATACCACAGCGCTTTTGCGTGATAACGTGAATGGCGGTAAAGTTGAGCCTTAGTAAATATGACCGTTGATTTGGAGACAATTATAGATTTAGCAAAACAGCGAGGGTTTATTTTCCCCTCGTCTGAAATTTATGGCGGCTTTAAATCCTCTTACGACTATGGTCCGCTTGGAGTTGAATTAAAAAATAATATTAAGCGTCTTTGGTGGAAAGAAATGGTTTATAAGCGCGATGATATTGTGGGTTTGGATGCTGCAATAATGATGTCTTCTAAAGTATGGGAAGCCTCCGGTCATACTTCGGCTGGGTTTGCCGATTTGTTATCAGAGTGTATCAAATGCCATAAGCGGTGGCGTAGGGATCATGTTGACGATGTATGTCCTGATTGCGGAGGCGCGTTAAGCGAACCAAAGAAATTCAATTTACTTGTACGCACACATCTGGGTCCGGTTGAAGACGAGTCAACACAAGCTTTTATGCGTCCCGAAACCGCGCAGGGTATTTTTGTTAATTTTTCTTTGGTCGCAAAAGCAAGCAGGAAAAAATTGCCTTTTGGTATTGCGCAGATAGGCAAGGCGTTTCGCAACGAGATAACTCCGGGGCCGTTTACTTTCCGCATGCGTGAATTTGAACAGATGGAAATGCAATGGTTTTATGATTCGGCTAACAACAATAATTGGTATGAATTTTGGAAAGAACAGCGTATGGCTTGGTATAAGAAAATTGGTATAGATCCTGAAAAATTACGTTTTCACGATCATGCCAAAGACGAACTGGCACATTATGCAAAAGCCGCTGTTGATATTGAATATGAATATCCTTGGGGTTGGGGCGAGTTTGAAGGCATACACGATCGGGGGGAATGGGATTTAAGCAATCACATGAAGTACAGCGGGCAAGACATGCGAATTTTTGACGAAGAAACAAAAGAAGCTATTATGCCTCATGTTATCGAAACTTCAGGCGGAGTAGATAGAAGCGTTCTTGTGGCTTTGATGGATGCATATCGTTCAGAAACCGTAGATAAAGAAGAGCGTGTATATTTGGCGTTTCATCCAAGCGTGGCGCCGGTAAAAATAGCCGTTTTGCCTCTGGTCAAGAATAAAGAGAACGTTACCGCAAAGGCTAAAGAGGTGGCGAATATGTTGCGTGGGCGTTGGCTTATCCAGTATGATGAGGCGGGCAC
>LBYG01000021.1 GCA_000996085.1 Parcubacteria group bacterium GW2011_GWB1_40_14 | reverse complement strand
CCCGGCGAAGTAAAATAAGGATTCCCAAGTTCTCTTCCTGCGGCGGGCACAATGATCGGGTTGCCCGCAGCTAATTCCCGCTTTATGGTATCAACCGTAAATTCATAGATAACGCGGGTTTTTTTAAAACCATAATATTCCCTACCAACACGCGCAGTTTCTTCAGCTGTAGTATCTTTATAATAACCAAATATTTTATTTTCAAAATCCACCAACTTAAACAACTCTTGTTCCGCATCGCTCGGAGAATCTATTGTCCCGCCTTTTTTATATCGCGCTACCATTAATAAACTTGCTTCTTCGCACGCTTCTTCATGAACCTCATCCCAATTTGCAAAAGGCGCCTGAGGAGTAAACGGCACACCAAGATTAATACTTGGCGGCAGAGAGGTAATTATAGACGGCTGCCCATTTAGTGCCGGTGCAGAACTGGGCTGTATAGGATTTGTCGCCTGCTCATAACTTATAGCCGGAGGAAGGGATGCTTTACGTTGCCACAAAACCATCCAATCTTTTATTTTCCCGCCATAAGTAAATAAAACAAAAATACTTAGGGGTATAAATAAAACTAAAAATATTAAAATAAATTTTCTAGGCTTCATACTGAACATAATATATCATATTTAATTCTGAGAATTCATTTTTTCACGATCATTTTTAGTCAAATATTGTTTTCGCAAACGCACGCTTTTTGGAGTTATTTCCAGGTAATCGTCTTCTGCCATAACCTCAAGACCGCGTTCAATAGTAAGTTCAAACGGCGGCACGAGCGTAATGGCTTCGTCAGACCCTTTAGCGCGCATATTGGTAAGTTGTTTACCTTTCGTTGGGTTAACCGACATCTCAACTCCCTTTGATGTATTGCCCAAGACCATACCCTCATAAACATCAGTTGCGGGTTTGATATAAAGAACTCCCCGCTCTTGCAAGCCCCAAAGAGCATATCCAAGCGCTTTACCGTTTGCCATTGAAACCATCGAACCCACAACGCGCTTTTGTATCTCGCCCGCATAGGGTTTAAATCCGATAACACGCGCGGCCATAATTCCCTCACCCTTGGTATCGATAATAAACTGGCTACGATACCCAAGAAGACCGCGTGTCGGACCTTCGAAAAATAATCTGATCGACGCGTCATGCTGATTAATATTTTTTAAAACAAAAGCGCGGGAACCAAGACGTTCTATTATGGTTCCTTGATATTGCTGCGGGATATCTACAATAACCTCTTCGAACGGTTCCAGCTTTTGTCCGTTCTCTTCTCTAATAATTACCTGTGGCTGTGAAACTTGAATTTCGTACCCCGCACGCCGCATATTTTCAAGAAGAATTGCGATGTGAAGTTCGCCTCGCCCATAAACACGAAAACTGTCTGCCGTAGAAAAATCTATCCTTAAGCCCACGTTAACCTCACGTTCACGTTCAAGATATTCCCGAATTTGTCGCGAGGTTACATATTTACCTTCCCGGCCGCCAAAAGGCGAATTATTTACTAAAAATGTAAGCGCAATAGTAGGCTCGTCCACCGCAATTGCCGGCAAAGGTTCAGCATTCGAATCAGTAGTTACCGTCTCACCAATATAAATATCTGCAAGTCCGGCAATAAGTATAATATCGCCGGCTTCTGCGCGCTCTACTTCTTTTCTTTCTAAACCTTCAAAAGAATATATTTTGGTTAATTTCCCGGATCGTGTAGCGACCTGGCCGGTTAGGCCATCTGATTTTTTAACGAATACAGGCGCGCTTAAAGAGATAACACCTTCATATATCCGTCCAACTGCCATGCGGCCAAGAAAATTATCATACGCTAAATTAAATGGCTGAAAACGCAAAGGTTTTTGGGATAACTCTTCGGAAGAAGCACATGGCACATACTCAAGTATAGTTTCCAGAAGCGGAGAAAGATCATCGGATTCATCTGTTAGCGCAAGCTTTGCAATCCCTTGACGGCCATCTGCATACACAACAGGAAAATCAGCCTGCTCATCGCTTGCTCCCAATTCTATAAAAAGATCCAAAACCTGCCCTTCGCATCTTGCCGGATCAGCCGCAGATTTATCAATTTTATTGATAATAACTATAGGTTTTAATCCTAACTCAAGAGATTTTTTCAAAACAAAGCGGGTTTGCGGCATAGGTCCTTCCTGCGCGTCAACCACCAAAAGAACCGAATCAATTGAGCGCAAAACGCGCTCTACTTCTGAACCAAAATCCGCGTGCCCGGGAGTATCAACAATGTTTATTTTAGTATCACGGTACATTATCGAGGCGTTTTTTGAATAAATCGTAATACCACGCTCAAGTTCAAGCGCGTTTGAATCCATGGTAACCCCTTCCTGAAAAACCCCGGCCTGACGTAAAAGAGAATCAGTAAGGGTTGTCTTACCGTGGTCAACGTGAGCGATAATGGCTATATTTCGTATCTGCATAAACAAAAATGCCCCGATGCTGAGGCATAAATTATAATACCCTTAAAATTAAATAATGTCAAAATAAAACCCTTCAAGAGGGTTTTTAACTTATTCTACTTTAATTACTGGCATGGAATCGGGCATATTACTGAGAACTCCATCAAGCAATCTAATACTGTTTCTGTCCACGCTGGCCATAACAGCAACGCTCTGTGTGACAGTTGCAAGCTTCATGAATATCCAATGCGCGCCTTTATATCCGCCATGACCAGAATTATCGCCCGGCAAAGGAAAAGCTATAAACGTATCTCCTATTTTCAAATCTCCAAAAGTCAGTTTTTCGTTTCTGTTATATCGCGTAGAGGGTTCCATCCCATCTCCTTCAAAGAACTACGTTTGCTTTATATAAACATATAATCTAAATAACAGCAAGTTGTCTATTTATTTAAAAAATTATTTGCTTCGCGGATAAGTGCGGGAACGGGATTAAAACCCTCTCCGCTTTCTATTTATTTAAAAAATTATTTGCTTCGCGGATAAGTGCGGGAACGGGATTAAAACCCTCTCCGCTTAAAAAACCATATATTAAGCTGGCTAAAATTGCCCCGATGATAAGCATTAAAATAATGCGCATGGTATATAAACCCAGTATATCAACTTCCAGCGATCCCGCTTTTGGCGGGATCAAAAATTATATTTGAATAATTTATATGGCTAATGTTTTTCTTGAAAATATTGGTTTATTAAATATAAAAACATAATTTCATGAACTGGAAGTTGTATTTCTGGGTAAATTTAATTTTTCTAATCCGGTACTTCTTCTCCGCGGCAAAGCGCGAATGAACAATCAGGACCGGTACGTCCTATGTATGAGCCGTCCGGACAAAGTTTTGCTTCCTGCGAACAAAAAACCTGTTTGCCATTTTTTTGTTTTAACTCAAGCCAAAAACCCATAACTATTAAAATTACCACAAGCGCTAAACCCAGAACAATTTGTGCTTTTTGCATAAAAATATCTTATTTCAAGCTATCTTATTTGTTGATACTCTTTAATCTTCCGACGCCCACGCTATTCTAATCTTATTTAATAAAAAGTTTTAATTTATTGCTTCGCGTAAATTTTTTTATTTCTGCTTCACGTCTTAAAGCCTGACCCCGTGTTTTAAAACTTTCCTGATGCAATAATCCGATTGCTTTGTGTGAAGCTGTATAACTACCGCCCTTGCCTTGTTTATGCTGTTTAAAACGTCTTTTTACATCAGTAGTTGCGCCTGTATATAAACTACCATCCGCACATTTGATTATATAAACGTACCACATTTGTGTTTACTTATTTTATCGCTTGAAATCAGAAACCACCACCCTTAAGTACCCCATCGAGCACAATGCCCTTATCACAAGCAGAATTAAACTATTTACTAATTCATAGCGTCCATTCCATGATCCATCATTTGTGCCATAAACCAAAGATGGAACGCATCGATAATTTTTGGGTCATCCGTTAGGTACGATAATTGCGCTCCGTCGGAAAGTTCCTGATAGGTAACAGTAAACTTACCTTGCGATACGCTCAATACATCAAGTCCTGGCATGTCCTCTCCGTGCAGAGTTTTCGGATCCCCAAAATCTCCTTGTGAAAATCTTTCCGCTTCGCCTTGAAGATGCGAACGGATAAGCAGGATTTGTTCTTGGTCATTGGAGTCTTTTGTGCGCACTTGTTGAATCCCACCGTCCGGCGTTTTATCGAAGGAATGCGTAGTCTTATCCAAATCAAACGGCATTACTAAAGAACCACGATCATGGATCATGTTCTGCCTTTCAGTAAGTTTATCTTTATTTTGATATGTATTTATAACGATACTCGCAATAAAAATACCGAGGAGAACAAGAGTCGCAAAAAGAATCGGTTTAAGCTTCATAAGAATTTTAATATATGCATTGTCTCTATCACAATATAAGCTGACCGACTCGAGCTGGAAGCATGGGCGGCTAAGCCCCGTAAGGCGGTTTGGCTTAGTTTTATTTTATTCTCACGACGCGTCTCGAGCACTAGTCGAGAATTGCCGCTAAAAGCTCTGGAAACTTTTCTGTCTTTAAGCTATCCAATACGAAGTGACCTTTCCCATTGAATTCCTGAAATCGAGCATTTTTTAATTTTAACTTAAGAATCTCGATGCTTTTGAGCACATCAGAGGAATCATCCGTTGAATACATCACTACAAGACCGGCCGTCTTAGAAGAAATATTTGTATCAATTTCAAATTTAAAAAAGTTTTCATCAATCATGTGCTCCGGATCTAACCATGGAGCAACCAACACAACTTTTCCCACTCTCCTATCGTTTTCACTTAACCACCTTACAAGAAATCCTCCGCCACAACTATGTCCAACTAATATTGTGTTCTCGCCTGGTTCAAATCTTTCCAACATCTTTTTCCACCCCCCATAATTAGGCTCATAAAAGCCAGGCATTTCTGGAGTTTGAGCTTCGATGCCACTCAAAAGAAGTTGTCTCTGAAGCCACGGGATCCAATGATCATTGGAAGCGGCTGGTAAGTATATCGCCTAATCAAAGATAATTACTCTATGCAGATTTATTGAAATAGTTTATGAATGCGTCTCGAGCGCGATAACCTATCACGACTTGGCTGACCTCTTCGAGTTGGAACCGTCCGCGGGCAACCACAACAAGGTCATTCTGCTTAATTTTATCTTACTTTAACAACGCGTCTCGAGCACCTTTATTCTACCAAAAATGACATAAAAAGGCATCGTCTGATTATTCCTTTACATAAATATAAATCAATTGACCCGTACACTAAGTCCTGTTATTATCTGAACAGTTCGACAATTCTTTGAAAAAAAGGTGAAGAGATGAAGACGATTGTTAAACTGATCGCTATTACGGTAGTTATTTCTGCTACCGTTTTCTTCCCGACTAGCAACGTTAACGCCTCTCACGTAATGGCGGAGGTGTCGATAATTAACCAGAACGGTGCAGAGGCATTTCAAATCACGATCCGTTCCGCTGACAACAACATGCCACTTGCCAATACCGTTGTAACGCTCTATACCAACGGATCTTTTTTAGATGTGGCTGACAACATTGAGCTCGGAAGAACGGTAACTGACCAAAACGGCACGGCAGTGATAAAACCTCATCCGATGCCCGCGGGCGAACACACCGTCTACATTAAATACAAAACACGCGACGAAACTCAATCAGAGACACTTACTCTAGCAATTTCAATGTCAGGCACTACCTTGCAGTTATACAGATCCAAAGACGGAATTAGTATACCTGGACTGAATATCGCTCTTCTTCTTATGATCGTACTATCGGTGGTATGGGGAATTCTATTAACTGTGGCATTGCGACTAGTTGCCATCGCACGCAACGGAAGCGACATAGCGCCTACAAACAAAGACGCTAAACATTATCAACACAAATAACTAAATAATGCGCTTTGCTCAGGTTTGTAAAATGCAGTAAAAATAATTTAGACCGTTCGACATGAACGGTTTTTTATTAGCGATCAGATTATGAGTCTTCAGTTAATTGATAAAAAATGTAAGTGGCTACGGGCTCCCACCTCAGCGGGACAAGTTGGATTTTAACCTCATTCAAAAATTCATGGGCAGCGCTGCGAATCGCAGCTATCTTTTTAGTGTCCAAGGCTGTGGGACTTGAATCTTTAATTCACGAATAGCGCTGCGGGACTTGTCATGCCAGCCCACCCCGTTTCGCTTGGCGAGACCGGGAAGGCAGATTCGCCTTTGGCGAAGATTCTCCGCCGGAGGCGGATGCGCCTTTGGCGCAGAACCAAATATATTCCAGTCTAAGCTGCGGGCCTCAGCCGCTGTGATTAGATACGCATCTCGGGCGCACGAAACGCTCTAGCGTCTCGTGCGGGATGACCTATCACGAAGTGGCTGGCCTCCTCGAGTTGGAACCGTTCACGGGCAACCCCCACAAGGTCATTCTGCTTAATTTTATCTTACCTTATCGACGCGTCTCGAGCACCTTTATTTTAACAAAAAGTGACACGAAAACGATACTTTAACGTGCCACTTTTTTATAAAGACATGTGCGGAGGATTACTTCCATCCCAAGATATTTTTACATGTACCGAGGCTGGCTCCTGACCGCTTTCTTGATTATTAATATCTTGTATAGATACTCAACCAATCTTGATGTTGTGCAGTTAATTTTTTAATTCTTTTTTCTGAAGCTGTCCGGATGTTATCGATGATAACTGCGATAAATCTTATTGTTTCTTGATAAAGTCTTTTTTCGGGTTTCCATCCCATATACTTTTCCTGCTTAAATTTTATCCAAGAATAATTACCACTATGACAGATGGCTGATAGATATTTTATGTTATCATTTAGCCATTTTTCTGCATTTTCCCGCTCTGTTGTACTTTCTTTTGAAGCTTCTGATTTTGATAATTTTTGGAATGGTTGACCAAAAAAACCGACTATTGCACAAAGGGGCTTTATAGTCTGGATATACCCCTGGCAATCTTCAGAAAATCCTTTCTTAGTATAAATTTTATTTAATAAATACTTCGCTGATTTTTCGGCATCCTTTATCTCTTTGGATCCGAGTATGCTCTTCACTTCAATTACTGCTATTACGCTCTCGGCAGGATAAACTCCCACTTTTTGCTCTTTAATAAATGGGGGCAAAATTCTATTATCGTAGATTATAATATCGGTTTGCTTGCTTTGGTCTCCTTTGTGATTCACTATTATTCCAGAACCTATACCAAATTGATTTGGTAGAAAGAACTCAAGGGTGTCGGAAACAAAACTTTCTCGTAAGAAACCTTTTGTTGTTGTGTGCGATATTCCAGCATTCCCTTTGCCAGATAGAACTTCCGCTTTTTCAACGAACTCTTTAATGATTCTTTCAGAATTTTTTTGAATAAGATTTTTTGTTTTTCTAACAACTTTTGTCATACGAATATACTTATACTAAATATCAAAAAGCTATTTTACTAATTTGTTATTTTCTTCTTGGATAACTACACTTGAGACACCACGTATTTGAATACATTACATTTGTTCCAGAAGCTTCCCATGTATGCCCTTTTTTGCATTGCCATCGGAGCTTATCGCCGATATTTTTATATTCAGTAGATAAACATTTCCCGCCCCTATCTTCAGCAATGCGCTGCATATCTTTGATTGTATATTTCCTTTGCTTTTCTGATCTGCTTATAATGCCACACTTCGGACACCATTGACCTTGTTGAACACCGTTCCCAGGAGCACGCCATGTATGATTTTTGTTGCACTTCCATAAAAGAGGGGTGCTGTTGCTTACATAAATCTCTGATAAGCATTGTCCGCCACGCCTAGCTGCTAATTTTTGCATATCTTGAATGGTTTTCTTTTTAACCTCCGAACAGGCTGCGCACCAACCTCCGCTTTTTATTGCTCCAGGGGTTGCTCCCCACACATGTCCATTTTTACACCTCCACTTTAACTTAGTGGAACTATTTATATATTGAGTTGATAAACACTCGCCTCCATGATCTAGCGCTATATTTTTAAGTTCGTTAAGTATGGTTGGTGAAAAAACTTCTAGCTTATTAATATCAACTTTTTTGTGTTTTGGAACCGAAACTCCATTTGCCTCACAAGAGTTTAATACAAAATCATATATTTTGTCGTGGCTAACGTTGTAGGGCACCTCTATTAAAATTACACCGTTTTCTTTACATAACTCCCTTTTAATCTCGTCGTCAGACATTCGTTGTTCTAAACTTGAGTCTCTGTGAAATAATTCGTGCGTTAAAAAGTGTTGTTTGCCATGATATTCAAAAGCTAAATTCAACTCTTTGCTATATCCGTCGAGTTCCATTAGGTTGCCTCTGGGGCCAATCAACCATCGGGGTCTTTGCTTGGGAAACTTTTTATTAAAAACGGATTCAAAAATTGTCTTACAAATTCTTTCACTGATTCCTATTGAGCAAATAGGGCACCATGAACCCGCCATAATATTGTGCGGAACAGCCTCCCAGGTATGACCGTTTTTACACCGCCACCGCAACAATGTATCGATATTAGTATATTTTTCAGATAAACACGTACCGCCTCTTTTTTCTGCAATTTCTTGCATTTCTGTAATAGTCTTCTTTTCTTTCCCCGCACAAATTAAACACCACGTTTTTCCATACAGTACACTTGAGCCAGGAGCTTCCCAAACATGACCGTTTTTACATTGCCACTTCACTTTCTCGTCAATATTACGAAAGTCAGTCGATAAACACTTTCCTCCTTTTTCCTCGGCGATGCGCCTCATATCTTTAAGGGTATATTTTCTGTGTTTTTCTGATCTGATTATAACTCCGCACTTAAAACACCAGCTCCCCCGGCGAATAGCGCTTGCAGAAGCGTACCATGTGTGACCATCCTTGCACTCCCACAAAATAGGAGCCTTGCTATTCAAATAAATTTCTGATAGACACCTGCCGCCTCGGCTGGTTGCTATTTTCTGCAAATCCTGAACAGTTAGTTTTCCCCGCCCTGAACATATTAAACACCAATTTCCGTTTAACACACTGTGTGACATCGCTTCCCATATGTGTCCGTTTTTACATTGCCACTCTAGTTTAGTGCGAGTATTCACATATTCGCTAGATAAACACCTCCCACCGCGCTTTATTGCTATACCCCGCATTTCTTTGAGTGAATGCCTCTTATACGTTTTCATTTTACTTTTATAAACAGTCTGCGAGACGCACGAGTTTGATAGGTACGCGTCTCGAGCGCAATAACCTATCACGAAGTGGCTGGGGGGCAGGGATTCTCCGCCAGAGGCGGATGCGCCTTCGGCGCAGAACCAAGATAGTAAAACTTATTCCAGTCTAGGCTGCGGGACTTGGATTCGAACCAAGATACTGAGCTTCAAAGGCTCATGTCCTACCATTAGACGATCCCGCAGCTTAGACAAGAACAGAATCTAAAAATTTACGCCCCTGCCCAGATTTTAAATATATTTCTCGCTTACGCGCTAAACCCAATGTTACAAATTTTTCACTATAAATCAATTGCCAGGGACGACGTCCTTTTGTATATCTAACTCTACCTTGATTATGCTCTTCTAATCTTTTTTCGATATTTCCTGTAGATCCAATATACCTGGTGCTACAACTTAAACTCTTAATTACATAAATATAAAACATGACAGTTTAGATTCTCCGCCGGAGGCGGATGAGCCTTTGGCTCAGAACCAAGATAAACAGCTTCCCCACCAGAGGCGGATGCGCCTATGGCGCAAAAGTCCGCTGTCTTGCCCGAGCAATTTTAAACGCTACGCCAGGAGGCTCCGCTAAATTGCTCGCGCGACACAAGCAGTCGTGTCGCGCCCATTAGACGATCCCGCAATAATAAAAGCGTAAAGCTAAAAGCGAAAAACGTAAAGTTTCTAGTTCAAAAGTTCTACCACCGCGATTTCAATTGGCAACTGGGGCGAAGGAGAATATTTCATTTGTTGTACGGCTTCCAGAAAACGCTCGATTATCGCAGTCACTTTTTCTTTGGAAAGTATTTGCGCTTGGGCTAAAGCGGCTTCAGTCTGTTCTTTGCCGATCCTTTTTACTACATATTCTATAACTTCGGAATTAATAGAAAGCAATAAAATTTCCCTCAAATAAGCTATTGATGCTTTTAAAAATTGCTCCATATCATAGCCCTTTTCAGCGGATGAATTTATTAAAGCTAAAGCTGCAGACGAATTCTTTGCAACTAGCGTTTCGATAAATTCACGTATAACTGAAAACTCTACCAATCCCAGCACAGAAGCGGCGTCTTCGCGTGTTATATTTAAATTCCCTACGCCTGAGGCGAAAGAAATAACCTGATCCAATAAACTTTCGGCATCGCGCTCTGAGCCATCGGCATAAATTGCTATAAGTTCAAGAGCGGCATCATCAATATTTATACCCTCCTGCGCCCCGATGCCTTGCAAACGATTCTTAATTTCTTCAAGATTTAGACGCTTAAAATCAAATCTTTGGCAACGCGAAGATATTGTTGAAGGGACTTTGTGAATTTCGGTGGTTGCCAGAACAAAAATGGCGTGTGATGGAGGTTCTTCAAGCGTCTTGAGCAAAGCGTTAAAAGCTTCCTTTGTAAGCATATGAACTTCGTCAACTATAAAAAATTTATGCGAAGCCTGAACCGGCATAAAACGAATACCCTCTTTTAGGGCTCTAATTTCATCTATACCCCGGTTTGATGCCGCGTCTATTTCTATAAGATCAGGATGATTACCGAATAAAAATGACGCACAATTTATACATACATCATCTTTTGTGGAACAAACTGTTCCGGTATTATCTGAACGCTTTACACAATTTACGTGCCGAGCCAAAAGTCTTGCAATTGTCGTTTTGCCTGTCCCGCGCGGACCGGTAAACAAATAAGCGTGCGCGACCTTATCTGTATTCAACGCATTAGTTAAAGTCCTTACAACATGTTCCTGTCCAATAATTTCATTGAATGTATAAGGACGATATTTCCTATATAAAACCTGATGATTGCCCATAAATAGTTGCGCCGTCATTTTAACACAATTTTATCCAATGAAAAGACCGCCTAGTTTATACAAAAACGATATTGCCATATTCACAGAATGCTTTTATTAAAATAGTATAGAGCTATGGTATTAATGTCGGCATTAAACCAATTCATACCTTTTATACCGCCTATAATTCTAAAAATAAGCGTACCTGTACTGGCAATGCTTCCATTTATAGAAATTGGTTTGGCTATTCCCTATGGCATTATTATCGTGGGATTAACTCCTTTTAAGGCAGCTGCCCTAGCCTTAACCGGCCATATAATAGCAATATTAATTGTAACGCCCTTGATATATAAACACGGGGAATCGCTTGAACAAAAACATTCTCTGATAAAAAAATTAATAAATCACGCCCGCAAAGTAAGACTGGATCGCTTCTTTGGGATAAGAGAACTTGGTATTATAGCTTTCATCGCTTTGCCTCTGCCAATAGGCGGGATTTGGTATGCTCTACCTGCAGCTTTTATCTTCAATGTCCCCAAGAAAAAAACTATTTTTTGCGCAATTGTCGGCTCGATCCTTGGTTCCATTCAATTCACTCTTCTTTGGACCGGAGTATTTGGTCTCATAAAATTATGGTTCTTTAATACTATAGAAGCTCCGTTTTAGAAAAAATATAAATCCCTCCATGCCATTTATAATAAATCCGGTATTTTTTAAGTTTTTAATCCCGTTCATCGTATGGATACCTTTTGTTGAACTTGGCGTCGGAATACCTTTGAGTTTGGTTTTGAGTAAATTGCCTGCGTGGCAGGTAGCAATACTGGCTTTTTGCGGTCACGCGACAGGTATAGTTATACTTACCTATCTCGTGTATCACTATCTTGCCAATTTCGAGAACCATCACCCGTTCATTAAGCATTTTTTTGACAAAGCAGGCAAAATAAAATTAGACCGATTTTTAGGTAAAAAAGAATTTGGTATCGTTGCGATGTTAGCTTTACCTTTGCCCGTAGGCGGAATGTGGTTTGCCATCCCGGCAGCTTTTATATTCAATGTACCCAAAAAAAATACGCTCATTGCGGCGTTAATAGGTTCGGCTCTGGGCACTATTCAATTTACTTTTGTCTGGAAACTTGTTCTTGAAGGAATTACTTATATTTTAAAAACCATCTTAAGCTAATAGCTTATGGAAATTTCAGGACTATACAAAGAATTATCGGTGATCATACTCGGAGCGCTTCCTATTTCCGAAGTGCGCGGAGCTATACCAACAGCGATATTTGCTTATCAATTCCCCCCCTGGAAAGCTTATATTTTAGCGGTTACAGGTAATATTATAGCCGGGCTTTTGGTATTTATAGTACTTAAATATTTATCAGAATTTATAGTTAGAAGATCAAACCAGGCTAAAAAAATCTTTTCGTGGCTTTTTGAACACACAAAAAAACGCCACACCGGGCATTTCAAACGCTATAAATATTCGTTTTGGGCTCTATTTATTTTTATTGCAATGCCCTTACCGCTCACAGGCGCCTGGAGCGGAGCAATTGCAGCCGTAATTTTCGGAATGCCCCCTAAAGTAACGGTTTTGGCTATAGCATCAGGCGTCTCTGTCGCAGGCATTATAGTCATAATCTTAAGCCAAGCCGGCAATATATTCCTGGCCCAAAATCTTTTCTAAGAATTATTGCGGTATCTGCGCCTGCCCCATCTTCTGTGAGGCTGGCTTTTTAAATACAAAGAATTTATAGGCTGTAAAATTCCAGACCATGGAAGTTGCTGTGGCCAAAGCCGGCGCCATAACACCTGCCCATAATTTTGTATCCGGACCTACGCGCGCAATAATTGTTGCCACAATAACATTTATAACCAAACCAATTCCTGTAAAAATATAAAACTGTAAGGCTTCTTTTCCAAGATTGCTTGTCCCCTTCTTCTCAAAAGACCAAAATCTGTTCCAAACGAAAGAGTTAAGCGTTGCGAACGCAAAAGAGATCGCCTTGCCTGCGGGATAAAGCGATGTACCTACCGCAAAACCAAAACCCGCAAGAATAATATTCAAAATGCCCCAATCGATCGCGGTATTTGAAAAGCCCACGGCAGCAAATTTCCCCATTTGAAAAAATATAGGATTAACCTTCTTAGCCAAAATATAAGCAACCAATAAGGCGCAAACAGCCGCGATAGGCACGCCAACAACAAATAAAGGCATCAGAAGGCCTTCTTGCGGCAAAAACTTGATGGATAAATCGCTTAAAGTCGGTTGAGCGTTTACGATCGCGTAACCTAAAGCACCGACAATTTCGCCCAAAATAGCCACTATTATCAAATCCTTTTTCTTAAGTTGTACTGTTTGTGCCTGTTCTACCATCTCCATAATTATACCATAATACAAAGGACAATTAACGGTTTTTGGGATATAATTACAGTATAAATGATAAAGAATAAAACCGTTTTACTTTTATTTTTGATTGTTGCTTTAGCGGGTTTTTTGCGTTTCTGGCAGTTAGATAAACTGCCTCCCGGCCTGTATCCTGACGAAGCCGCAAATGGGGTGAACGCCCTACAAGTTTTAGACAATGCTGATTTTAAGGTTTTCTATCCGGAAAATAACGGGCGTGAAGGATTTTTCATAAATCTGCAAGCCTTATCTGTACAAGTATTCGGTACAACGCCATGGGCCTTGAGAGCGGTTAGCGCATTGGTCGGCACTCTTACTATTCTAATTTTTTATTTTTTGCTTAAAGAATTATCCGCGCATATTAAAAAAATAGAAATATTTGAAAACTTAGCAAGTACAAATTTTGCGCTTCTGGGCGCATTTTTATTAGCTGTCAATTCCTGGCACATTCATTTTTCACGTATCGGATTCCGAGCTATCACGCTGCCTTTCTTGCTTTCCCTTGCCGCTTTATTTCTTCTTCGCGCAATACGCACAAGAAAAACGAAAGAATTTATTATTTCAGGGTTCTGGTGGGGCCTGGGTTTTTATTCATATATCGGGTTCAGGTTGGCGCCATTATTTGGTCTGGTTATTTTTATTTTTGATTCCGCAACTTGGTTCTTAAAAAAAGAAGTGAGCTTCAAGAAATTTTTGACGCAATATATTATTTTGGGGATTTCCGTACTAATTACCGCCTTACCGATACTTGGATACTTCCTAAGTCACCCCGAAGACGTTTCAAGCCGCAGCTCTCCTATTTCTGTATTTGCGGCAGAAAACCCTATCATCCAATTAGCTATAAGCTTGGGACAAACTGCGATAATGTTCAATTTAGTCGGTGACTGGAACTGGCGCCACAACGCAGCCGGCTCTTCAATGCTTACATATATTTCCGGAATATTATTTTTAGTAGGAATATTAATATTAATAAAAGCCGTAATAAAATCTATAAAACAAAAAGATTTGGCCTCAAGCTTTCCGCTAGTCTTTGTAGGCGCTTGGTTCGTAGTCATGCTAATGCCCTCATTTCTAACCCGGGAAGGCATGCCTCATGCTCTAAGATCAATAGGAGCTATCCCTGCGGTAATAATATTCTCAACGATAGGTTTGGTGTGGATATGGAAACGCTTTGCAGCAAATGCAAAATTGGCCCAAAAAGCGAACTTTCTTTTGCTTATTATCCTTGTTGCAATATCTGTAGAAAATCTTCATAAATATTTTATAGCGTGGGGACAGAATGAGGCTTTGCCATATGCCTTCCGCCAAGACCTTACAAAAATTGGTGATTTTCTTAACGCATATGACGTCTCCTCGGGAGCATCGCAAAAGTATATAATTGTTAATGAGTATGGTGTTGAGTTAAATGGCATACCGGTACCCAGCGCAACCATACGCTTTATTACCGGCGAAAACCCGGATATACATTACCTAAAACCTGAACAACTGAGTCAAATACAAGTTGATCCTGAAAATCCTATAATGGTAGTATTCACTGCACCCAACGATAGCAATTTAGAGAACGAGTTATATAAACTGTTTCCTTCCGTACAAAAAATACAGGAACAAATAATTTATTATAAAATTATATGAGCTCTGCAATAACAAAAGGCTTAGCAATGATATCTCTGATAATAATGCTTGTACTGGGCGCAACAAGTATGTTTGGCGACTCTTTAACGGTAGATGAAGACCCGCATATAGGTTCGGGAATATCTTATCTTACCCAAAAAGATATGCGGCTTAATCCGGAACACCCCCCGCTAATGAAAGATCTGGCCGCCTTACCGCTGCTTTTTGTTAAAGATCTTAAAGTGCCGACTGAGCATAGATCCTGGACAGAAGATATAAACGGACAGTGGGATTTTGGCAGAGAATTTATTTTTTGGGCAGGCAATAACGCAAACCTGGTGGTTTTCTTATCGCGAATCATGCCTTTGGTCATGACGGTAATTTTAGGATGGTTTGTTTTCAAGGCCAGTCTTGAACTTGCCGGAGCCGCAGGCGGATTGGTCGCTATAATTTTATATACATTTTCGCCTGTTATTCTGGCGCACGGCCGCTTAGTGACCACAGATGTGCCTGCGGCTTTGGGCGCGTTTATCGCAACTTACTTCCTATTAAAATATTTATTCAAGCCAAGCCAAAAAGGTTTACTTATAGCCGGTTTTGCTTTCGGAATAGCTCAACTATTTAAATTCTCTAATTTCTTACTGATACCTTATTTTGGAGTGCTCTGTTTTGCTTGGCTTGCAATAGTTATATATAAATATCGCACTCCCGCGATCAAAGGGTTTTTCAAGCTGGTAGGAGGAACCATAGCTATAGGAATAATCGGTTATATTTTAGTATATATAGTTTATATCTGGCACATATGGAATTATCCTCCGGAAAGACAGTTAAGCGACGCAACTCATATTTTAGCTACGTTTGGTTCACGACAAATGGTAGACGCGGTGCTGGCCATGACTCAAATATCGGTTTTGAGA
>LBYG01000020.1 GCA_000996085.1 Parcubacteria group bacterium GW2011_GWB1_40_14 | reverse complement strand
TGCATACCCTGGATCAGTTTCTCATAATCACTGATAAAGTAATAAGCAAAAATGGTGTAAACCTGATCACGCAGCCAACAAGCTCGATAATCAACGGTTGGGGCGGCAATAAAAGCGCCGTTTGATTGGCGCAGAGTTTCCATACGAGAAAGAAGTTTCTTTCTTAACTGAATGGTATCCATTCAACCCGCCTTACTGTAATTAAATTTTCAAAGAGTTGGTGTTGTTATACAACGAAATATTTAAAATGTAAATCCCGTTAGAGACAACCAACTTTATTTTATGCGTCGTGTCAATAAAACGCGCGGCTCTTATTTTAAGATCTATGCGTTTGATTTACGGAAGCACTTCATTGAAACTTATTTTAAAAGCGCTTCCTGTCTCTAACGGGATAAACCCAACTGATAATTCTACTTAAAAATAAAAACCCGCTTTTTGCGAGTTTATTTTCTCCTATCTATAGTAATAATTTATCTAATGGACAAGAAGCCTTTCTGCTTTTTCAGGATAAGCCATTATTTCTTTAACTATCTTTTCCATTTGCATCGCACGAGAGCCTTTCACCAGAACCAAATCCCCTTCTTTTAATATTTCTTCAAGTTTGGCTGAAGCTTCTTCTGTCGTCGAATAACTAAATATTTTATTTTCTTCCATGCCGCGCGATAAAGCTTCGTTTGCAATGAATCTTGCGCGGTCGCCAACTGTTATAAGAATATCGGCCATATGCTGCGCCTTTTCACCGATGCTTCTATGCGCAGCTTCTGAATATCTACCAAGCTCAAGCATGTCCCCCAAAACAGCAATACGACGTGATACAGAAAGAGCATCGAGTGTTTCAAGAGCCATTACTGTTGCCGTAGGTGAAGCATTATAGGTGTCATCTAATATAAAAGTGTTTTTTTCTCCTTCAATAAGTTTTAGTCGTCCTGGCGGACTTTCGAATGCGCCCAAAGCTTCCGCAATTTCAACCAAATTCATCTTGAGCGCAATACCGCAAGCGGCTGCTGCAAGAGCAGAATATACTGCGCCTTTCCCAAAAACATTATGAAGACGCACCGGAACTATTTTCCCGGTATGCTCCAGTTTAAAATTTATTCCATCAGGAACCTGCTTGCCGTTAACATCTGCTGTATAGCGCATCTCAACCGCAGTTGCGCGTACGGTGGCACCTTCACCAAAACCAAACGTAAGTACATGCGCCAGCGATCTCTCGCGCATATCAAGCACGGTATCATCATCACAATTTAAAATAGAAAATCCGCTGGGCGGGATAGCTTCAATTAAACGGGCTTTTTCCCGTGCAAGATTTTTGGGACCGGCAAAAAACTCAACATGTACAGGTATTTCGCCCACAGCAGTAATAACTCCGATATGCGGCTTAATTAAATTAGCCAAATATTTAATATCGCCCGGTTTGTCTGCGCCAAGCTCTAATACCAAAATTTCCGGATAAAAAGGATCCCATAAAATTTTTAACAGCGCCTTAATAAAATTAATAAACCATTTAAAAAGATTTCTGCCCCCTCCCGAAATACCGAGTACAGTTAACGGAACGCCTATTTCCGTATTCAAATTTAACTGATTCTTTCGTACTTTTTTATGATATTGCGCGCTTAAAATTGTAAAAATCGCGTCTTTTGTACTGCTCTTGCCTACGCTCCCGGTAATACCTATAACCATGGGCTGATAACGGATCAAAGCCGCTTTAGACAAAATATATAGAATTACTTTAATAATATTGCGCATGATTAATTTTGCGGAGCATCAGGCGGTATTGCGTAATAAGTTATCAGATACTCGGCTATTTCGCGAAAAAGCGGAACGGCCGAACCTTCTGCGTAACGTACTCCTTTTGGATCGTCTAATTTAATAAATATCAATACTCTGGGATCAAACGCCGGAAAAAATCCGGCAAAAGTATGAATATCTTTGTCTGAATACCCTCTGCTTTCAAGATTTGGTACCTGTGCAGTACCGGTTTTACCGGCAATAGTATAGCCGGGTATTTGAGCACGCTTACCGGTACCGTTACGGACCACTGATACCATCATAGCAATAAGATCGTTTGCCGCGCGAGAAGACATAACTTTACGTTTACTTTCAGGTTGTGTTCTCTCCTCGGTACCATCAGCATGCCTAATAGTTTGAACTACATATGGGGTCATAAGCTCTCCCTGATTGGCGATAGCAGCAATACCCATGGTCATTTCAATAGGCGTAATAGCAATTCCCTGGCCAAACGAAGCGGTAGCGTAATTAATAGCCCTTTTGTCGGATAAATTTGAAATGTTGCCGGGAACTTCACCAAAAATATCTATGCCCGTTTTTTCATTCATACCGAAAGATTCAACATATTTTTTAAAAACATCTTGACCGGTTTTTTCTTCAACAAAAATAACTCCTGTATTTAGGGATTCCTCTAAAACTTCGGTCATGGTTCGGATGCCTTTAGCCTCTTGAACTACGTTAGTTATCGTATAGCTCCCTATCTTTACTGAGCCGGTATTTTCATAAGTTGTTCCGGGAGTAATTGTTTTTGTATCCAAACCCGCGGCTATTGTTATCGGCTTAAACACTGAACCCGGTTCAAACAAATGACTGACAGCTGGATTGGCAAATACATTGGCGTCCTCTACTTTGGAATAATTATTCAAATCGAAATTGGGAAAGTTGGCCAGCGCTCTAATTGCTCCGGTTAAAGGATCCATTACTATAATAGTTCCTCCGTCTATGCTCCACTTTTCTGTAGCATCTCGAAGTTTTTCTTCGACTATTGTTTGAATGTTGGGGTCAATGGTTAAAAGTAGATCATTTCCGGGTTGAGCCGCGTCTTTATTTTCTCCAAATGACTGAAGAATGTTACCTCGGGCATCTTTTTCCCCTACAAGCTTGCCTACAACTCCGCGTAATTTTTTTTCATAGAAACCCTCCAAACCATAACGTCCTATAACGCCTTCTTCATCCTGACCCACAAAACCGCTAACATGAGAAGCCAAAGAGCCCGCGGGATAATAGCGCAGGCGTTCATTACGAATAGCTATACCTTTAATATTTAAATCTTTTATTTTTTGGACCTGTTCCTCATTAATTCGTTGCGCAAGCACTTCATAGGTATCTTCTTTTTTTGATAATTTCTCCAAAATTTCTTTTTCATCTCCTCCGAAAATTTCACTAAGCTGTTTAGCTGTTTTCTCTCCATCTTCTATGTCTTTGGGTACCGCGTACACGAAAGGAAAATCCTTATTGACTGCCAACGGGGTTGTTTCATTGTTTTTATCGGTTAGAAAAATTCCTCCGCGTTCAGGAACAATATTTTCAAAAACTTGTTGCTGACCGCGGGCTAAAGCGGCATAAAAATCATGTTCGAATACTTGCAGAAAAAAAAGGCGGCTGATGATGATCGCTGCCGCACCGATAAATATAATAAATACAACGGATGCTCTTACTGGTTGCATAATTACCGCGCCGTATCTGCATCTTGGCTAAAAGCCACCGCAGAACTGGGCAAAGCCACGTATGAAGCCTTAAAAGAAGGCACAAGACCTAGAGTTAAAGCCCGTTCTTCAATTTTATCCAAAGTCTTCTCCTGAGATAAACGGACAACTAAATTGTTATGTTCTTCGTTTAAGCTTTGGATCTTCTTTTCCAGTCTCTGAAGCTTATAATCTTCACCTACCCTAGCACTAACAGCGAAAACGTACCACCCCAAAGAACTCAAGAAAACCAACAATATTAAAAAGGCGGAAAGCCAAAAACTCTGATAGGTTCTTTTGTCAAAAATTCCTCTACTCAGACCCTTTGCGGCATAGGCAACATTATATCCCGCAAAGCTATATGCTGCGAACAAAGGACTTTTTGAATTTTTTCGGTATCTTTTTTTCATTTTTAAATTATATTTTTTCAACTACACGTAATTTTGCGGAACGTGAACGGGGATTCTCTCTCTGCTCGATCAAGCTTGGTGATACGGGTTTGTCTGTTAAAATTTTTACTTCATTCGCCTGAGCAAGTCCCTGAAAAAAATCTTTGACTATTGCGTCTTCAAGTGAGTGATAGGAAATGAACGCTATCCGCCCTCCTTTTTTTAAATTTTCTGTCATTTGCGGTAAAACTTCAGCAAGCAGATCCATTTCTTTATTCACCGCGATGCGTAATGCCTGAAATGTTTTTGTCGCCGGATGTATTTTTCTGTTTGTACTCTTTTTAACTTTATTTATTATTTCCAAAAGATCTGCTGTTGTTTCTATTTTGTGACGTTCTCTTTTGCGTATGATCTCTTCAGCTATATTTAACGCGTAAGTTTCTCCACCGAACATTTCTAATATTTCTTCCAATTGCGCTTTATCTCTTGTATTTAAAATATCTGCCGCGGTTTCCGCCTGACCCAAACGGTTAAACCGCATATCTAACGGCTCGTTCGCACGGAAAGAAAACCCTCCACCAGATTCTTCAATGTGATAACTCGATATACCAAGATCAAATAAAATTCCATAAATGTTTGAAAAATTATAGTGTGCGATAATTGTGGAAAGATTCGAATAGCTCTCGTGAATTAAAATTGTTCTTCCGTTAAATCGTTGTAAATTTTTTTCTGCTCTTCTTAAACTTCCTTGATCTCTATCGATGCCCAGCAACTTACCGTCCGGAGAAGAATGCGCCAAGATCAATTCTGCGTGTCCTCCGTCCCCCAACGTGCAATCTATGTAATTTCTTCCGCCCTTTGGCTCAATAAATTTCACTACCTCATTTGCAAGAACAGGAATATGTGCCATTTTAATAAACTCCTAAATCTCCTAATTTTTCTGCGATACTTTCACTGGATTGCTCTGCTTTATTCTTATACTCAGCCCATTTCCCTTCATCCCAAACCTCCAAACGGTTATAAACTCCTGCTATAACAACTTTTTTGCCCAAAGCAGCATAAGCTCTTAAGTAATCAGCAAGTAATATTCTCCCCAAAGAATCTACATCCAGATCCAAGGCACCCGCTAGCATAAGACGAACAAAACTTCTTGTTTCCGCTTTTCCTGTTGGCAATTTACTCAAACTTTCAGCTAAGGTTTCCCACTCTTTAAGCGGATAAATAAAAAGACAAGAATCCAATCCCCTTGTTACTACAACCCTTTGACCCATATCTTTGCGGAATCTTGCAGGGATGGCGACTCTTTTTTTTGTATCAATTGTATGTCGATATTCTCCTATGAACATGCCGGGTAGTAGAAATTAGACTTTTTACTTAAAAATATTAGTCTAATCTCTGTTAACTTTATTATTTTTTATCTGATTTCTCTGCCGAATATTTCTGTTTGCCCTCGGCAAACGGTCTAATTTTCACTACCCGGCATGATAGTTATCCACTGTTTTTAATACTTATCCCCACTATTATCCACATCTCACCACTTTGTATTCATAGTATCCCACTTCATTGTATTGAGCGCAAAATTAAAGATATCCACATTTATGTGGATATCTGTTTTTATCAAAAATTGTTTTATATTAAAGGTTTTTCCTTAAATCCCGTTATAAATTTGCCGCAAGCGGTCACGTATATCTTGAAATAAAATACTCAATATTCTAAAAATTGCCGGAAAAGACGTGGCCTTTTCCGGCAAACAGTATTTCTCGCAAGCTTTTAACGGGACAAGTTTTCACTTTTAAGAACAAAAGTGTCGCCATGCTTCAATTCACTAGATAATATTTTCTTAGCTATTTCGTCTTCAACGTTTTCCTGAACTATTCTTCTTAATTCGCGCCCTCCAAAATTCTGACTAAAGCCTAATTCTAAAAGTTTGTTTATAGCATTGTCGTCAGCAAGTATTTTTATACCTTTTTCGTGATAAAGTTGGGTCGATAAATTATTTATCAACATTTTTATGATCTGCACAACATGCTCACGTTCAAGCGGCTTGAAAACTATTGTGCCGTCAAAACGGTTTAAAAACTCGGGTTTAAATAAAGCCTGAGCTAATAAATATTCTATTAAACCCTTTGATAATTCTTCTCTGTTTTTACTTTGTTTAATGGCTTCTCTTATATATTCTGCTCCGGCGTTTGATGTTGCAATAATTATTGTGTGTGTAAAAACTACTTTCCGGCCCCAACCATCAGTAAGGTGACCTTCATCCAAAACCTGTAAAAAAAGATTAAGTACCTTGCTATTGGCTTTTTCCAGCTCATCAAGAAGCAATAAGCAGAAGGGATTTTCTCGCACAGCGGTCGTAAGAGTCCCTTCCTCGCGCGTGGCAGGCGAGCCGATAAGACGCTGTTCGGAATCGGGCGCATTATATTCGGACATGTCAAAACGAACCATGCGCGTGTCTGAACCGAAATAAACATGCGCCAAAGCCTTAGCTGTTTCTGTTTTACCTACACCGGTAGGCCCAAGAAAAAGAAAAGAACCGATCGGTCTTTTGCTCGTATTACTGATCCCGGCTCTGGCCCGACGCATAGCATTTGCAATAGCACTGACAGCTTCTTCCTGATCGATTATTCTTTGATGTATCAGATCCTCAAGATGTAAAAGTTTTTCCTTTTCTTCTTCTTGAACTGAACCCACAGGAACTTGTGTGCGTGAAGAAACAATTGCAGCAACATCATCCACAGTGACAATATTTTTTTTGTTACGGGAAGCCAAAACAGAAACTTCCTCTAAAAGATCAACTGCTTTTTCGGGAAAAGGAACGTTTTGTATGTACCGATCTGAAAAATCAACAATGGCTTTTATAGAAGCATACGGAAAAAATATTTTATATTTATATTCAAACTGCATTATGCTATCCATTAAAATTTGCCTTACGCTCATAATATCGGGTTCCTGAACCTCCAATACATGAAATGCATCTTTAAGTTCTCCTAATTTTTCTATTTTTTCGTGATAACCTTCATGCGTAGTAATAGCGATAAGTTGCATGTGCGAACTTTTTATAAATGGAACGATTGCGCGTGAAATATCTATAACTCCATCCGCAAAAGATTGGCCAAAAAAATGATGGAAATTTTGTATTATTAAAATTATATTTGAAGCGTGTATTGCTTCAGAAAAAAGTTGCTTTACTCTTCCGTCTATTTCTCCTATGGTTTTTAATCCTGCAATTGCGGAAGACAGGTCAAGTTGTATTAATTTTTGGCGATTCAATTGTTCTATAGATTTGCCCTCAAGCATTCTTTTTGCAAATCCATATAGAATTGTTTCTCTGCCTACTCCGGCCTCGCCTACTAGCAAAACATTATTTTGACCGGCTTTGGCTAAAACCTGTTCAATTGTCTCGATTTCCTTTTTGCGTCCAATTATACGGGTATTTAAACCCCGGGTCTGAACGGCTTGGGTTATATCCGTAGAATAGGCATCTAATAAGGGCGTAAAGCCTCCTGACCAGCCCTTACCTATGGGTTCCCCCCTAAACAGGTTCTCTCTCAACCAAAATCTACGTCTATGATCAACTATATGCTGAACATGGTCCTGCCAATGCACTATAAGGTCAAAATCTTTCGGCTCAATACCGTGCTCGAACAGATACTTCTTAAAGTTTGGATTTTCAACTGCTAAAGCAGAAAAAAGATCCAAGATGCCTATAAATTTGTGGTTACGATGCTCAGCGTGATGAGCGGCTAACTTTATAGTACGAAAAAATAAATCTCCCGCATCAGATACAAAAGGCATGGCCGAAAGATCCTTCCTGACTTGGTTTGCATCTAAGCCCAAACGCATACAAACCCATTTCATCCTTTTTTCCTTTAACAATTGATCTGTCAATGAATATATTGAAGGTATATTACGCAAAGGACCGGAATTTAAAACCGCACGCGTGGCATAAAAATCAAAAAAGAGGGCCAAATTTATATCTTCTCCTTTTTTTATTCTCATTATAGCTTCGTTCAACTTAATCCGGCCGCTATATGAAAATCCGTGTTGAATGAAACCGTAAAAAAATAATAATACTCCGAATGTAGCAAGACTCCAGGCAAAAAAACTTACAAAAATTTCGCCGATAATAACGGCAAGTATAAGAAAAAATATGCCGGCTCCGCCAACAATCCAGATCGCCATGCTGTGAATACTGCGCGGCCATATTTTTCTTATTAAAACAGCAGAAAGAGCCGGCGCTTCGGATAAATTAAAAATATTATTCATACCGGGTAGTAGAAATTCGACTTAGAGCAACTATCATCGAATGTTTAACTAAAATTTAATTTAATAATTATTATATCTAAATTTACTTGCTGGGTAGCTTGTTCGCTTACGCGAACGGTCGAATTTTCACTACCCGGCATACGCCATCTAATTAATTAACGCGAAAAAACCGTACACATAAAAAAATAAAATAAGGATCGGCGCCATAAGCCATAGAACGGTCAAAAAAGCTACACTTATTACAATAATAGTTTCAAAAATCAACCCGACCCCTATCGTAATTAAACGTACCAATCCGCCCATAAATCTTGAAATAATATTACCCCATAGCGCATACCAAAAATTTCCCGTAAAAACATTACCGGATTTTTTCTCAAGTATTTGATGCCAGGGCGCGAATAAAGATTTTGTAAGTTCTGTTATCGAAAATAGATACCAACCAAAATCAATAAAATTCCTCTCAGCAGCGGCGAAAGACTTAAATCCTGACCCGTAATGCCATAATAAATACCTGATTATCATAAACACATTATAGCAAATTAAGGACAGACTAT
The DNA here is from genome assembly GCA_000996085.1 of Parcubacteria group bacterium GW2011_GWB1_40_14. Lineage (GTDB taxonomy): Bacteria > Patescibacteriota > Minisyncoccia > Terrybacterales > GWB1-40-14 > GWB1-40-14. The sequence continues at coordinate 10,585 of LBYG01000020.1, read as the reverse complement.
GAATTATATGCTCTGAGCATTGTTTATTAAAAAATTTAGACTATAATTTTATTAACAGCTGCTTAATAACAGATGCGCCTGGTGATCCATATGGACCCACCGTCTACGTGCCCGCAATGCAGTAACGAAATACTGACTTCTTTTTTTGATACGATCTGGTTCCGCCCAAACAAAAAAGAAAAATATGTATTTAATCTACCGGCTTATTTTTGCGCAAAATGCTCTGAACTATACGTTGAACCGGGAATTCTGGAAGCGCGGGGTCTCACAGGTTTAAAATGTACGTTTGCTATTGAACTAGATATTATATCTTATCCCGAATATTATGATTGGCTAGAAAAAAACTTTCATAATGATACCGATGATCCCCCATTAAATAATTAACCTTTGTAAAATACAAAGGTTTTTTGTTTTCTATGCATATACGCAAGAATCTTTTTATTATTGACAATCATAAGAATATTATGTTATAAAAATTGGACTTGTTTAGTAAGGACCTTGAAAACGCGGAGGTTTATCTATGCCTCTTTACGTAATATTGGTCATAGTTGCGGCTTTATTGGCCGGATGTGCTATCAAATATTTTTTGGATAAAACTAAAAATATTTATGAAATAACCAAAAAAGAATTTATTATTGGTAGCGTTATTATCAGCTTAATAACCGCTCCGATAACTGTCTTTGCCGGATGGAGTTTGGCAAAAGCCAACAATTTAAGCTTCAACGAATATTGGAACGGTTATGAAAAAACCGCTCAATGGGAAATCACAACCTGTAGCCGAGACGGGCCCTGTGTTCATGAATACTCTTGCGATCCATACTTGGTACACGTAATCGATAGTTATGCATATACTGACAGCGACGGAAATTATCATCCTGAGGTATCGCATTGGGAAACTCATTATCACGATTGTCCATATACAACCGAGGAGTGGACTTTTACCATAGACACCACTCTTGGTTCTTATACCGTTGCCGCCAATAACTTGCCGACAAATCCGGATTCTCATCGATGGGACGGCTGGGTTGCTGTTCCGACAAATATATCTTCAGGGATCCCCTCTTTCTGGGCAGCCGCAAAACAACGCATAGACAGCGGCAAGCCCGGTCCGGTTACAAAAAGAATGCAATACGATAACTATATTTTAGCATCAGATAAATCTATCCTGAATCAATACAGCGATAAAATTGAACAGTACACAAAAGACGAATTGCTACCCGATGTAGCAAATTCTGTACACGAGTTCTATTACGCAGATAAAGTATACTTTGTCGGCTACGAACCCATCGATAAGAAATTTTGGCAAACAACTCTTATGTATTTGAATGCCGCGCTTGGAACAGAACTTCAAGGCGATCTTCATATCGTAATAGTTCAGAATGCCAAAATATCTGCAGAAAAAGATGCCTATATAACCGCACTTAAGGCTTATTGGTCTGATCCAAAAGTTTTTGGTGATGATACCGTAAGCAAAAACGCTATTATTGTTGTAGTTGGCACTGAAGACGGGCAAACTGTTTCCTGGGCGCGCGCGACAACGGGCATGCCTTTGGGAAACGAATATATGCTCAATCAGATCCAAAATAAATTACCGGGAACCGCTTTAACGCCTGAAGCATTAATAGGTATTGTGAACGGCGAATTCTATACAACAGTCAACGATAAAAACGAAACAAAACTTAAGGTTCGCGGCCTCCACGGCAACGGAATTTTAAACCGGCTTTTGTGGGGACTCGATGATACCCAAACTAAATTCAAGAGAGTTTCTATGACCGGAAACAATGCAGATGATAATGGCAGCGGATTTCTATATCTTGCTGATGAACTTGAGCCTTCCGACGGAGAAAAGATCCTTTTTGCGATAATTGGTTTTGGGGTATCTATGTTGGTTTGGGCAGGTGCCATACTATACGGTGAACGGATACAAAAATTTACCGGTCGCTTCCGTAGAAATAGCATTTTCGGCGATCAAAACACCTGGCGCTAAGCCAAAAGGAGAAAAAATGGAAACCGTTAAACAACATCCCCGCCTGATCATTACAGCGTTAATTGCTCTTCTTGCCGTCATCTTTGTTTATTCTTCTTTCAATGGTCTCTATAACGCCGGAGTGCAACAGGAACAGCGTCTCAAGGCACAGTATCTTGATAACCAGAATTATCTTTCCTCTTATATTTCCGGCTTCTACGAACAAGTGGGCGTAGCACGTGCCGCAACAGATGCTCTGGATACAGTTCTGCTTGATGCTGTTAAGGGCCGCTATGAAGACGGTCAGGGCGGCGGTGGCTACACCGTAGATTCTCCATTCTTCAACGCAATTGTTGAAGCATATCCTGAAGCCGGCACCGCTGAACTCATGCGGATTTGGGGGAAGATCACAGATTATGTCCAGGCTGGGCGGGAAGGCTATCGCAACGTTCAAAGCAAACTGCTTGATATGTTGCGCGCATACGACACCTGGCGTTACAGCGGTCTTATTCAAAGCAGAGTCGTAAGTGTTCTCGGTTTCCCGAGCCAACGACTTGAAGCCAGATTTGGCAGCAATGTTCTGACCGGTCAAAAGGCTCTGGATAAGATGTATGAACGAACTTGTTTTAGACAGTAAAACCAAAGAAGCATATGACGACGGCACGCTTGACCCGCTAGAGATCCCGAAAAAATAATTTTAATTTAAAAATAGCTCCGATATTTCGCCGCCTGGCGAATCGGGGCTTTTTATTTTTTTAAAAACGACCAAAATATGATCTATTACTAAAGAAATAATAGATATCAGTTATTAAACAGCCGGCAAAGAAATAACAAACTTTGTGCCTTTGTTTAATTCTGAAAATACTTCTACTTTGCCCCCGTGACCTTCAACAAATTTTTTAACTAAATACAAACCGACACCCGCTCCGTCAGGCACTTGGCGGACAGCGTTTGCGGCCCGGTGAAAACGTGAGAACAGATTGGGTATTTCCTCTGCGGGAATGCCTATACCCGTATCTTCAATAGAACATGCGATTGTTTTTACGCCATCGGAAGCGGTTTCGATAATATTCACTTTAACGCTTCCGTTCTCCGGAGTATATTGAATAGCGTTGCGTAAAAGTATTCTGACTGTTCGCGCTATTTTTTCTTTATCAAGTAAAGCTTCTGAAAATATCGGGGATGTCTTATCAAACGAAAGTTTTATGGATCGCTTAACAGCATCTTTCTGCATTTCATTACAAACATCGGTTATTATTTCCCAAAGCTGACAAGGCTGTTTGTTCAATAAAAATGATTCTTTTTCCATTGCAAGGACATCGAAAAGATCCTCCAATAAATCTATCAAAAATACGCTTTTTGTGTACAAAGCCTTTATGCTTTCCTTAATATCGTCTGCCTTGTCGCTGGGCATATACGGCATAACATTATCTTCAAGTAATTCCGAATGCCAACGAATTACCGAAAGCGGAGTGCGAAATTGATGTGAAATAACATCTATGAATTCAGTTTTTAAAACATCATTTCTTTGAAGATCGGCCAATGCTCTATCCAGAAGTTTCCGCTGCTCTTCAACCTTTCCTAAGGCGCTTTCCAATTCCTGCGTTCTGGAACGTACGGCCTCCTCAAGATCGGCTTTGGGCAAAATAGAAATGCGTTCTATGGAAAGGATGCCTTCGGGTATTATATGAAGCACCTGAGCGATCATATCTGGACCTATAAATAAATGTCTTTGTTTAAACTCCTGGTAAGCTTCTCTAAATAGATTCTCGGCTCTGTCGGTGCCTATATCTTCTATCGAATATTGTAATAGCTTAGCTGTAAATTGAGTACTTATTTTTTTTATTTCCTCAAACTGATGTTCGTAATCGCGATCCGAAAATGTTTTCTCTATAATGCGCCATTTTAAACTTTCTTCCCCGCTAAACTTGACCGGATAATTGATTTGGCTAAAAACGGATATTGTTTTCTTAAAAGATTCGGCGCTTAAAAGAAGCTTGCTTTTGACAAATAAAATATCCACAAAATGCTCATATAATCTCAACATCTGCAAATGTTGCGGAAGAAAAATCATTGCAAAAACTCCATCAGCCTTCTGCGCAGAACATGCTTTAAATATTTTGGTTCTCAGCCCTTCACGCGATAATTTATGTCTGCTTTTTTGCAACAAATAATTATCTTCAATTTGAAAATATATGGATGCGGCCTCCTGATCGCGCTGTGTTGGTGAAAGTCTGTCTAATGTCTTCTGGAGTTCTTTATATTCCCGCCAAGGTCCTTTTTTATTGGAAACATTTGAGATCACGTAAGTAAATAAAGCGCGTTCAAAACCAAGCGCAGAATATCTTAAATTCAAATGACGGAAAAAAAGAACCGCCAAACGTAAACCAAAAAATACGGCCGCTCCAACAAACAGAACAAATCCCAAAGTATAAAAAGTATTTAATTCAATAACGAATTTATCGATCATCCTATAAATTATATCACAAAAAATACCTCCACGTTGCGGAGGATTTTGATTATTTTGTGGGCATTATAGGATTTGAACCTATGACCTTTCCGATGTGAACGGAACGCTCTGCCGCTGAGCTAAATGCCCATTTTAATATGAAATATAAAATCGCTGCTTGCCCTTCGAAGCTTTAGCGAAGGAGGAAACTAACCGTCCATTTTTAGTGCGGAGTGTGAATTTTAAAATCTTAAGGCTGAGTCCCGAAGGGACGCCTTCGGCGCTATGCGCCCAAAACTACACCAGATTCAATTTATTGATATATATCTTTTCGTGGGGAGCGCTCAAAAGATCATGGACAAAGCGGTCAAACATGCGCCAACGATATAAAAATTCTTTTGTTTCCATTCCGGCCCACCGCAATTCTTTACCTATCAATGATTCAATTTCTTTTATTGCGCTCTCAAGGCGCCTTTCACTTAAATTATCTGCTACGACAAAAAGATCAACCGGTGAATCATCCCTATTTAAGAATAATCCCGAAACAAGTATTAATCTTAATTTCCCGGAACGCTTAGCAATACTTATGAGTTTATTTTTTTCGATAGGAAAAGAACGTTGAACTAAATTATGGAATTCAGCCAAAAAAGGAAAAGATAAATTTAGTTTGTAAGACCTTTTGACGCCTGAAGCGTGTTTCATCAAAATACCGCCGGCGGCCAAAGTATTGCATTCCCGACTGATAATACCCGCGTTCAATTTAGTGCGCTCTGCCAATTCCTTTACAGAAAAAGAAACGGCTTCGTTGCGGAAAAAAAGATTAATAAGCCGAACTTTTGGCGTTGCGCCAAATAAAGTCTCAAGCACTGAGCCGTCTTCACTTCTATATTTTCCTTTTGTCCTTTTGGTGATAGCGCGTCTGACTGCGTGTTTTGATCCTAATTTCAATTTACTCCTCTTTGGAGGATAACGTCTTGATGTTGCTTTTTTCTTGAATTTTTGGATTTTATTATGTTTAGATATAATTTTTTTCTTACGGATTTGTTTCCTGTTTTTCTGACGGCTTATTTTATTTTTCTTAATGCGTTTTATTTTTTTCATACCAGGTAGTAGAAATTCGACTATTTAGTCAAAAGTTTAACTTCTTTATTTATAATAACCGGAGAAACTTTTAAATCTATGAGCTCAATGATCCATTTAGCAATTTGTTTCATTTCTCTTCCTTTCATGCCCCGTGTAGTAACTGCGGGAGTGCCCAATCGAATCCCTAAGGGATTAAAGGCTGAAACGTCACCGGGAACAGTATTACGATTTGCGATTATGCCAGCGCGTTCTAATATTTTCTCTGCTTCAATTCCTGAAATGTGTTTATTCTTAAGATCAAGAAGCATAAGATGATTATCTGTTCCGCCGGCAACAATATTATAGCCGTATCTTTTTAGTTCTTCTGCTAAGATCTTTGCGTTGCTTATAATGTTTTTCTGATAAACACGGAAGGATTGTTTATTGGCCTCAGTTAACGCAACGCCGATAGCTGCAATGGTATTTAAATGCGGACCTCCCTGCATGCCCGGGAAAACAGCTTTATCGATAGTGTCCGATAAGTGGATTCTTGAAAAAATCATAGCGGCGCGCGGTCCGCGTAAGGTTTTGTGCGTTGTTGTGGTTACGACGTCCGCCCACGGAAAAGGACTTGGATGCAAACCCGCGACTATCAATCCCGCGATATGTGAAATATCTGCCATATGATAAGCACCGAATCGTTTAGCGATCTCCCCTATTCTTTTAAAGTCTATTTTACGCGAATATGCCGTGGCCCCTGAAACGATTATTTTGGGTTTATTGGCTCGCGCCAATTTAGCTAAATTATTATAGTCTATAAAACCGGTTTTGGTGTCCAAGGTATAACGTACAGCTTTATAGGCTTTACCTGAAAAATTAACCTTATGGCCATGAGTTAAATGGCCGCCTTCACTTAAACCAAGTCCCATGATGGTGTCGCCAAGCGAAAGCAAGGCAGAATAAACTTCAAGGTTTGCCGGACTTCCTGAATAGGGCTGAACGTTAACTTTCCACTTCTTTGGAGAAAGTTTAAAACTCTTTAAAGCTAACTCCTGGACTAAACGTTCAAGTTTATCAGAATTTTCGTTGCCGGGATAATAACGTTTACCGGGATAACCTTCGGCATATTTATTTGAAAAAAAAGAAGCTTGTGCCATACGCGTCGCCTCAGAAATAATATTCTCTGAAGGAATAAGAGTTATGGTTTCTTCCTGCTTCTTTCTTTCGGACTCAAGAAGGGCTGCGATTTTGGGAGAAATTTTTTTGATACTATTCATATATTTATTATCCTCTTCTATAATTTGTGAGTAAAAACTGTTTGAGAGATATTCGAGGAGACGTAAGTTGACCCGTCACACAGATGCCGTAAGGCGTTGTTTGAGGTCTACGATAAGTCGACCGAGTTCGCCGGAAGGCATCTGTGTGACGGATGTCAATAATCGTCCCCGCAGGCAATCTCGAAAACAGTTTTACGAACTCACACTATCTCTTCTTGTTTTTGCCTTAAAAACGAAAGCCAATCTTCGCCAACTTCAAGAAACGACTTCAACGGAGCTTCAATAAATATGTCCAAAAAGATCACGGGAATATTTATTTTCGCGGCACCATCTGAAAGCGCATGCCCGACGACAACCAGAGGATAACTTATAAGAAAGAAAAGCGTTGAAAGGCCACCTTCCAGATTTGTAACAAACAATTCTTTGACCGGTTTGCGGATACGATACGCAAACAAACTCACTACAGTCAAAAAGAACATAAACACTCCACCGCTTACAACATTGAACTTCAGCGCACTAAGAATGCCCACGCATATTCCAAAAGACAAGATAAATAAACCGGTCATTAAAGCGGCGTATAATATTTTTTGCAGTATACTTTGTTCTTTTGGCGTTCCCACCACGCGAAGCATTTCATTTTTATTGTTCACATAAATTATCTTTTCAATATCTTTAATGATGCGCTCTGTGTTCCTTTTCCCCGGGATCGGCGTTGTAACGCCTATAAAGAACATAAGTGCCGGCGGGAAAAGAAGATTAATTATTAAAGGTATGGGCGCAAAATGAGCTACAAGAAAAATATCGTAAGGAACCTCAATACCCAAAGCCATTAACATTTTTGTAAGAAAAATATATATCGTAGCCCGGCTCGCTCGATGCTTCAGACGTGATTTAGCGGCATCATACCTTGCCTGTGCGGCAGCACTAACTGCCCTGGACAACCTTTCCTTATCTTCAAAAACTTCTTTCCACTGTTGAGGATGACTATTAACCACGTCTTTAATTACTAAAAAAGAAGGGCTAAGTTGCCGCGTTACACGCAAATATGTTTCGTGATAAGGATGATTCAGCCAACCCATTATATTTTTCCAGAATGCAACAACTTCGGATGAACGTGAAGCAACTTCGGTAAGATTTAATCGTGACCAGCCAGAAATCGCATTGTTAAATATAGAAAATGAAATCTGCGAATCGTCATATTTCAGAATTCCTCTAAGAATAGAAATAAAAATCTGCAATTCGTGTTCTTTATTATCTTTAAATACAGGCGACCAATTGATGTGGTCGCGCATAACCATAAAAGCAAAATGGGCGAAAATCTCTTCTTTTTGTCTTTCACTTTTACTAAATTCTCTTTCTGTCTCGACTGAAGCCAGCTGTATCAAAAAATCATTAAGGTCCGCGGGACGATCCTTTACGCTTTCAAAAAGCATAAGGTATCTCCCCAGGATCGAACCTACAACCCTAACTTCATCTATATATATAGTATCGTTGGCAAGATAACCTCCGGATATCAATTCTTTAATAAGGCCTTTAGCTAGCTCCTGTGCATCGTCCTGCATCTGTATAAATATCCTGCGTTTCAGGATCCGTTCAATAACGCTGCGAAAAATTAAATGTTCTTCGGTGTATTCCGCGCTCATGCGCAAAAATTCATAAAAAACCGAAACCTTACTTACAACTTCGCTTACGTGAATTTTTTCACCTGTTAATTCAGGGACCTGTTGACGGGTCTTTAAATCTGCCTGTCCATTCAAAAAATATAAAGCCGCAGGGGTTTGTTGTAATTTTTGATTATCGCTCATAAAGATCGCTTTGAATTAATGTTTTGTCGCAGTTCTGACAATGCTACAACATTCTCAAGAAGACACGCAACTGTTAAGGGCCCTATACCCCCGGGTGAGGGACTCAACATTTCGACAACACCCCCAACCGAATCAGTATCAATATCTCCTGTCGTCTTGCCGTCTATTTCTGTATACCCCGCATCAAAAACAATTGCACCCCTTTTCAGCATCGATCCGATTATTATATGCGCCTTACCCACTCCGCTAATAACAATATCCGCATTTTTAGTAAAGACCGAAATATCTTTGGTTTTACTCGTACAAACAGTTACGGTCGCCCCCTTTCTGACAAGCAACGGCAACAGGGGTTTTCCGACGAGATCTCCCCAACCAACTAATACAATATTTTTATTTTCAAATGATATATTATATTTATCCGCTAACTTAAATATTGCTGAGGCAACCGGGGGCAGAAGCTCAACTTTTTTACCTTTCTGTTCGACAAAATTCCTGCCGGTCAACAAACGCCCTTGCCATTTTTCAGATAAACAATCCGCATCTCTATCTTCAGGGATAATTCGCAATAATGAATAACGTGATCTGTCCAACAATCCGGGCAGAGGCAGTTGTATTATTACGCCGTCGTATTTTTCTCCTCGTACTATTCCGTTTAAGTTTACGGATAGATCTTTTACGCTTATACTGTTAGGATATTTAAAAACTCTGCACCCCATACCAACCCTTGCTGCTACGGCTTGTTTATTTCTCACAAAAGCTTCAGAACCTTTATTTTCACCAACTAAAACAACCGCTAGATCAGGTTTACGGGTCAATTTATTTACTCGTTCGGAAAGTTGGGAAATAACTTCTAAAGAGAGCTTTTTGCCGTAAACTGAATATATACACCAGGTAGTAGAAATTCGACATTTAACCTATTTAATTTGCATTCAAAGCTATAAGAAGATATGGAGAGTTTTAACTAGATGATAAAATAATTTGTTCGCTATAGCGAACAGTCGAATTTTCACTACCTGGTATATATCATGGCAGGCCAAAAACCAATCGTCAAAGAATTTCTGTTAAATGGCGCGGAAGGCGACATTTTTTGCGACTTATTTACTTTTGAAGCCCCGTCAGGCATGGAACGATTGGGCACTTTATTTGTTGTGGCTGAATTAAAAGGCGCTCCTAAAATAGCTTGGGGAGTGCCTAATTTAATAACTTCAGCTATGCGACGCACCTATTTTGAAAAAGCTGATCGCCGCCCGGCTCAAGCTTTCACTATGGCTCTAAAAGAAGCCAACAACGTTCTGATGCACGAGATATCTTCAGGGAACGAAGGTTGGTTAGGTACGAGTTCTTTTGTAGCTTTTATTTTAACTGAACAATCCATACTGGCATCAAGAGCGGGCAGCAAAGCGGTTGGCATATGGTTAATGCGTAACACTGTTCGTTCCGATATATTCAATGCAGACAGCAAAGGCATAGCTCCATTTTCTTCTTTGGTAAGCGGAAAAATTGAAACAAATGATATTCTTTTTGCGGGCACATCTAATTCATTTTCAACTATCGGAAACGATATGCATGATCTAGATGAAATCTACAGAGTAGTTCAAAAAAAACTTACCGATCGTTCGGCTTCCGGAGCGCTAATAATAAATATTCCGGCAAAGGAACCGGCAGTGAATCCGTTTGCCCCGCTCGTGAATTCAAAATTAATTCCGGCAAACTTAAACCCGGCAACAAAAATTTCTAATTCTGTCCTTTTTACCGGTAAATTAACTAAATGGTTTTCTTTACTGATAGTTTCCAAAATACAAACATTGTTTGAAGGGATATCTAATATTTCTATTTTTAGAAAAATTGTGATTAATATAAATAGAAATCCTCGAGTACTAAAATATATTTATAAAATAGTCAGATCAGGAATAAATCTTCGCTGGACCGCTCCTCCAAAAAGTATAGTTGTTGGAATGCTCTTAATTGCTCTGGGTTTTGGTTTGATAAAAACTGCTACATACGCGGTTAATCTTATAAAACAAGA
>LBYG01000019.1 GCA_000996085.1 Parcubacteria group bacterium GW2011_GWB1_40_14 | reverse complement strand
GAAAAAGTCTACGAGCTTTTTCGGCAGAAGCAAATCAACTATTCTTAAATAAAGCAAAATTCAATCACAACCTTAGCAATTTTCTAACGGGGTGAAACATTATCCTTTGGCTTGCATTTTTCGTGAGTATATTGTATATTATATTCACTGTTCTCCACAATCGAAAAGGAAGGCAAGATGAATGACCCCTCTTTACTGCAGTGGTGGGTAGATGAACTTAAAAGCAAGGGCGCAAAGCTTCTGAATTGGAGCGAATTGCAAGCGCTTATTGCAAGCGTACCCGTTCCCAAAATTACCGTTAAAAGTTGTATCGTCATGACAAACCGACAAAAGAACCGCCCGCCGGGCATGATATTCGTCCTGAATCCTGACAAAGATGTTCGGGATGACCTTGGAAATGTTTTATTTGTGCGTAAAGCCGGTTGGGGTGAACCTGGCGGCACCAAGGTAGAAAACGAAACTATGCATGAATCTGCTAAAAGTGAGATCAAAGAAGAAATCAATCTTGATATTGCTGAACCCACAGACCAAGATTTTATCTGCGCAATCCAGACAACCCCGGATCACATCACAGTCTATTTCAATGTAGTGCCTCCCAAGACCGGAAGGCTAAGCGTTGAAAATGACCGGATGTTCACTGAATATTCAGTTAAAGAGTGGCGAATCGTTACTTTCGAAGAGCTGGACGAGCTCATGAAGATGAAAAACGTGGGCCAGAAACCTACGCTTAACGATAAGCACAGAAATCCGGTACGCATTTTCTATGACGATCTTGCGATCGCCTGGTTGCACAAAGATGCTTTTCTAACAAAAACCACTTAATAAAAACCCTGCGCATTGCGCGGGGTTTTATTTTTTTCATCAGTCTAAAATTATTCGGGGTCTCTATGAAATTTTTCGTGTATTTTTTTAAGCTGTGGATTTGTGAAATGAGTATATATCTGTGTGGTTGTGATAGAGGCGTGACCCAACAACTCCTGTACTGAACGCAGATCGGCGCCGTTACGCAAAAGGTCTGTGGCAAATGAATGGCGCATAACGTGAGGAGTTACCCGTTTCCCGACAATGCCGGCTTTAACCGCATAATATTTTATCAATCTCTGTATAGAACGTGGCGTCAGGCGGGTAAAATTAGTAACGCTTTTACCTCTGGGAATCCTGACAAACAAAGCTTTTTCTACAATATTTGCGCGTGCCTCCAAATAATCTTTCAATATTCTTTTTGGCTTTTCTGATATAAAAACCGGTCTTATTTTATCTCCTTTTCCCCGCACAGCAAATTCGCCTTTCTCAATATTTATATTTTCTGTATCAAGACTGCACAGCTCTGAAACGCGCATGCCCGTTGAAAAAAGCATGGCCAAAACTGCTTTGTCTCTTAAGGTTCGTATATCCTTGCCCTTGGGCGCGTTCAACAACCGCTCAAGATCGTCTTCCTCCAAAAAAGCAACTTCGCGCGCTCCCGTCTTTGCCAATTCCAGACGCTCGGAAGACAGCGCCTCAATACCTTTGTGTGCCAAAAATTTTAAAAATACACGCAAAGCTATCACATGATAATTCTGCGTCTGTTTTGAAAGATTTTTCCTGTTCAACCAAACACGGAAAGCGCGTACTTTATCCTCGTTTAAATCTTCAAGCTGTAACGTTTCACGTGAAACATTTTTATCTTCGGCCAGCCACGAAAAAAATCTTTCCAAATAATGATTATAGTTTTCGACTGTTTTTGCAGAACGACCTCTTTCAATTTCAACATATACAAGAAAGTCTTTTTTGTGTTGGGTTAGATTGTTTGCCATCTCTTATATTGTACGACATTAAAAACCTTTTTTAAAGCCGTGTTTATCCTGTCTTCAGACGCGGGCTTCCCTTATGAAAACTTTCGTGCTATAGTATCTCCGCTATAAAACCATAGTTCTTAAAATCAATTACTGCATTTATATGCTAACCACAAGACAAAAAGATAATCTTATCAAAAAATTCAAAATTCATGATTCAGATACGGGCTCAAGCGAAGTTCAAATCGCTCTGCTCTCTGAAGAAATTTCTCGTTTAAGTACTCACTTAAAAAAACACGCCAAAGATAATCACTCAAGACGGGGCTTACTTAAAATGGTCGCAAAAAGACGCCGTCTTTTAAATTATTTAAAAGACGAGGACGAGAAAAGATATAACTCGCTTGTAAAGAAATTGGATTTGAAATAATGACTGTAATTAAACATACTAATCAGCGCGTAGCAGTCTTGGTTGATGTACAAAACTTGTATCACTCGGCCAAACACATGTTTTCTGCGCGCGTTAACTATCAGACACTTCTTGAAGAGGTTGTTGCCGGGCGAATGCTCGTTCGTTCTCTTGCCTACGTAGTTAAAGCGGGTGATTTGGCCGAAGAACAGGCCTTTTTTGATGCTTTAACGAAAGCTGGCTTTGAGGTAAAAAGTAAGGATCTTCAGGTTTTTGCCGGAGGAATGAAAAAAGCTGACTGGGATGTGGGTTTGGCCGTAGATGCTATCCGCTTATCTAGTCTTGTTGACGCAATAATCTTGGTAACCGGAGACGGAGATTTTATTCCTCTGGTTGAATTTCTAAAAATGCAGAAAGGCGTTCAGGTTGAAGTAGCTGCTTTCGGTCGCTCTGCTTCCGCTAAACTAAAAGAAGCGGCCGATGACTTTTTGGATCTTGGACAGTCTCAATTCTTAATAAAAATAAATAAGCGACCCAGATCGCGCCGCTAATGGTAAGAACTTAAAAAAGATAACCGGTCAGAGTAAAGGGAATTGGAGTAAAGTTTACTCCGCCATGCCGTCGGAGCGCATTTCACTCTTATTCCCTCGCCCGGTTTACTAAAAATTTCTTCCCGAAGCGCGCAGGGTTAATTTAAAATGTCAGACAATAAAATATACCGCGCAAATATAGGCGGAAAAGATATAACCATTACCCTTCCCGGATTAGCCGAACAGGCCCACGGCGAAGCAATGGTCAGATGTGGCGATACTATTATCTTAGTTACTGCCGTAATGGGCAAAACTCCACGTGAGGGCATAGATTTTTTCCCTTTAACCGTTGAGTTTGAGGAAAAATTATACGCTGCGGGAAGAATAAAAGGTTCCCGTTTCATGAAACGGGAAGGTCGCGCTTCAGATGAAGCCGTTCTTTCGGCGCGCCTTATAGACCGCACTATACGGCCTCTTTTCCCCCAATTCATGCGCAATGATGTTCAGGTTGTAACCACGGCACTTTCTTATGATTATGAAAATGACCCGGATGTACTGGCTATTATCGGTGCCTCAGTAGCTTTAAGCGTTTCAAACATACCGTGGAACGGTCCCATTGCCGGAATTCGTATAGGCAAAAATACAGCAGGTGAGTGGGTTCTTTTCCCAACCACAACGGAAAGAGCAGAAAGCTCCGCTGATTTGATAATTGCCGGCACAAAAGACAGGGTAAACATGCTTGAGGGCGGTTTAAATGAAGTGCCCGAAAATGATGTGGTAGCTGCAATTGCATATGGTCAAAAAGCTATGCAAGAAATTTTTGCATTACAAGAACAAATAATTAAAGATGTAAAACCCACCAAAACTGAAGTAATTTTATCTGCTCCGAACCAAAAAACAAAAGAATTTGTGCTCTCATTCATAGGCTCAAACCTTGAAAAAGCTATGTTTGATTCTGGCCTATCTAAAACAGAAAAAGCAGAAAAATTATTGGCCTTAAAAGGAAATTTAATTAAAAAAATTAAGGAAGAAGCTACAGAAATTAATATTCAAGGCGCCTTAGCTGTTTTGGAAGAAGAAACCGATAAATTGGTTCACGAAAAAATATTAAATGAAAATAAACGTCCCGATGGACGTGCGCTAGACGAACTTCGCGGCGTATCCGCTCAAATCGCGCTTTTGCCCAGAGTTCATGGCTCAGCCTTATTTACCCGCGGAAACACCAAGTCCTTGGGCGCACTTACTTTGGGAGCGCCCGGAGACGAACAAACAGTTGAAACCATGGAAGGAGAAAGGACAAAACGCTTTATGTTACATTATAATTTTCCTCCTTTTTCGGTTGGTGAAACGGGTTTTTTCCGAGGTCCGGGCAGACGAGAAATAGGACACGGAGCGTTGGCAGAAAAAGCTCTCATGCCGCTAATTCCTTCAAAAGAAAACTTTCCATATACAATACGACTCGTTTCGGAAATATTGTCTTCAAACGGTTCTTCATCAATGGCCTCTGTGTGTTCGGGATCTTTAGCATTATTGGATGGGGGAGTGCCGATAAAAAAGTCGGCAGCCGGAATCGCTATGGGACTGATGACCAATGACAAAGGAGCATGGAAAGTTTTAACAGATATCCAAGGCCCCGAAGATCATTATGGTGATATGGATTTTAAAGTTGCGGGAACTCGCGATGGAGTAACCGCGGTTCAAATGGATGTAAAAATAGACGGCGCTACTATTGAAATGTTAGAGAAAGCCTTTGCTCAAGCCAGAGAAGCTCGCTTACAAATATTAGATGTAATGGATTCGGCTATTTCTTCTCCGCGCGAAACTCTATCTGAATTTGCGCCAAGAATATTAACCCACACTATCAATCCCGATAAAATACGCGATGTTATAGGCCCCGGAGGAAAAATAATAAACGCTATTACTTTACAAACCGGAGCCCAAATAGATATTGAACAGACCGGCGTAATATTTATAACCGGCAAAGATGCCGCTTCCGCTGAAAAAGCTTTAGCTTGGATAAAAGATCTGACGCGCGAACTAGCAGCTGGTGAAAAATTTGAGGGAACGGTAACGCGCATATTCCCTTTTGGTGTAATGGTAGAATTGATACCCGGACAAGAAGGTTTGGTGCACAACTCCAAAGTTGCGCGCTGGGGTGTCAGAAATGCCGAAGACTTAATGAAAACGGGGGATAGGGTTCCGGTAGAAATTGAAGAAATTGACAACCAGGGAAGGATCAATCTTATACCCCAGGATACTTTTATGCCCGAGAAAAAAATAACAGGAGATTATAGCAGCTTTGAAAGACCTTCTCATCCGCCAAGGCACAACAATGGAAGAAATGACCGACCTCGCGGAGGAAGAAACGATCGCTTCAGCAGATATTAAAAATTCGCCCCTGTTGGACTCGTCTAACAGGGGCGAAATCGTGATATACTATATAGTATGCCGGGTAGTGAAAATTCGACTGTTCCGCAAAACGGAACAAAAATATCCGGCTTATCGCTTTTAACAAAAAGTGCTAATTTTAATCAAGAAATTCGTTCGTTTTTGACATAAAAAGTCGAATTTCTACTACCCGGTATGGCGCTAAATGCAACCGTACAAAAAAATCCCTCGAATGAAAGGGAAGAGGATCCTATACGTACGATGCAAAAAGATATCGCAACGCTTCAACGCGGAGAGTATAAACCGCGCCATTTTGTTGCGCCAAAACCGGTTCTACAAAGCTCGCCTACAAGCATATGGGAAACAAAAGAAGATGAGCAAAACGCCCTTCAAAGACTTGAACAATCAGAGTTTAAACCAAGCGAAGAGCATTTAGAAAAAGATGCGGATGAGCCTCCTACTTTAGCGGAAATAGGGGCCCAATTAGCTAAAAAACAAACCTCTCAACAAATTGAACCCTTGCCGCAAAAAACTCCGACGCAAGAAACGACCAACTCTTCTGAAATACCCCAAAAATCTTTACCGGCATCCGAATTTAAAGATATTCCTGAAATAGATATTTTGGGCCTGACAGATTTTGTTTCTTATGCTTCTCCAAACCTCGAAGGCTCTGCTTCCTCTCAAGACCTTCCTTTGATGTCTGATACCGAAAATAGAATTTTTAAGCCGGAAAAAATCATTAAAACTCCAAAAATAACACCGCCTCCGATAGAAAATACATCGGATAAAAATACTAATCCGCAAATTTTAAGAAATAAAATAATAAGCAAAGAAGACGAACACAATATCTTGGATCTTGAACCAGATATCGAAAATAGAACGTCTTATGAAAATGCGCTTTCTAATACTGATACAACAACCGAAATAGAACCCAAAAAGAGCTTTAAATTGTCTTTTATTCCAAAAAGGTTTTTGATCGTGGGAGTGGTTATTTTTGTTGGTATTTTAGCTGCTGCAGGAGGATATATAATATTTAGCTCACAAAATAATCAAACACCCGTAACAGTACCGCCTCCGCCTCCTGCGCCAGCCCCTATTCCGCCGCCCGCCCCGAAAGAACCTCTAATTCCTCAAGCAACAATTCCAACATCTTCTGATATAACCTTAACCGGAGAAAATATAAACGAAATACGTTTACAGTTGGTTTCTTCCCTTTCTGATCTGTCCCAGCCCAACACTTTAAGTCGTATATTGATGAAACTGGAGACCACAAACGAGATTCGCTATCTTAATTTTGAAGAAATTTTGTCGGTCTTGAACCTTGTTTTGCCGACAGAACTTAAAAATAGTTTTGATTTTTCAAATACTACTCTTTTTACATACGGCCAAGCAGAAGGAACGCGCCTGGGACTCGCAATAAGAACAAGCGACAGAAACGGTACGATTCAGTCTGCTACGGCCTGGGAACCAGACGCATATGAAGACTCAAAGGTCATGTTATCCTATTCAGGAATTGCGCAGGTGCCTGAAGAAATGACTTTTTTTGATAACGCCAGAGGCGAGATTACTATAAGATATCTGAACCTATTGTCCCCGAATCTGACGATAGACTACGCGGTTACCGATACGCTATTTATTTTCACTACTTCGCGCGAATCAATGTTTGCTGCTCTTGAAGCTATAGGAAAATAGTTTACTGCCATCAAATCTTTGATTAAGGGTTTGCCCCACACCAAAATTTTGGTGTAGAGGTTTATCCACACCCAACCGTGGAGCGAGCAAACAATTTATGCTATAATAGATGTTAATGCCTCGCGGATTGCCCGCAGTCTAGGACCTTAAAACCCAGCGATCGGCCAGGTTAAAAATTAGCAGGAAACCCTGCGGATGCCTGCACAAAACAGGCCCCTTTCGCCATAATCGCGAAAATTTTCTCTATAATCGGGAAAAACAAAAGGCCAAAAACCATTAAGGGCGCTCCGCCCATTTTTAAAACAATTAAATCGGGGCGTTTAGCGCCCTTAATAACCAAAAAATATTTAAATCTCCCTTGCGGAGCTTTTTTTGTTTATGTAATATTAATTAGCTGTACCAGGTAGTGAAAATTCGACTGTTCGCCTCTGGCGAACAAAGAGCAACCTTATCCGGCATTAATAGATTAACTTTAAATAATACTTAACTAAGAAATTCCTAAACCATTAGTCGAATTTCTACTACCTGGTATGCATATATCCCAAAACGACCTTCAACTATTAAAAAACAAGCTTTTGTCCGAAGAAAAAACAACTTCTGAAACTCTGGCTTCTTTTGCTTCCAAAAATAAAAACGCAAACCGTGAATATACTTCAGAATTCCCGACGTTTGGAGACGCTAATGATGAAGACGCCCAAACTTCAGCTGTTGAAGAATATGGAACGCGTCTTTCTGCAGAACGAGCTCTTGAGGAAAGATTGCGCGCTATAGAAGAAGCTCTGACCCACATAGAAAAAGGTTCTTATGGCAGATGTTCAAACTGTAAACAAGACATACCGCTAGCTCGCCTAAACGTCTCTCCTGAAGCTGAATTGTGCGGAAAATGCAAATAATCTTGTAAATATGTCTGTAAAAATTAACGGCCTCAGCGTAATTGGCTTAAACGTAAAACCTGTAACTGTAGAAATGGATCTTGATCCTGGACTACACAGTTTTCGGATAGTGGGCTTACCCGACAAGGCCGTTGAAGAATCGCGTGAAAGAGTCGGAGCAGCCATAAAAGCTTCCGGGGCTAAACCTCCTCAAAAATTCAATCGCAAAATAATCGTTAATTTGGCGCCGGCAGACCTTAAAAAACAAGGGCCTGCTTTTGACTTACCCATAGCTATAGCTTTTCTTGCAGCTTCAACACAAGCCAAATTCTCGCCGCTTGAAAAAATAGTTTTTGCCGGAGAGTTGGCTTTGGACGGCTCTCTGCGTTCCGTACAGGGCGCGCTTCCCATGGCTCTTTTTGCGCGCGAAAAAAATCTTATTCTTGTCTTGCCTGAAGAAAATATATCTGAAGCTTCTTTGGTAAAAGGTGTAAAAATAATTTCTGCCTCATCCCTTAAGCAATTGATCGCCAAACTCGAAAAAAATACCGAGACAGAATATGTAATAGGGGAGGGATTGCCTGCCAACATAAAAGAGACGGTTATTAATTCTGATTTCGACATTGGATTTATAAAGGGGCAGGAGCAAGCCAAGCGCGCGCTTGAAATTGCAGCAGCCGGAGGACACCACGTAATGCTGTCGGGATCTCCGGGATCAGGTAAAACTCTTCTTGCCCGTTCCATGCCCACAATAATGTCCCGCATGACCGAAGAAGAAACGTTAGAAGTAACAAAAATATGGAGCGTCGCGGGTCTCCTTCATTCCGAACGCCCCCTGATGACCGAACGACCCTTTAGAACACCTCATCACTCGGCTTCGGTGGTGTCTATAATAGGAGGCGGAACATATCCAAAACCAGGAGAGATAACTTTAGCGCACCGGGGCGTATTGTTTCTTGATGAATTTCCGGAATTCCAACGCCCTATTGTTGAAGCGCTCCGCCAGCCCTTGGAAGACGGTGAGGTTACTGTAGCGCGCGCCAAAGAAACAATTTCTTTTCCTGCGCGCTTTTCGCTTATTGCGGCCCAAAATCCATGCCCTTGCGGAAATTTAGGAGATAAAGAAATAGAATGTATATGCGCACCAAGAGATATTATGCGCTATGCGCGTAAGGTTTCGGGTCCTATACTTGATCGCATAGATATCACTGTTTCGTTAATGAGAATTCCTTTCAGCAAATTACGTGAAGAAAATACCGAATCCTCAGAAGAAATAAGAAAACGCGTTGAAACCGCTCGAGCCGTACAAAACGAAAGGTTTGGCGCGCTTAAAATAACCTGCAACGCTGAATTGTCAGCAAGACAAATAAATAATTTCTGCAAGATTGATGCCCAAAGCACACAAATGCTTGAAGCCGCTCATAACAAATTTCATCTGTCTCCGAGAGGGATCAGTAGAATTTTGAAGGTATCCAGAACCATTGCGGACCTGTCGCAAGAAAAAAATATCGGCCCCCAGCATATAGCCGAAGCGATACAATATCGGCAAAAAGAAGAATCTTAAAAAATAAAACCCGCATTCGCCGACTAGCAAATGCGGGGCTTTTTTAATTCCAAACTATTTTTCTATCTTCTTAGGAAGGGATTGCTTCCGCCGTGAACCTCAAAGTGCAGGTGGCATCCGGTTGAACGCCCTGCCCCGGGAGTTCCGGGCTTTCCTCCAATGCTTGCGACCTGCTGGCCTTTTGCAACCGCTTCGCCCAATGAAACTGAAACAGTTCCTTTAAGTATGTGCGCGTATAAAGTTTCGGTTCCGTTCTGATGCTTAACAATTATGTTGTTGCCATATCCTCCGCCGGCACGACGCGTTTTATCTTCGGTAAGATATACTTTAGTTACAGTACCGTCAGCTGCGGCATAAATTGAGGTCCCGCATGAATTAGCTATATCAACACCGTTATTTGCGTGTCTTCGTCCAAAATTTCTTCCGGTTGTGGGCGCAATAAAATATCCTGAAGTCGAAATGTTTTGAGCAAAGCTTGAAGCTGTAGATCTTGGTGCAGCTGGAGGAGGCGGTGGCGGAGCAATACTCCCTCCGGGCACTATAATAAACTCTCCTGTCTTAACCTGTCCGTCGGCTGGAAGAGCATTAAATGCAATAATAGACGTCGAATCTGCTCTATATTTTTTCGCAATAGAATCAATTGTGTCGCCGCTTTTTACTATATGAGCCACACCGGAAGCCGGAAGTATATCAAGTACCGTACCGGGACTTAATAAATCCGGATTTGAAACTTTATTTGCCCATTGTATAGTATCAACGTTAACTCCGTAGGAAGCTGCGATAAAAGACATTGTTTCGCCTTCTTTTACGGTATGCTGAACAACTGTTCTGCGATTTGCTCCGCCGACATTTAGAAAATTAGTCGGAGAAAGATGTCCGCTTATAAAATTCTTAGAAAAATCCTCATCTTCAAGCTCAAGAAATTCTAAAACACCGAATTCTTCAGGTAGTATTCCTTGCGAAGATACAAATGGTATTGCTTCATTATAATTATCAACCAAAGCATCAACATAAACTTCTTCAACGTATGAGCCGCCCGCAGTGGAATCTACCGCAAACAAAAAACCCTGGCTCTCAAGCGACATAGAACTGCCGCCTGCAACGCCAAGAAAAATTAACGACGCAAGAACGCCGCCTGAACTACGTTTATAAAACCAACTGAACCATTTCTTACCAAGACCGATAGCGTTTTTCTTGCTGTATGGGTTTTCTCTGCTGCTAGATATTTCTTCTTGTTCTGGAGTTAGGTTCATGAAAAAGCACGAAAAAAGGCCGTACACGGCCAACACACATAGATTAACTTCTTAAAAACGTCCTGTCAATCCCACACATAACCGGGACTAAAACTGCCACAAATTTATCCTATACACATCAGGTTCTCAGTATTAAAAAGCCTTTTTTACCGTTATGTGCAGGATTAAAAACTATTGTTTTATAAGCACTTTAAAGCTATAAGAGATGTATGCCAGGTAGTGAAAATTAGACCGTTTGCAAAAGTAAACCAGATCTAATCATTTCTGGCATTTGATGCTACTTTTTATAATATAAGTTAATCATAAATCAATGAACAAAAAATCTAATTTATACTACCCGGTATGCCCGTAGTCCTATTTTTAGCCGGATTTTTTGCCGCAATAAACATTTTGGCAGCCGAACCCTCTTCGGACGATTTAAATCTTCCTATATATGCTATTAGCGTGGTGGAACAGGGTATTGCATACTCTGCAGAAGCTGAGTCTCAAGCAACAATAGGTCAAATTTTAGAAAAAAACGGTTTCAAAACCTCAAACAGCGACATTATAAGCCACAGCAGTGAAGAGGCCGTCGTGCCGGGAGATACTATTTATATATATCACGCAACACCTGTTACGATCGTTGATGGTGGGGTTGGATCCGAAACGTTTACTTTAGCCAACACCGTAGCTTCGCTTATAAATGAAAAGGGGATCATCCTTAACGAAATAGATATTTTAACTCCGTCTGAAAATACAAATATCAAAACCGGCTTAGTAGTCAAAATCAGAAGACGTGTTATTGAAAAAATAACCGAGGTTCTGGAGGTGCCTTTCAAAAAAATATCTTCCGAAGATCCTGAAACTTCCTATGGCAAAGTTACAATAACCAAACCCGGAATACTCGGTAAAAAAGAAGTAGAGTTTGAAGTTTTAAAAGAAGACGGCAAAACAATAAAAAAGAATACTTATAGGAAAAACAGATGAGGCTTTAGGGAGTTGGTATCACGCTTTTCCCGGAATGTACGCGGCCAGCACAACATATCCGCGTAAAAGTTTTGTACGCGTAACAAACCTTAATAATAATAAATCCGTAATAGTAAAAATAAACGATTATGGACCCACGATCCCGGGAAGAATTATCGACCTCGAAGCGACGGCATTCAAAAAATTATCGCCTCTTAGCAGAGGAGTTATTCCTGTTCGGGTTGAACAAATACTATAAATTTTATGGATTTAACTGATATTAATACGCTTAAAAAACTTCTGTCCGAATATAAAATATCCCCACGCGAAGGCTGGGGTCAAAATTTTTTGACCTCTAAAAATGTACTTGAACAAATAATAAAAACTGCGGATATCAAAAAAAATGATTTAGTGCTTGAAGTGGGTGGGGGAGCCGGAACTTTAACGCAGGAACTAGCCAAACGAGCAAAAGAAATAACCGTAATTGAAAAAGACCCGCAATTAATACCTGTTTTGGGACATGTCCTCGAAGGCTTTAAAAACATAAAAATAATAAAAGGCGACGCTCTTAAACTTGAGGCCTTGCCGTATTCCAAAGGAAAAAAGAAGTGGCGAATAATAGCCAACATACCCTACTGGATAACCGGAAGGTTTCTTCGTATTGTACTGGAAAGCGAAAATCCACCTAATGAAATAATGCTCATGGTTCAAAAAGAGCTTGCGGAAAGAATTTGCTCCCAACCTCCGCGTATGAGCCTACTCTCGGTATCCGTCCAATATTACGGCAAACCCAAAATAATAATTAATAATATTTCTCCTGATAATTTTTGGCCCGCATCCGGAGTAAATTCTGCTGTAATAAAAATTATTGTGGGCAAAAAAATACGCGACGCTTTTAAAACTAAAAAGTTTTTTACTTTAATACGTGCCGGATTTGCCCATCCGAGAAAGCAATTACGATCTAATCTTAAACGAGCTTTTACCTTGAGTGATCCGAGAGTAAATGATCTTTTTGATACATGTAAAATTAAAAAAACTGCGCGAGCTCAAGAGCTTAAACTTGCCGCTTGGTCGTATCTGGCAGAAAAAATCATGCTATAATAATATAAACAGAAAATTCCTTTCATGCTTAAGTCTGTTATTAAATATGCTTGGTTAGAAACTAATAAACCGCTAATGTTCGCGGCGTTTTTTGCTATACCATTGGCAGTGTTTATATTCACAATTACTAAAATTCCTCAGCAAATTACTCCCTCGGTGCAGGCAGCTGCCTGCACCACTTCTGCCAATTGCACTGACCTATGTAGTGCAAGCCGAGACAGCACGGTTATTTCTAAACAATGCATTTCTGGAATATGTCAATACGGCTATTCAAGCTGTGGCACAGATACTTATTACTGTGTGGGTAATACAGTTTACTACGATAACTATTATTGCCGACCGGCTAATGGAACATGCGGTTCTACAATAGCTAATCTTTCACAGGATTGTACTTTAAAAGGGCAAATCTGTTCTAGTGGCTTGTGTGTAGATTCTCCTCTTCCGCCTCCGCCGCCGCCACCTGGACCGCCTGGCCCACCTATACCACCAGGTGGAGGAGACTGTGGTGACTATACCAATACAGGATATCCGGCATTTATAGGTCCTTCAGGAAGTGCCGAAGGTTGCAATACACAAGACTCACGATATGGTATAGGACCGTATGGAGAGCGCTCGTGGACCGAAGGAAACATACGTCATTATGGTCTGGAACCTGGATGTGTGCGCGGACACACGACGGATACTACCGATGGTTGTTATTCCGGCCATTACGAAACCTTATGTACTTCTGCGGATATAGATTCTTCATCTACATATGCACTAAAAATCCCGACCGCAGAGGCCGCTTCTTGCACCACCGCTTCAGATTGCACGCCGTATTGCACCGGAGATAATTCAGGCAGGATCAATTACTCATGCGTGTCGGGTGCGTGCGTACAAACAGGAACCTCCAGTTGCGGCACGGATAGATACTATTGTACCGGCAATAGCGTCTACTACGACAATTTTTATTGTAGGCCGGCCAACGGAACGTGTGGTACTACCACAGGTAATTTTGTGGGGGACTGCACGGCCACAGGGCAAATCTGTTCTAGTGGAGCGTGCGTAGGAGGAACCGTTCCACCGCCTCCTCCGCCACCACCTCCACCTGGAGGCACCTGCACCGACGTTTTTGTATGTGACGTTTATTGGATAGATAGACAATATACATGCGACGCGTGGAGCTGTGAAAAACTATGTGAATTTACCGGCGGAAAAGAAACCGCGTATCTCTGGGATCGGGCCGACACAAAAATTTGTGGCTGTGGCAGACCGGAAGGAGGAATATTGCTCCCCGGACCAGGACCGGCAATCTGTATTACAAATACCGACTGCAACGACAATAATTCATGCACAACAGATATTTGCGCTACAAGTACGGGCTTATGCACCAACAACGTAAAACCCGGAACAAGCTACCAATGCGATGCTGCCAAACGTTGTGTTGCAAGCGATAATACACAATATAGCTGTACCAATTCCTGCGACCCAACTGAACGAGATGCTTGCGGTTCTACATCGGGAGGCGGTGTCTGTTCAACCTGTACAAAACCTGATTATTATTCCAATCGCGGGCATATACGCGCCTTGTGGGGTTCAAATATTTATTATTGGGCTCCTCCTGAAATGCTCTCTGGCTCTTTAGACGTAAATGAAGCGTTTTCATCCGGATGGACTGGAGCAGGTGTGAATTTTGTATATACTTCCGATCCGAACAACGCAGATATTATTCTTGATATTTGCGACAGACAAGGAAAGGATCCTCGAGTGTCGTGTCTTAATATTGATAATACGTCTTGGTGGGCTTTGGCGTATCGTCACAGTTCTACTTCCCGCATGTGTCCCACCGGAACCAGTTCACATTATACTGCAAATTATTGCTCAATTGGCATACGAAAAAATTGTGTCTGGGATGCTTCTTGTGCTTCTGAAAGAAATATATCTACATGGAAAGCAGCTCTAGTCAACCACGAAACCGGACACTGTTTGGGTTTACGGGATGATCCTTTTGACAGAGATATACTTATGTTTGATGGAGGCCAACCAAATACGTATCGACCTACAACTTGTGAAGTTAATCTAGTTAGCGCGCTTAAAACTTGCAAAGAGGATGCTTGTGGCAATAACTTTCGTTAATTTATGATACAACTTTTAAATTTATTAAAATCAAAGTTTGCTGTTTCGGTATTAATCATTCTGCTATTCTCTATTGGTTTTATTGTAATTAACGCGATAAGCCGACCGCCCCAAACCACAAACTTGCCGCCGGGTTATTTAGATAATGAAAACAGCGACCGGGATTCCGATGGATTAACCGACGCGATAGAAAAAATATATGGAACAAATCCAGACAATAGTGATACAGATGGAGACGGCGTTTCTGATAGACAAGAAATAGCTAATAATACAGACCCCTTAAAATTCGGCTCGTCCTCACTTCAAGAAAACGAAGCGCTAAATAAAAATCTTACAGTGCAATATTTTTCTTGGCTTGCCGAATCCAAACATATTTCTTCGCAAACTCTTGATAACCAACTCGTAAAAGAATTTATCGAGACAAAAGAATTGGACAAACCAATACTTTCCCCCGTTCCGCAAAACACGCTCAACATTAAAGAATCTTTAACTTCACAAGAACAGCGAGCTTATCTTTCCGCGCTAGATGGCACTAAATTACCTCTTTCGCTTTATTTATATACACAAGAAGAAACGTCTTATATAAATACGGAAAACACATCAATCGCTCCGATGAATTTACAAGAACTGATTACTGCCGTAAACGCGGCCTACACTACCTTAGATGGTCTTGTTATACCTGCGGATAACTCCCAACAACATTCATTATGGCTTTCACAACTTCTTACTTTAAAAAACGAACTTGTAACTGCGCAAAACACAAGTCCAAACGATCCTGTACTAAAAGAAAAAACGCGCTTGGTCGCCGAAACCCTTTCTGAAGAACTGCTTCCCTTTAATCCGGATGCAGATGTGTTCTGGGATCCTGAAGCTTTTAACAAATAATAAAGACGCACTTGCTTAGAATTAAAAATTGTTTCGTGCCGGGTAGTAGAAACTTACTTTTAATCAAATAATTTTATACCTCTGCTTGGAGCATAATCCTCTTCAAAAAGAGGATTTATTGCTATTGCCTAAGTTTTCACTACCTGGCATACTCAAGAGTATGAAACTTTTTTTACGTAAATTAATAAGGCCATTTCTTTTTTTGGTATTAATAGCCCTTGCTATATACGGAGCTTTTTCTGTCTGGGGAAGTTCAAAATTAAGGAGTCTTCGCGCTTCTATTTTTTCGTCGACGCAAAATGATGCGCCTGAAAGTTTTGCTGCTTCTTTTTTGCACGATGACGATAACGACGGGTTATCAAATGCCAAAGAATTAATTTACGGAACCAATGTAAATAAAACCGACAGTGACAATGACGGCTACAAAGATGGCGACGAAGTTCAAAACGGTTACGACCCCTCTTTAACCGGCAAAGCCCGCGTTGAAGAAAATATTAAACTTTCTTCAAACCTCACTGTACAATATTTTTCTTGGGTGATGGCGCGCACCGGAGACAAAGACCCGAGACTTGAAGAAAAACAAATTACAAAATTTCTTGAAGATAAAAAAATGGATACTTTAACGCTTCCTGAAATTTCCGACCGAGACATCAATATATCCGCAAACAGGGGAGCGGAGGGTGTTAAAAATTACCTGAACGACTTTTCTAACATAAAACTGCCCTCAGAAACAGGCTCCTATCTTGATGTAGCCCAAAACGTAATTCAACAACAACGCAAAGATGTTGTTGAGAGTATAATCGGCGGCATTGCGGAAACAGAACAGCATGTACGCAACCTTCAAACGCCCGCGGAGGCAGTGGAATTACACAAAGGATATTTAGCGCTATTTAAAGGATTGCATAATCTTTTTGCCGATTTATACGAAATAGATCGAGACCCTGTAAAATTAATGCGTGATGTTAAGTGGGGAAGTGATCTTATTGCGGAAGGTACACGCCTTGAGCGGATACGCTTAGGCTTAGTGGCAAAATATAATCCTGCGCCCGTAATTGAACCCTCAACCCCGGAACAACCGGAAGAACCCCAACAATAATAGGTTTTATGTGCGGTTATGCTCAAAAAATCTAAAAAATATATAATTTTTAAGCTCGCGCTTGTGCTCGCAATGCCTTTAGCAGCGGGCTTTTTTACTTTTACTATTCTGTATCCAAAAAATATGCCTGACAGCAACTTATCCACAAAGACCAAAAATGAAGGCGATGGTATAATAAAACCACAAGAAAATAAAGGGTTTTTAAACTTTTTGATTTCGTCTTTTGGCCAGGATAAAGTCTCGCAAAATACAGCTGTCGACTCGAATAAATATGCCACAAAACAACAAGATGATAGTTTATTGCCTTTTGATTCAATATTAAAATCAATAAACCCCCTGAACGGACTCGGAAGAAGTCTTAACGAGAAACGCACCGAAACCGAAGTTATCGATATGTTTGCCGATGCTCCAGAAAAAGAACCGGCAAAGTCACTATATCAATATTTTATAGCCTCCTCCGCTGTTGGTTTTGAAGAAGAGGATATCTATTCAGCCGTGCAGAACACGGTAAACGGAAATAATGAAAATTTGGAAAAAGTGATCGCGGGATACGAAGGCAAACTTAATGTTTTTGGGCAACTTGAACCCCCCGCTCTTGCTATTGCAGTACACGAACAAAGTAAAGCGCTTATTGAAAACTATATAATTTTGCTGCAAAAAATGACTGCCACAGACCCCGCAGAAGCTAAAAAAATATGGCTATCTGAAGAAAGACAAGATATTAATACCGAAGCAAACAAAATTATTACCGCAATACAAGAATTGGAACAACAATATAATTTTCGTTTGCCGAGCGATGTGTTACCTACCAACTAGAATTTAGCATATCGAATTTAGAATTTTACTTAACGGCCCACGGGTATTTTTTCTCTTCATACTAAATTAAAAATTCTAGTTTCTACAAAAGTCTCTTGTTGCATAAAACGAATATCTAAAAAACCATGAAAAAAATTTTTGGAGCTTGGGAAATAACGCGTTTCACGCGTGGTTTTATCGTATTTGCAGTTATGCTAAGCGTATTACTTCAAAACGCGCCCTCTCTATACGCTGCGGTACCGGTATATATGGTTAACCCAAGAAGCGACCCGGGCAACGTGTTTGTTGTAAATTTTGACGAAAGTAGCATAGAAACTTTCATGTTTGATCTATTCAATACCCTGGCCAAACGCGATGAAGATTTCACAACATCATTTGAATTAATGAAAATAGAAAAGGCCCGCGAAGATGTAAATAAGCTTTTCCAGGAATCCTTAAAAGAGCTTCAGGACTATGGTGCTGTGTTGGGAAGCATAAACGAAGACTGGACAACAAAATCTTCAACCGGCCCGGGGGCAAGTAACGACTATGAACTCAGCGCGCTTAAAGGAAGCCGGATAATAACTGATCCTTACGATTATCTGTTCAACGAACCTTTAGCGGCCGGACGCATAACAGGAATATGCTATTACTTATCGGTTATAGCAGACCAGAGAGGCTGGCTATTCTCTAATTCTCCGGTTAAAGCCACTTTTAGCAACCGATATAATGAAACTCCGCCTTCACAAACCGATCCGTTCAACGCTGATACAAACGAAAGTGTGAACAGAATATGGGACAGCCTTACTACTTTTCTTCTTGTAAATAATCCCGGTCCGAATAAAATAAATGAATTTTTGGATAATGAATCAATATTCCTGAATAAACCTGCTTTTGATAACCGAACAACCGGTAAAACAGAATTACTGCGTCGGATATTTTATTGTGACGGCATTCTGGCTTCTTTTGGTATAGACTCCCCGTATTTAACCGATTCTCTTATAGGAGTGTATAAATTAAACGGTCTTTCTTTGGATTCAAAACAAGAAGAACAATTTCGTCAAAAAGTTTTGGGTTTGCCGACCATGATAAATAATGGGCCCACCTATGAACAAGCCCGTCTGGCGCGCGAAGGAATAAATAATATTGGGGGAGTAGGAACAACCGCATCAACCGCCGCGGCTGGTGTTGTACAAAGAACAGCCAAAATACATGAATTATCCTTTATCGCGGGACAAGGTGTTCGCCCGCAAAATCTATATGTCACCTATCAGGAACAAAATCGAGCCTCTGTCAGAAGCGGCGCTGGTGGCGGTCCTAATTTGCCTAAAGAAAGCGCTTTTCTCTTAAATACAGAACGCGTTATTTCTCCTGCTGTTTTGTTGTTACAAAAAATGCAGGCCTCAACACAGGCTGAATTTGATTTAGCCGGACAGGGATATTTGGCGCTTGACCCCAGCCTAAAAAGCAACCCGTTCACATCATCTATTCTTACTAGCTATAACGTGGACAGCAATGCTCCGGCTTTCGGCGCGCCATCAGAAGATCCGGAAACTTCGCCGCGTGGAGTGTGTAACAATCCTGCGGGAACAAATTCTGACGGTACACCGCTTGATCCGCTCTGCTTTTTACTAGATCCGTGGCTTAATCCAACTCCTTCATTCAAAACCGCAACGCTAGATCCAAACAGCATCCTTCCGCGCCAACCGATTTCCGGTGGCTTGCCTGCGCCATTTGAAGATGAAAATTCTTACGTGCGCCTGGGCACAAATTACAATGTTGGTCAATTTAGAAATAGTTCATCCTTTTTAAATAATCGAGGCGACAATATTGAGAACAAACTAACGGGTATTGATTATTCAATAAACGATTGGTTTGACCGCGTTCTTGAAATGTATGAGCCAAGTCGCGGAGATGATTGGTTCACGCTTCAGGATTGGGATTGTTATATTGCCACATGGTTTGCAGCGTTGCGAATAGACGTACCTCTTGGCGGAACCCCATGGAGTCCGGATCCATTTTCATCCTTGAACGTTAGCACTCAATGCGCGCACCGCATCCCTACTTTATCGGGCGGAACCGGTGACGGAAGCTATTAAAACAAAATATGTTATCTAAAATAAAAATAACGATAAACAATATTTTAAACTGGCGAACTAAAAATACCGGCAGAATTACTTTTATTGCGTTTATATTTTTGTTTATTTTTATCGGCTTAACTGTACCAAACCCAAATAAAGCCGATGCCTTGTTTTGGATCCCGTTTATTATTGCCGCGGCGGTCATAGGGGGGAACACTGCTATTGGTGATCCCACCGGAATACAGAGCAATATTTTAGGTGGCGTCGGAAATGCGGTAGGTGGAG
>LBYG01000018.1 GCA_000996085.1 Parcubacteria group bacterium GW2011_GWB1_40_14 | reverse complement strand
GATACGACCTCATATACGGCCGCAAATCTTTTGCGTAGAATCAATGCCGCTTATGAACAGGTCGTTAGCTGGATTATAAATGCGGACGGGACTTGGCAATTTGATGACACGAATTATTCCGACCATCCCAGAGGAACGGGAACTTTAGTTGAAGGACAGGAAGATTACGCTTTCTCATCTGAATACCTCCAAGTTGAAAGCATTGAGATATTAGATGCTTCTTCGCCTGCAAAATACATAAGAATTAAACAATTAGACCACCAAAATCTGGGCGGTCTTTCTCCGGAGGAATACTTCGGGCTGGAATCTAATGGAAACCCGAAAAAGGGATGGCCGCAGGCTTACGATATCAACGGAGATACTATCCGTCTTTATCCCGCTCCCGCCGCCGCCAATGTTACCCTCGCCGCCGGGTTGAGAATATGGTTCAAGCGCACTGCCGACTTGTTTACATCCGACCAAGTAACCACTGGCACCAAAGAGCCGGGTTTTGCTTCGCCTTATCACATAATTCTCGCTTATATGGCGGCGATTCCTTACTGTATGGCCTATAAAAAAGACCGCATAGCCCTCTATGAAAAAAAGGTTATGGATTTAAAGAATGAAATTATCAAGCATTACTCCCACAGGGACAGGGACTCAAGAAAGGTCATGACTCCTAAAAGGATATTGTATCTATAATGCCTCTTACTGTTTCCAATGAATCAAAAAATAATTTAACGATTACCAATGAAGCGAAAAACTCTACCGCTACATGGGCCGACATGGTGGTAAGTTGGGAAAAAGCGAAAGGAACTTGGGCTTCTCCCCGCCGTCCTTTAGTTAAAGAAAGCAAGAATTCATTATCCATAAGCAATGAAGCCAAAAGTTAATGAAACAGGTTAAACAATTCATTCTTCTGGCCGCCGCGTTTTTTATGGCAATAGGAGGCTCGGTTTGGGCTTCTACTATTACCACCATCCAATCCACTGACCTTATTTCTGATTCTCGTGCCACAATTAACACCAATTTCTCAAATCTCAATACTGATAAGATTGAAGCATTTGGTTATAGAGATATCGGCATAGGAGGTTTAATCGCTACCGGCACGGTCAGTTTTCTCGGAGGAACATTCAATTTAGGGAACGGCTCGGCTACCACTACCATTTCTTACAATGCCACAGGTATTGGAGTATCTTCCACTTCTCCGGCGCAACTGTTTTCGGTAGGAGGAAGAATTTATCTGACAGGAGGACTAGGAGTTGGGGTTACCACCACGACCGCTGGAACGATAGAAACCTCCGGGAAAGTATATGTCGGTGGGTCTAATTTAACCGTAGCTGGGGCGGGAGTTTCTTCTTTCGCCGGAACGCTTACAGTTACGGGCAATGTTACTTTATCAGGCACGGGCAACACAGTAGGCACTATTACGTCAGGAACGTGGAATGGAACCGCTATCGGGGCGGTATATGGCGGCACGGCGCAGACCACCTGGGCTACGGGCGATATTTTATATGCTTCTGCGACAAATGTTTTATCTAAACTTACTGCGGGAACTCGCGGCACAATTCTATCAATTACTATTGGAGGCATTCCGGGTTGGATTTCCACTTCGACTTTCGCTGTTCTCACGGCTAACAATGTTTGGACAGGAACAAATGATTTCGGCGGAGGGGCTTCTTTGGAAATTCCAAATGCGGCTTCGCCGACTGTGGATGCGGCGGGGGAGATTGCCATAGACACCACTACTGGACAGCTCAAATGGTATGACGGCACGAATACTCATATTACATTAGGGGAATTTGACCGCACTATTATCATCGCTTCCACCACGCCGGACGCGAATTATAAAAGCTATAAAACTGGAACCTCTACGTTTAGGGTATGGAATCCTTATAGGGCGGTTACTATGGACAGGTTTTACTGCCAGACCGTCAGAGGTATATCCGGCGACCTCTTTATTCGATTCGGAGATGGCTCGGCTTCTACCACTTACGCTAACTGCGGCAATGCGGGAACGGAAAAATCTTCTTTGTCCAACAATGCTTTTACTTCAAGAGAAAGGATGTTTTTGGAAGTGGGAGGCACAAGCGGGCTGGTGGACAGCATTACCATCACAGCCACTTTTAATTTAACGGCTGACTGATATGTTTAATAAAAAAGTAATCGGAACAATCATCGGAGGACTTCTGGCGGCGGGAACGTTGCCGGTTGTTCCGCAGGAGATGGAGCTTTTGTTTTCATACAGTCGCCCTTGCGTAATTCAAGAAAGTGGCGCTACTACGACCATTCCCTCGCCTAACGAATACCAACCCACTCAATGCTCTCCTGACGGCAACGCTTATATTTCCGTTTTCAAAGATTCAAACGGCAATAAAGTGTATGTTGAAATATCAGAGGAACGTTACAAGCTGATGGGGGAGGAAGGTGGATATAAATTAAATCCTTCTAAAAACGAGTATCAGACTTTATTTGAAGCATTTGTTTTAGAAGCCAACGCACTTTCGGTTACGGGTTCTACGGGAGCTACTTCAGGTGGAGCGGCAACTTCACTCACTTACTCTCATACTACGGCTTCGGGAGACGATTTAGTTGTTGTAGAAATTGGCGCGGATACGGTAACCGGCATTACTTTTAATGGCGCGGCTTTCACGGAAGCTATTTCCACTGTAACCACTTTCCGTTCCGGGATTTGGTATAAAATCAGTCCTTTTATCGGAACGGCCAATGTGGTGGTGAGTCAGTCATCCACTTGGGCGATAACTTCGGGAGCGACTAATTATTCGGGGGCTGATATTACAACTCCTATCGGAGTTACGGCGGTGGCGGAAGCTTCGGAGGATATTACTCTCAATGGAACCACCGCGGGGAATATAATTACAGCCGTGGCTAGAAACGCCAATAGTGCCACGACACTTTCGTTCGGCGTGGGGCAGACGGAAAGATGGAATCAAAACAGCGCAGGAACTGGTCAGAACCGAAGCGGAGGAAGCACGAAAGCGGCGGGGGGAAATATAACTATGGACCAGACTTTCAGTTTAAATGACAATCCTTCTGCGGCGGGAGCGGAAATCAAGGCGGCCGCGGCCGTAGCCGTTCCCCAAAAACCAACCCCGATTTTAGAATTTAATTGATATGAATAAAGGACAATTTAATTTATGGGTCGCAATCGTAGGAGCTATCGGGATGTTGGGAGCTTCAGCTATTACCAGTTTTGTTACTTCCAACGTAAAAATTTCTGTTTTGGAAGAACGGGAGGAGAACCACTATGAAGAAGTGCAAAAACAACTTGGAATGATGGATAAGAAATTAGACAAAATTCTGGAAGATAAAGTACCAAGTTTAATTCAAAAAAAATAAAATGGGAAAAACTATTGAACTCACCATAGACAATTTTTCAGGAGGAATGACTGGCAATATCCGTTCCAAGGATATGCGCTTGTCCCGCGTCATTAAGCATCTCGACCCGCTTTCTCATCAGGGCCAACTTTTACCCTTGAGAGATATGGCGGCAGATGGAAGCACAGGCGATACTGAAAAGCTCTGCCAATACCTAGTGGCGCGGAAAATTAACTCTGCCGTGGCATCTGATGTATGGGCTTTGGGGGTGGTTTCCGGACAAACTTATGCCAAGATTTTCCGGCGCACCGATGTATCTGATGCTTGGGCGGCGGCGCATGCCACATTAGCGCAGGATACCGTGGAGCGGAGCGAAAAACTTTTCGTGGAGTATAATAATGTGCTTTATGGGGCAAATACAAACAATATCTGGTCTTATGATATTGCTACCAACACTTTCACTTCGGCGGCCCAAGCTCTGACTTATACTAATATCGCGCAAGGGATAGTTCATTCCAAAGACGATATTCTGTACATTCCCTACGACAATAAAATCGCCAGTAAAAATGGGGCGGGGGCGTTTAATTTAACTGCGCTCGCTTTGCCAGCGAATTTAATTATCACTTCTATTTGCGAATATGGAAACTACCTGGCGATTGCCACCAAACCTTTAGTGAGAAGCGGGATTGTACATTCTACGGTTTATCTCTGGGACAGAGATTCTACACTTGCCACCCTCTCCGAAAAAATAGACTGGGGCGCGGAAACACTTCTTCTTATAGAAGAAATTGACGGCTCTTTGGTGGGAATATCTGCAATCGGAGTGGGAACTGGGGCTTCGGGAGTGGATTATAGCGCGTGGAACTTTACGCCCAAAGTTATTTTTAGGGTATGGAATGGAATTAGAGCCACAAAGTTTTTGGAGCTCCCCGCTTTGTCCAGCACGACTTTAAACATTACCGGAAAGCAAAAAATCCACAACCGCCTTTACTTTATGATGACTATTAAAATGGGCGGACTTCGTTTTAATGATGATACGGATGGCGTTCAACTGAACGGAGTATGGGCGCTCGGAAGAAATGAGAGCGGGCAATTCTGCCTTTATCTTGACCGTCTGTTAAATAATGACACCGCAATTACAACCGCTGTCCCTAAAGGGTTTCTCCTTTTTGGGGATTATATGTTGGTGGCTTACACCACGGCTGGAACATATGTGGCCAATATTACCAACTCTTCCGATGTTTATGCGGCCGCAAGCGGGACTTATGAATCGCTCATTTTAGGAGAAAGTTATCGGCATTTTAAATTAAACGCCATAGGAATAAGCACCGAACCAATGCCTATGGCCGGGCAAGTTATTTTAAAGTATAAAGCTGATGCGGAAACTTCCTGGACGACAATTTTTACGCATACTGCGGACGATGCGTTATTCCATGAAGCTATAAATATAGAAAGTTCCCCGGGGGTTTTGCCTCAATTCAGAGAAATTCAGTTTCAATTCTTGGTTACTGGAAAAGCGGTCGTAACCGGACTTTGGATTCAGGCGAAAGAAATTGAAGATGGATTAGTGGCAAGATTGTTGCGTTCACTTATCGGTTGGCTTGGCTAATATGGATGAAATACAAGTAAGAAATATAATCCAGCAGGAGCTAGAGAGGAAATTCGCCTCGCTCTTTAAAGGCGACCGCTTTGTGTTTGAAAAACTTATACAGATTATGGATGGGAGGAACATCCAGCTAGGACTGGGTACTGGAACAAAAATCGGAACGGCGACAAACCAAAAATTAGGATTTTTCAATGTTATGCCGGTAGTCCAGCAAGCCGACATTGTGGCTCTTACCGATAGTTTAGCGGGCGGAAGCGCTGGAGATATTATCGAAACGGCGATTGCCGGGAATGATGTTTTAGACAGTAACTTTAAGCGAATACTGGGAAGAATCAACCTTCTAAGGACAGTTTTAAGAAATCTAGGTCCAATGGCATAATATGGCGTTAATACCAAACCCACAATTCAATCCCAACGACCCGAACTCCCAGAGATATATTTTTAGCGACCCTGAAACGGCGGTTATCAACCCGACCACTGGACAGACGGCCTCCGGGGGGGTTATTACGGCGGAAAAATTAACTCCAGTTCAACCGACTAATTTTCAAACCGCACCCCCAGTTTCCGTTCCTTCTGTTCCCGATTTTACAGCTCTTGGCCCGGTAGAACAGCAAGTCCAAACAGAATCAGAGGAAATTCGGCGCAGGCAGACAGAACTTTTGGGTAAAGGTGCTTTTGAAAGAGCCGAAGAAACGAGGTTAGGCCTCCCCGAATTTCAAAGACAGCAGAGGGACTTAACTTCTCAGCTTTTAACTTTCAAAACCGAACTTGAGGATTTGCAGAATCAAGCCGCAACTATTCCCTCGCAGGTAGAGGAGCAGTTCACGGGCAGAGGCGCTACGGCGGGAGGCATTGCTCCGATTATGGCGGGGGAATTAAGACGAAATCAGATTAAGCAGGCCACGGTTGCCTCCAAAGCGCTCACAGTTAGCGCCCGGTTGCAAGCAATTCAAGGAAACATAGAAACAGCCAACGATATGGTAAAACTTGCCGTAGAAGCGAAGTTTGGGCCTATAGAGGAGGAATTGGCGGTCAAGAGAGCCAATTATGACGTGATTATCAAATCTCCCGCGTTTTCTGCGGAGCAAAAGGAAAGAGCGAAAACTTTAGACGAGGCCGCGAAGAAAAAAGAAGCGGAAATAAAGGTGCAGAGAGATAACGTGGAGGATGCTCGCAAAATGGCGATTAAAGCGATTGAAAACTATCCCGACGATTCGAATGTGGCAATTTTGTCCCGTCAGGTAATGGGTTTCAAAGATGACGACCCGAACATTTTGAAAACGGCCACGGAGCTTTTGGGAAAGTATCAGGCGAAGCCGGAGAAAGCTCCAGCGAATGTTATCGGTTCTGCGGAAACTGGGTATCTGCAGTTCAATCCCGCAACGGGAAGATACGATATTCCGGTGAGTGCACCGAGGGAAAAGCCAGGGGGAGGAATATCTGCCGACCAAGCGACTTCCCGTCTTTTAGCGCAGGGCTTGCCTACAAATATCCTCACTACTGGAAATGTTTTGACCAAAGGCAATAAAGACAATATAACTTCCGCCGGAGTTCCGCCTTCAGTGGTTGACTTGATTACCCGGGCGATTTTAGAGGGGAATACTTTGGAAAAAATCAGGCAAGTGATGATGGAAGGATATGGAAAAGATGTTGGATTTGGATATTTGGATAAATATATGAGCACTTTGCAGGGCGGAGCAAGCGATATACCCTCACATCCTTTTTAATATGCCAACTGCTTTAGAGCAATTAAGACAGGGTATAGGCGGAGTTCAACCGACTTCAGCTTTAGATTTGCTTCGGCAGGGAGTGGGAAAAGAAGAAGTATCAACTTTAGCTATTTTCCCTCCAGAAGAAAAACCTGGATTTTTGAGCAGGATTGCCGCCGGTTTTAAGGGAGTATTGAAAGGTGAAGCGCCAATTCAGAAAAAAGTAAGAGAATTTCTAAAACCTGAAATAGCGGAAGAAATTACTCCAAGCTTGGTAGTTAGCAAAGAGGGATTTCCTTTTTTGAAAGGGCCTGGCGACACTTTTATTGACCCTATTTTTACAGCCGGGCTGGAAAAAGTTGGAACAAAAATCGCTTCAAGTTTTATCAGCCGAATGGCCAAAGAAACCGATACAAAAGTTATTAAGCAACTGGCAAGTTTGGCTGGGGAAGCGATAGACGATATAACGGCCAAATTAGTAGGTGAAGCTAAAACTCCGACTGCGGTAAAACAAATCCTTGATATAAATGCTCAAAAGATAGCGTCAAAAGCCGCTCCCCGTATCACTGCCAAAGAGGAGTTTAAGATTGGCGATATTTTAGACCCACAAGGGAAAACAAATATGGTGGGCAATGTAAAAATAAGAGAAATAACAGGGAATACTTTGAAATTTGTTGACTCCGAGGGGACTGAATTTGCAGGTATGCAACGCTCAACTGTTAGAAATCTTATCAAGGAAGGTAGTTGGAAAAAGGTAGACCAACCCGCTCCCCGCATTGCTCCCGAATTAGAACCCCTCGCCCAAGAAGCAAGGAGGTTTGGATACGAAGTTAATTTTATAGATAAAAAGCCAAAAGATTATTATGGGAAACATTTTTCTGATTCAAAAAGAATTGAAATTTATATTAAAGGGAGGACACCTCAACAAATTCAAGACACACTTGACCACGAATTAGGACATATTTTTGACTACCAAAGAAGGGGAATTATTGCCGACCCAATGGGGGATTCTATAAAAGGATTAGACGGAAAATTAAGAGCTGCTCAAGACTCGGACATTTATTTTAGAGATTCACGATTAAAAGAAGCAGAAGCTATTAGAAAGGAGGTGCCTAAAATTCACACAGCCGCAACCACTCAAAAGGAAATATATGCAGACGCTTTTAAGCTCTTTAGAAGAAATCCTGAAAAGTTAAAAGAGATAGCACCTAGAATTTATAATGAAGTTTCCAACTTCTATAACCAAGCCACTAAACAAGTAGATACAGGATTGGACGCTTTAGCAGTTGAAGCAAGGAAGTATAAGAGTGCGGAGGAATTTGTGAGGGAGGTAAGAAGCGATAAAGTATTTTATAGAGGTGGAGTTGGAGAACCAGATTTGACAAAACCGATTTTTATTTCTCGTAATGCGGATTTGGCATTGAGTTATAGTCCAGCATATCCTGATATAGCAAGGGCTGAAAAAGATTTGCGTGCTTTTATTAGAAAGCCCGGAAAAACATTGGATATTTATAATGTGGAAGATGCGAGGAAATTCCTAAACGAGAAGATTCTTGAGAAACCGATTGGTAAGGATGAATTTGTCGGTGTTAGAGAAGTTGTTTTTAATAATTGGAGCAAAATTATAAACCGAGCAAAAAACGAGGGATATGATTATATTCGGCATTTAGGAGAAGGAAAGTTTAAGGGTGGAATGGATGAAGAATTAGTAGTCCTTAATCCTCAAAAGTCATTAACAAA
This sequence comes from Parcubacteria group bacterium GW2011_GWB1_40_14, assembly GCA_000996085.1. Taxonomy (GTDB): domain Bacteria; phylum Patescibacteriota; class Minisyncoccia; order Terrybacterales; family GWB1-40-14; genus GWB1-40-14. Next base: position 12,782 of record LBYG01000018.1, on the reverse strand, counting down.
ACTCACCAACTTCTATAATCAGGCGGTGAGGGGGGTAAAAGAAATAACTCCTGCGGGAGTGGAAGCGAGAGCGATAATTGCAGAAGCTCCCAAAGCGGAAGATACTATCTCTAAACTCATTAAAGCTATTGACGATTCTGTTCCGTTAAGGGGAGAGCAGAAAAAACTATATCACGAGGAACTCGCTAAAAGAACCGCGAGAGTGGCGGCAATGGGAGAAAAAGTCGCTGGTGAAAAGGGATTTTTTGCCCAACTTGGACAGCTAAAAGGCCCGCTTCCAAAAGCCCAGTTTGAAGCCATTAAAAAACAATTCAGTCAGGGAGAAATAGATTCATTGTTTGATTCCATAGAAAAAACCAAAACTTTGCTTCCTCTTGAAAAAGTGGCGACTAAAGGAGGATTAAGAAATTTACTTGAAGGGATTGTGCCTACCAAAAGCGAGATTGAGCATTTAAGAGAAGTATTTCCCAAAGAGTTGATAGATTCGGTGCTGGCTCGGAGGCCGCTTTTGGAGAGGGTTAAAGACCTAGCGGGAGAGATTTGGAACATTCCAAGAACTATGATGGCCACCCTTGACCTTTCCGCGCCTTTCAGACAAGGGGTGTTTATGCTGGGCCGCCCGATACGCTTCGCGCAGGCGTTCAAAGATATGTTCAAGTTCGCAGTATCCGAAAAAGCATATCAAGGACTTATAGAGGGAATCAAAGCCCGCCCGACTTATTTAAAAATGAAAGAAGGAGGGTTGGCTCTTACCGAAATAGGAGGCCCGCTTTTGAAAAGAGAGGAAAGATTTATGGGCCAGCTTGCCGAAAGAATACCCGGATATGGAGCGTTAGTCAGGGCATCTAATAGAGCTTATACGGGGTTTCTTAATAAAATGAGGGCGGATATTTTTGATGACATTTTGACAAAAGCGGAGATTCTAGGCAGAGATATTGAAGAACCGCTTTTAAGAAGCATTGCAGATTTTGTAAACTCCGGAACCGGCAGAGGCAAGTTTGGATTGTTTGAAACCGGCGTAATCCCCAAAAGTATGGAAAAGGCGGCGGTAGTTTTGAACGGAGTATTTTTCTCTCCCAGATTGATGGCCTCGCGCTTGAATCTTCTCAATCCCTATTTTTATGTCCAGCTTGACCCGTTAGTGCGGAAAGAAGCAATTAGAACGCTATTCGCAACTTCGGGGATTTTGGGAAGCATTTATGGGCTTTGGAAACTGAACGGCGGAGATGTAGGAATTGACCCCAGAAGCGCGGACTTCGGAAAACTAAAAATAAGGAATACCCGATATGACATTCTGGGAGGATTTCAGCAGTATATTAAACTCGCGGCACAACTTATTACCGGAGAAATTGTAAGTTCCACTACGGGCCGGACGATTACGCTTGGAGAAGGATTTAAACCTCTTACAAGACGGGAAATTATCCTGCGTTTTTTTGAAAGCAAAGAATCCCCGCTCGCCTCGTTTTTTACCGGCTGGCTTCAGGGAACTACTCTCATAGGAGGAAAGTTTGATTTACCTACTGAAATTATAAACAGGTTTCTCCCTATGGCCGTGCAGGATATGTATGATATTGCGCAAGAAAGAGGCGCGGAGGGGATTTTATACGGACTTCCAGCGATTTTTGGAACGGGGGTTCAGACTTACGGGAAACAAGAACTAGTTTTTGGAGAAAGCAAAATCGGAGAGCAGACGGCTGAAATCAGACCCGTGCCGGAATTAGCGGAAAAGATAAGAGAATTGGTTTTAGGCCAGCTTCCACTTGGAGCATCGGCCTCGTTCAGCGTTGAGGCTTATTTTGACCAGTTGAGCAATCTGCCAAGAGAGGAGGCAAATGAGATTTTTGAGAAAATTAAGGAATCCAATCCGGATTTAGCCAAGAAACTTTTTGATGTCATAAAAGAACGGCAAATTGGAATTACCGTCAAAGATAAAGATTTGAAATCTAAAGGGGTGGCTTCGGGCGATAGGGCTTTGGCGGTTAAAAAAGAATTGGACAGATTGGAGACAAAAGAAAAAAAAATTGCGCTATGGGAAGATTACGCAAAAAAAGGAATTATTACCAAAGAGGTAGGCAGACAACTCAATGTCTTATATGGAAAATAATGATTTTCTAAAAGGATTGTCTATGTGTTCCGGAGAAAACAATTTAATTCGGTTCCATTCTACTTCTGAAGCGCAATCTTTCACTGCATCAGCGCCTCCTGCTAATTCTTCCAATGCTGAAAGTTCTTTAGGAGCGAGATTGGCACATAATCGCATACTATTCACCACATCAAGATTATGCTCACGTATTTTTATGAAAAGGAAAAGCCAAAGAGAAAGCGCTAAAACAATTAAAATGCCAATCTTAAACCAATTTTCTTTAATCCAATTCATTATGACCCCACCCTACCCCTCAACCAATAATTTATCTTGACCTGAACAAGTCATTAAACTATTCCGCTAAAAGCGTTGTTCATTGAGAAGGTATTACCAAAATAGTACTTGTCGCTGTTGTTCCATTAACGGTAGCTGTAATTATAGTGGTGGTTGTCGCTGTTATTCCAAATGAAGGGTAATAACTAAAATAAACAGTTGGTTTGCCATCTTTTCCACTTGGACGAGTTGGGCAGGTTAGTGGGTTTCCCTTTCTCTGTGTCCCATCTGAATTTGCTGCTTCGGCACCAATACATTTATTGCCTGGATAAGAGGATTCTATGAATCTACCGCCACTATCATTAGACAATATACTTACTGACGATGCATTTGTTCTCTGACCCTCCTCAAAGTAAAAAACTTCAATATCACCACAACCTTTCCCAACAAGTACACTACTACACGAACTCACCTTTATTTCTTTTTTGACTTCTGGCGGGGGAGGCGGTGGAGGAGGCAGGGGAGTTGGAGGAGGCGGAGCCGTATTCGTTTGAATCTGCGTTAAAGTCTGCTGTTGCTCGGTTACCTGCGTCTGAATCGCTCCGAGTTTCTGGTTTTGTTCCACTAAAACCGCTTGCTGTTTCTGGAGTTCCGCGAGTTGCTGTTGTAAAAGGATTATCTGTTCCATAAGTTTTGCCACCAAGTCGTCTGTAGTTTTGGGCGGAGTGATGGTGGGACTGATGGAAGTTCCGCTTTCATCGGTAACCGCAGACAAAAGAGAGTTGGTCTTAGCGCGGGTCAAAGGCCCGAAATATCCGGTAGAGGAGATTAAGTTCGCAGTTTGAAAATCTTTTACGGCCTTGAGGGTGAGAGAAAAGAAGTTTCCCGTTACCGGACCGGAATACACGCCTTGCGTGGTGAGAAACTCCTGGAGTTCGGTAACTTGCGGGTCTTGGCGAAGCCCATAAAAGAGGTCGCGGTCAAAGGAGGCTGAGGCGATTAAGGGAAATAAGAGAGATAAAATGATGTATTTTCATAACTAATTTAATAATTTATAAAAACAAATTGCGAGGAAATCTGGGCAGAAAACCTCGCAATTCGCCCAGATAATTCAACTGATTATAGGTTAGCAGGTTATAAAATCTTGTCAAGTATAAACCAAAATGGAAAATATCTCGCCTGAACAACTCCAAGAATGGCTCGCGATATTGGGAAAGCCGACTTTGGGCGTGGTCGCGTTCATTGTTATTATTCTTTACAGAGAAGCGATTATCCACATTATAAAAGTGGTCGCGGATGTGGTTGGTTCGTGGTTGAAACGCAGATGAACAAAGGACAAACCCAAATTATAGTGACAGCGATAACAGCTACGGCAATACTGATAGGCTCTTGGCTTACTTCTTGGGCTACGGCAAGCAACAGAGTGGGAATGACGGAGAGAAATATCGCCGTCGTTGAGGAACGCGAGAACAATCATTTTGCCCAAGTTCAAAAACAACTGGAAGACATCAATAAAAAACTGGATACGATAGCGGATAAGTTAAATGTGAAGAAATGACCTACGGCTTTCTGCCTCCGAAAATTGAAGACTCCGATTTCTGGCTCGGAAGTAAAAAACTAGGGAGCCAAGAGATAAACCCCAGTGGAGATTGGAAATTATCTCTGCCCAGATTTGAACCTCAAAGAAAAAGGGAAGAGACTTCCGCTTGCGTAACTTTCACGATACTTTCGGATATTGAAACTCTTGAGAAGTTCCAGTATGGGACAGAGCCGAATTATTCCGATAGATATATCGCCCAATTATCGGGGACAGACCCCGCGAGAGGCAACGACCCTAAAAAAGTTTGCGAGGCCATAAGAAAATATGGATTGGTGAATGAAGAAGATTGGCCGTTCGTTGATGACATAAACGAATACTACAAGGAAGTGCCGCAATATCTGATTGATAAAGGCAAGAAATGGCTTGAGAAATACGACTTCGGATACGAATATGTAGATACGGGTAAGATTGACCTTGCTCTCAAGCGCTCGCCTGTTTCAGTCGCGGTTTATGCTTGGAGTGAAAATGCTCAAGATGAATATGTCAGATTGAGAGCTTCCAATCATTACACGCTTCATTTCTTAAAAGATAATTTTGGGCGGCTTCTTGTTTTTGACAGCTATGAGAATCCCTTTATTAAAACTCTGGCGAAAGACCATAATGTTGAATTTGCGCAGATGTATATTCTTCGCAGAAAAGAACAAACCAAAGTTTCTTTTTGGCAAAAACTCTGGCAAGGAATCAAGTGGTATGTGGGAGAAATACTTCGTTAGAAATCCTAAAATAGTTATCCCCTTACTTCTTAATTTATGATTAAAATATGATAAAATAAAAGAAAAGCGCTCGCCACCCTCCGAGGATAAGCGAGCGTCAAAAGGCCTTTTTGATAAGTCGTGTGAGCGACCATGAAGATAGAATAGCACAAGCACTTTAATAAGTCAATAAAGAACCTTCCGCCCTCTCCTTAAATGGAGGGGTGCGCATAGCGCCCTTCTCTCTTTTGAGAGGAGGGTGGAGGGTTTAAGAACTTTTACATCTGGAATGGAAGGTATAAGCGAATTATTTTAGAGTTCTTCACGCGCAAGACAACCTGTTGAAAGAAGACAGGGAGGACATAAAATACGATTGCGGGGCGCGGAAGTGTTGATTTTCCGCTCGGCGGGAGTCGCAATATTACACCTCTACCGCAATGTGCCGATTGGTGCCGAACCAATACGCAGTCGCTCACTTCTATTTCAGTTTTAAGAGTTCTTTTACAGGACTGCCCCAGAAAGGAGGTGGTAAGATGTGGATGCTGATTTTCGTCCTCATTACAGGAGGCCTTACCGAAGGCATATCGGACGGGGTTCCAACGGCAATTCTGGAACGCCTTAAAACCCAGCCCGCCTATATGGTTTCCACGCTGGAAGTTTGGGAGAACGGGAACATCCGCAGGTTCGCAACCGTCTATGTCCGCCCTTACTATCTTTTGGTGGAGTTCAAGACGGACAAAGAAGGCAAGCCGTATTTTCTGAACAGCGACATCTACGAGGTGTTCCTTCTGAAAGGCGAAGACATAATCACGATTTGGACAAAGCCTCCAACCAGTCCCTCCAAAAGGGACAACTAGAGTGAGGGGTTCGGAGCTATCTGAACCCTCACTCACCAAATTTATGAAAAATATAAAATTATCATCAGAACAGCAAAAAGCCGCCGCCATACTGTTTTACGATTTTCATAAAAGCCCCTCGGAAATCGCCAGAAGATTTGAAATTGGTAGCAACCGTATAGCATATATCCTTAACAAAGCGGGGAACTATAAAGATGTCTTGTCGCAGATGCACGGAGCAAGAACGGCCAGAGGTCATTTATTGGCTAAAAGTAAAAGTTGAAGTAAGCGAGGAAAAAATCAAAAATGGTAATCGTTTCAAAATTCATTAAGGTTAATTTCACTACAGGACGGAACGAGCAAGGACAATTTATTAAAGGTTTTAGTCCTCCTAGTGAATGGTTTACAAATAGAATCGCTTGGAATAAGGGTATTTCTCCTTCACTAGAATCTATAAAAAAGATGGTTGGAGTTCGTAAAAAGAAAGGTAATTATGTTGCTTGGAATAAAGGATTAAAAGGAGGCACAAGTTGGAATAAAGGAAAACATTTTTCTGAAGAATCTAAAAGAAAAATGAGTGAAGGACATAAAAACTCAAATTATGTTCATTCTTTAGAAACCCGTAAAAAAATGAGTGAATCTAAAAAAGGCGGGAAAGCACCATTTTGGAGAGGAGGTATTACACCTATAAATCACATAATAAGACAATCTTTAGAGTATCGTTTATGGCGTGAAGCAGTGTTCGCAAGAGATAATTATATTTGCCAAAAATGTGGACAGCTAGGAGGAAATTTAGAAGCCGACCACATAAAAAGATTTTCAGAATATCCCGAACTTCGTTTTGCGATAGATAATGGCCAGACTTTATGTAAAGCTTGTCATAAAACAACTGATACTTGGGGCACAAAAGGACTTAAAGGGAGACAATATCATTATGTCAATGAATATGCAACAGATTAGAAGTCCAAATTTTTCGTTTAGAGAAGGATATAAGCCAGAAATTTGCGTGATACATATAACAGAAGGTAATAGAAAAAGCGTAATTAGCGAATTTTCTAGTTTTTCAACGCAGAAGTCCTCGCATTATTTGGTTTGTAAAGATGGTGAGATAATCCAGTTTGTTCCGGAACTTTTATCGGCTTGGACGCAGGGAATAGTGAATAATCCTACTAATGAAATAGTAATACAACATACAAAATCTAGAATTAACATCAACAACATTTCTATTTCCATAGAACACGAAGGCTACGCTAATCAGCCCTTAACCCCCGTTCAATACGAAACTTCCGCAAAACTTATTTTAGACATCTGCCAGAGAAACAATATTCCTTTGGACTGCGGGCATATTGTAAAGCACAACGAAATAAACAATTGGAAAACCTGCCCCGGTATAATAAATATGGATTATTTGATACTGCGGGCGAAAGAGCTACAAAACCCCCCCATCTCCCTCATTCCACCTGAAAACGCTTTTCAGATAAGTTTGCTAAAACGCATACTTGAACTTTATCAAAAACTGTTGGCATTACTTCAACAGGAAAAGACGCTGGGCGCGGCCCGAAATTGGCGATGGCCGAAAGTCCGACGAGAACACCTTAATAATTTTCCTATGTGCGCCGTTTGCGGAGGCATAGACAAAATTGAAGTTCATCATATCAAGCCTTTTTACAGCAATCCCGAACTAGAACTTTTAGAAAGCAATCTTTTAACTTTATGCGAATCGGGAAAGAATGGAATTGTCTGCCATCGGGCCATCGGGCATCTTGGTTCATATCAAAGCATAAATAAAGACGTGATAGTTGACGCAGGATGGTGGAAAGAGAAAATTGTAAATCGCCCTTAATCGTGCTAAAATAAAAGAAATTATTGGCTTAATTTAATAATATGAATGTCGTAAGCAGTTTGATATTCCGCCTTAACCTGCGGGATGTAGTCAAAGGTCTGGCGGTGGCGGTCATCGTAGTCATCCTGGGCGCCCTACAGGAAGCATTTGGACAGCATGGCCTGGACATTACTTCTTTTGATTGGCAAAACATTTTAGATGTGGCGTGGAAGGCAGCCCTGGCTTACTTGGGAAAAAATTTCCTTTCTGATGAAAAAGGGAAGGTATTGGGACGCATAGGGTAAATTATCCTTAATTTCACTTTACGAGTGAAAAAACTAAAAACGTTCTGGCGCATGTCGGAATAGTGCTTGGAGCGATTGGGTTATGGATGATTCCGCTACACGCTTGGACAATAAATTACGCAGACGCTTTTGAAACTCCCCACCCTGGAATTATTGAAAACGACAGGGGCTGGTTTATCTGGAAAGAATTTGACGTGAACGGACTCAAAATCTGGGCTATTCAGCTTATCCAGCCCAAGCCCGCCCAAGCCCAAGAACTGCCATTGGGGGAGCAGATTGAGGCGTGGATTAGCGTCCAAGCAACAAAACACCGCCTAAACGCGAAGATACTGGGAGATTTGGGGAATTGTGAGTCTGGCTGGCGAACCGACCCTTATAAGGCAATTAAAGCGCAAGGGGATTTCAGAAGCGAAACTGGAGAATATCTCGCCAACGGACTTTTTCAATGGCACTGGCGAAGCTGGATGAAGTATTCAATTATTTATCCGCAAAAAATATGGGACTACGAATCGTGGAAAGACCAGACGGAACTTTCGGCACTTGTTTTGAAAGACGGCGGATGGAAAAATTGGTATAATTGTTATCGGTGGATTACAAAATGAAAACTCAAACTTTGGAAAAACCTTTAGAACTCAATCGCATTATTCAAGGAGATGCTTTGGAAGTTCTAAAAACTTTCCCTGACGAAAGTTTTGATTTGGTATTAACTGACCCACCTTATAATGCTAAAAATATAGGTCCCAATGCCAGAGTTTATTCAATGGGAAAAATGAAATTGCCCACGATGGAATATAAAAAGTTTTGCCACGATTGGTTTACAGAAGCTCAACGGGTGGCTAAAACAATAATTTTTACTCCGGGTATAGCGAACACGCACAATTACCCGCAACCATTCTGGCAAATTTGCTGGCACAAACCCGCCGCAGTTTCTTTCAATCGAATGGGAGGATTTAATGCTTGGGAACCGATATTTATTTATGGGAAACCGAAAGCACGCATAGGTCAAGATTATAAAAGACAAGATACTTTGAATTTAACCCCCGGCATTTGGAAAGAACATCCTTGTCCTAAACCCCTATCTTTATGGGAATGGTTGATAGACAAGTTTAGTAAGGAAGGAGACATTATTTTGGACCCATTTGAAGGTTCTGGCACAACTTCACGAGCCTGTAAGAATTTGAAACGAAAGTCTATCGGAATAGAAATTAACCCAGATTATGTAAAGATAGCCAAAGCAAGATTATCGCAAGAACTTCTTTTATGATAACCACGGAAGAATTATGCCGATTTTGGTAAGCCATTAAAAACTGCTACCCCTAATAGTTTATTTGAATGAGATAAGCAAGATTTTTAATATGCCCGTGTAGCCGGGCAGGAGTCCAAGACTCCAGTTGGTTAGCAAACTAAAAGCCCTCTGTTCGCAAGGGCTTTTAGTTTGCTCTCTAGTGAAGCTCGGAGGAGAAGCGGGATTTGTAATACCTCCGAGCTTGTTCCATAATGCTAGAGAGCTACTCTTTCGGGGGTGGCTCTTTGTTTTCGGGGCTTGAACTGCTCGCCTTTAAGGAGTCGCCCGATTTTCTCCTCAAAGTTTTTGCCGTGTGAGAGATAAGGGAAGCGCAAGTGAATAAACTCGTGAGTCAAAGTTTTCCTCGCCTGCTCTGCGTCTATTCTCGGACTAATGTAGATTACATTTTTGTCCGACCACGCGAACCCTCTATAACGATTGCCGAGGTTGGAATATCTTTTTAACCCCAAGCGTTTTATTTGTTGCTTGCTGAAAGTTAAAAAAGGTATTCGTTCCAAAGCGCATAACTTTGTGAGTCCGGGAAGAGCGCTTCTTACCATTGCTTCAACATAAGGTTTTGGCTTGATGCGATATTTCATATTTTGTTTTCAAATTACCTCCCGCTTCTATCTCCATTATATCAAACGCGCTTTTTCAAAATGCTGATTTTAAAAAGATTTTATGCGGGAAAACATTAAAACTTGACAAGTGTTTCCCGATTAAGTTTTAATTTTTTCGCAACAATTTTTCTCATTATTCGCACGAGGTTCGCTTACAGACGATATCCACATTTTGACTTATCCCCTTGACTATTATATTGACATAACCTACTCTAAAATTATGGACTTAACTACCCAACGGAAACTGAAAATAATTGAGTCAGTCAAGCAGGGCTTAACTTATCGTGAAATAGGGAAATTATACAATATCTCTCGCCAGCGCGTTCATCAGATTGCTACCGGTTATAAATCCCCTGCTAGTTATATACCATATTGGAAAAAAATTGGTTTAGCAACGGAAGAACAATGGTTGCAACTTCAAAAAGAAAAGTTAAAGAAAAGAGCGATACTTATACAGACCCAGCAAGCAATTTTAGAAAGAAAAAAACTTAAAGAAATAGAAAGAGAAAATGGGATAAGGGCGGATTTGCACGGAATAGATAATAAGAAATTTCAAGGCAGAGATTTGGTGAGGGAGGCCATAAGAAAACGAGACAATTATACTTGTCAAATATGCGGTAAAAAATGGAAACGAGGCAAAAGAAGATTAGATATTCATCATTTAGATGGGTTATGTGGAAAAAAATCACAGGCGTATGATAAAGCAGGAGATATTACTGGTCTCATTACTTTATGTCATAAATGCCACCTAAATCTTGACGAAAATCGTAAAAAGATGTCTATCGCGAGGTATAAAAAGTTATCCACTTGACAAGTAAATTGACAGCTTGCTATCCTTAAAACATCAATAAAGGTCGTTCAGTTAAAAACCTAACCAAAAAATTATTACTTATATTAAATAACTATGGCCATTATCTATCAAAGCCCCCTCTGGCTCCGCATCTATAACAGAATCTGGTATTGCTTTTATGGAAAGTAAAAAGTGGGAAAATATGGGAGTAAATGTAATTCTTAGAGCGAAATGGGGTAGAATTTCTTATAATCCCGATACCAGTGCGCATGCTTTAGCTGGTCTAACGACACAACTCATCAGATTAATGGGACGAGATGTTAAAGATGGTGAAGAAACTGCTTTATATGATGGAAAAATTTGGAGAATCCTGACGGGAGATTTCAGAACCGAGTTTAGGAATAACTTTTCAACTGACTAAAATGGAAACTAGAATCATCCGGACAAACGGCGCGATAGACACTTACTGCCATAATTGTTCCGAAAATGCTGTCTGCGCCGAACTCTCCCTTAAGAACTGGCAATACAAGGTATTCATTTGCTTAAAATGTCTGGACGAAATGCGTCAAAAATTAAGCAAGCAGATGGTTTCGCTGGCACAAGAGCCGATACCATCGCCATTCAACAAGGAAAAAGTCGGATTAAAAACTTAAATCGGTTGCTCTCGCCTCGCCGGTTCGGAGGTACCCTTACTCTGGAGTTCTGCAACGGATTATCTGGAGAATGCCGAACCTGTGAGACGAGAAAATAACACTATGACAAGAAAAACAAATCCATTTCACTATTTACCCTTTAATCTGGGAGGAAATAATGTTTATCTTTATTGCCTTCCAGCAATTAAGGCATTAGAAGAAGGATATGATGCTGGCGAAATAGACGAAATGTCCCTCGCCCACAATGCGATGGAGGACGAATTAGTGGAGGAATTAAACCAAAAAGATGGAAAAGAAAACTGACATTATCTCGGTTGAACAAACTCCTCAATTAGTGATTGGAGAAAATTCTATTAAACGCGGCGCAAAAATCGCCAAAGAACTCTCCAACATCATTAACAAGCAAAAACTCTATGCCGTTATTCAAGGTAAGAAATTCGTAACCGTTGAGGGTTGGAATACTCTTGGAGCGATGATGGGAGTGTTCCCGGAAGTCGTGAGAACCGAAAAGCTGGCGGGAGAAGAAGGAGAAATCAAATATCTCGCAGAAGTCCGGCTGAAAACTCCTCAAGGACAGGTTATCTCCTCGGCGCAAGCTATCTGCTCCAATAAAGAAGCAATTAAAGGCGGAAAAGATGAATATGTGATTTTCTCGATGGCGCAGACCAGAGCCACCGGCAAAGCATTCCGATTGGCTTTCAGTTGGATTATAAAGATGGCTGGCTATTCTCCGACTCCCGCGGAAGAAATGATAACTCTCCGGCAGGAAGAAAAAGAAATCCAAATCCAAACAGCAGACAAAGCTCTGAAATCCGGCATTGAACAAGATAAAAAGGAAATAACCTTGCTTGCCAAAAATCTCGGTTTCAATATTCAAGATAAAGCCAAATTCAAGGAGCAGGTAGAACACACCACCCAACTCCCATTAACGGAAGAAAATTATCTTGAAATCCGCCTACGGCTTGGCGTGCTATGGGAGGAGAGAGAAATGGCCAAGGCGGGCCTAAAGGCCGAAGCTCCAGTAGAGCCTGAATAGGCCAATTTCACATTCTGTGCCTTCAAATTTGCGTTAAAACTTAAATAAGCATAAATGACCCAGCACGAAAAGATAATTGAATTATGCGGAGATGGCGAATGGCATTGCCAGAATGAGTTTCGGCGCTTGTATATCTTCTCCCCCCATAAACGCCGGAGCGAGATAGAAGCCAAAGGGAGATATAAGTTTGAAAAGATTAAATGCGAACACGGAGTAAGAGGTCAGTTTGACTACCGAATGCACGAATTTTTACCAGAACCCCTCCCTCAACCCGCTTACAAGCCCCGCCCGTGGAAAGAGATACAAAAAGATTATCAGTTGGTGCTTAATTGAAATGGAGAAACGAGAAAGAAACGAAAAAATAAAAGAACTTCGCAAAAGTATGACTCTACAAACCATTGGGCAGAAATTTGGAATTAGTCGTGAACGAGTGCGTCAAATTTGCCATCCTGTTCAATTGTGTCTCAAACATAAGAGAGAATTTAGACTTTTTTGTGCTGTCTGTAGAGAGGAAAGAAGAAAAATAAAAACACGAACATTTAAAGAATACGAAATCCAACTTTCAAAAAATCTTATCAACAAAGAAAAAGAAATTAGAAGACTAAAAGTATATTCTAGGAAACAACATTTAGTTTTAGAAAGAGCTATTTTAGTAAAAAATCTTCGTGATTCCAACTTATCTTTTCCTCAAATTGGGAAGTTGTTACACAGAGACCATACTTCAATAATGAATTTGCTTTACAAGGTTTATCCTTTAATTCCACAATGAGCTTCGGCAGATTAAAAT
>LBYG01000017.1 GCA_000996085.1 Parcubacteria group bacterium GW2011_GWB1_40_14 | reverse complement strand
ATGAAAATAGCCTTTGTTCATGATTATTTGGTTCGTTTTGGCGGCGCAGAACGCGTTCTTTTTGCTATGCATAAATTATATCCCAATGCCCCTATATATACATTATTGTGGGATGAGGAAAAAATGAGACCGTTTTTTCCTGAAGCAAAAATAAATTCATCATTTTTAAACAAATTTCCAAGGATTTTAAGCCGTCATCCTCGCAGATTGTTGCCGTTTATTCCTCTTGCCGTAGAATCTTTAGATTTTTCCGATTACGATGTTGTTATATCTTCGTCCTCGGCCTTTATTAAGGGTATCGTGACCAGGGCAAATACCGTACATATATGTTATTGTCACGCGCCGGCTCGTTTTCTGTGGGAGTCTAGCCATGCTTATTTGAAAGAGAAAAGATTGCCCGTTTTGGTGCGTTCATTTGGCGCGCTTTTTTTCAATTATTTGCGTGTGTGGGATTTGAATGCAGCTTCTCGCGTGGATTATTTTTTGGCAAATTCGCGTTTTACGGCTTTGCGTATAGCTAAATATTACCGCAAAGAAGCAAAGGTTATTTATCCTCCCTTACGTAATATAAATACAGTACATGAAGGCGAGTCTAAGACTCCGACTCAAAAACCTTATTTTGTTATTGTTTCCCAGTTGGTTAGCTCCAAAAGGATCGATCTGGCGGTTAATGCATTTCGTAAACTCGAAATTCCATTGGTAATTATCGGGGAGGGGCCTGAAAGAAAAAAACTCGAAAGCATTTCAGGAAAAGAAACATTTTTCTTGGGACGTTTGGACGATATTGACGTTGACCGTATTTTAGCTAAAGCCGAAGGTTTTATTTTCTCGGGAGAAGACGATTTTGGCTTGGCTCCGGTTGAAGCTATGGCGCATGGCAAGCCGGTGCTGGCTTTGCGCAAAGGGGGGGCAATAGAAACAATAGCAGAGGGTGTAAGCGGGGAATTTTTTGATTCTTTGGATGTTGAAACTCTGGCTGACGGAGTCCGTCGTATGCGCGAAAATATTTTAAACGGAAAATACAATCCAGAGACTATAAGAAAGATCGCAGAGCAATACAGGGAAAGCGTCTTTGAGCAAGAGCTTAAAAAAGTTTTACATGAATATGTTGATAGGCCACGAACATATAATTAAATATTTCAATAATCTTGTAGAAAAAGATCGCTTGGCGCACGCTTATGCGTTTTCCGGTCCGGAAGGGGTAGGCAAGCGCACCCTGGTTTTAAATATTGCCCAGAATATTTTTTGTCCGGAGACAGGCGCTCTAAATCATAAACGTGACGTTTGTGTTATTTGTGTTTCAATAACGCGAGGCGACCACCCAAATGTTACGACAATTAAAGTAGATAAAGAAGGTGTTAAAAAAAATATCGCTATTGAACAAATAAGACAATTGCGTAAGAAGCTCATTCTTAAGGAAATGACGGGACGAAAGAGGATTATTATTATTGATGGAGCTGAATTTATGAACACGGAGGCGGCTAACGCTTTTTTAAAGACTTTAGAAGAACCTTTTTCGGATATAAATTTTTTCTTAATTACAAATTCTATCTCCTCGCTATTGGCGACCATAGCTTCACGGGTTCAGTCTGTTAGGTTTAATGTTGTTTCTGATGGTAAAATAGAAAAGGCTCTTGTTGCCAAAGGGGTTGAAACAAAACCAGCAAAAGAGTATGCTTCTTTGGCTTATGGATGCCCCGGCGCGGCTATAGCCATGGCTCAAGATAAGGATTTATATGCGGCAACAAAAGAAGTAAATAGGACGGTTAAATATTTTATATCTGATTTTATAAGTGAGCGTTTAAAGCTACCCGTTATATTATCCGAAGATCCGCAAAAAGCCGTCCTGCAAATAAATAAATGGCTTTTGGCTTTGGATGGCCTTATGAAAGAACAGCTGCAAAAAGATGATCCCAGAGTTAAATTAACCGCAAATTCAATGGGAAAACTTTTAAAACTAGCAGAATTGGGCAAGAATACTAATATAAATATAAGGTTGGCTTTGGAACAAATAATTTTTGACCGAGCAGAAAATAAGATTTAGAATTAAATTTATATGTCCCGTTAGAAGTCTTCCGCATAAAAAATTTACCAAAATTTTTTATGTGCGCAATAACGTGGCAATAAAAAATATAGTCTGGTAAACTTTAATTATCTATAATTAACGTTAATGCAGACTTCTAACGGGATATGCAAACAGCTTTTAAAATAATAATAATATCAGTAATAATTGCTATAGCCAGTTATGGTGTGGGTCTGGTATTAAAGGGAAATGGAGGACAATCAGGAGGAAATTCTAAAACTACCGTTAGCGGTTCGGGTATTTTATACTCTGAAGACAGCGGAGATACCTGGACTCAAAGAGCAAACGTTGTTTCCGGACAAAATATTTCAAAATATAACATAACTGAAATAGCTATACACCCGGTTAATACGGATATTATTTTTGCGGGCACTGATTCAGGAGGACTTTATCGGTCAAAGGACGCAAGTTCAAGTTGGGAAGCGGTATCTGATAAAAATAATATTTTATTGCCGCGTTCTATGGTAAGAGCTATTGCTTTGGATCGTGAAGACCCCAAGAGATTTTTTATCGCTGTTTTTCAGGATTCTAAAGGAAGGATCTTGAGAAGCGAAGATCAGGGCGAGAGTTTTCAGGAAATGTATTTTACCTCTAAGGATAAAATAGGCGTTAATGATGTTGTTTTATCGCCATTAAATAAGAACCAGATATTTATAGGCACAGATGACGGTTTGATCCTCGAAAGTTCTGATGGCGGTTTTTCCTGGCGAACTATCGGACGTTTTACCTCGCCGATCCACAAATTAGCACAGACTTCAGGAGGCGTTCTTTTGGCTGTAGTTAAAAATAAAGGCTTGTTGCGTTCAAGTGATTTAGGAGCAAATTGGCTTGAGAGCCAGGACACTCTAAACGGTAAAAGACTGCAGAGTTTTTCAGGAGCAAATTCCATAGAATATATGGTTATTGATCCTCAGAACGCCGCAAATATATACTTGGGTACTGCCTATGGTTTATTGCGCAGTATAGATGGCGGCATTTCTTTTACAGCTCCTCCGTTGGTAATACCCCCTCAATCTTTGCCGGTTATGAGCATTGGTATTGATCCGCACAATTCAAATATTATTTTTGTTGGCGCGGGCCAGGCCGTATATAGATCTGAAGATGGAGGAGAGCATTGGAGCGTTCATGCTGTTCCGACAAATAAACGTTTAAGGGTAATGAGTGTTTTTCCAAATAGCAGTAATAAAATTTTAATAGGAGTCGGGAAATAAAAATGTCAGCACAAGATATAATCAAAAAATTAAATAATAGCCTCGTCACCATAGAACAGGTTACGTCTACTAACCTTCAGTCATTGCGTACTGATCGGGCAAATCCCGCTATGGTTGAAGAGATTATTGTCGATGCTTATCAGTCAAGAATGCGCGTAAAAGAATTGGCCTCAGTCACGATCCCGGAGCCGCGAGTTTTGGTAATTCAGCCCTGGGATAAATCTATAATGGCTGCATTAAATAAAGCTCTCGAGTCTTCTGATTTGGGCACTTCTCCGGTTGTTCAAGGTGAAATAATACGAATTGTTTTACCGCCGATGAGCCAGGAAAGACGTACCGAATTAACAAAAGTTGTAGGAAAAAAAATAGAAGAAGCAAAAATAAGCATAAGACAGGTTAGGGAAGATGCTTTACGGGAGATCGATCAGCTTGAAAAACAAAAAGCGATCAGTGAAGACGAAAAATTTAAAGTAAAAGATGAGGCGCAAAAGAAAGTAGATGAATTTCAACAAAAAGTGATCGCTTTGGGTAAAGCTAAAGAAGAAGAAATCATGACGGTTTAACCCCGTTAGAAGTCTTCGGCATAAAAAATGCGGCAAATTTTTTATGCGCGCAATAGCGTGGCGCCAAAAAATATTTTTAGGTAAACTTTAATTATCTATAAACTAATGTTAATACATACTTCTAACGGGGTTTAATATATGAATATTATTTTTACTATAATTATATTTTTTGCAATGCTGGCCGTGCTCATATTTGTGCATGAGTTCGGACATTTTATTGCGGCTAAAAGATCCGGGGTGCGGGTGGATGAATTTGGTTTTGGTTTTCCTCCCCGCGTATGGGGTAAAAAAATAGGCGAAACAATATATTCAATAAATTTGTTGCCATTCGGCGGATTTGTGAAAGTTTTCGGAGAAGATGAAGGATTGTCACCCCTTCCGGATCAGACCGGCGGAGGAAAAGATAATTTTGATTCCGCCCGCAGTTTCACCGAAAAACCTTTTTATATTAAGATGTTTATTCTTTTTGCCGGCGTGATAATGAATTTTTTTCTGGCATTTGTTATTTTTTCTTTTATCCAGGTCATAGGGGTTCCAACCGGCATTGATGATAGCGTGGATTCTTCCGATGCCAAGGTATTTATAAGCGGCGTGGTTAAAGATAGTCCTGCCGCGATCGCAGGCCTAAAACCCAATGATCTTATAAAAGAAATACAATTTGACGGCTCTGTTGTTCAGCCCAAAAAACTTAAAGAGGCTCAAGAAGTTATACGCAATAACGCCGGAGAAAATATGATCATTGTTGTTTTAAGAGGCAGTGAAAATATTGAATTTAATGTAGTCCCTCGTGTTGATCCGCCTCCCGGAGAAGGTGCTTTGGGCGTTGAGCTTTTACGTGCGACAACATTACGATATCCGTGGTATGAAGCTCCGTGGCGAGGCTTTTGGGTAACTGTGGCAACCACTATTACCATGATAGACGGTATTATTTATCTTTTTTCTCAAATGTTTGTTACGGGCCAATTGAGCTCTGAAATAGCAGGTCCGGTCGGTATAGCCAGTTTAACCGGACAGATGACAGCTTTGGGCATTTCCCATTTATTGCATTTTGTTGCTATTATTTCTTTGAATCTGGCAATTTTGAACGCTTTGCCTTTTCCGGCTTTAGACGGGGGACGCGCGTTTACTCTTTTGCTGGAAAAAATACGCAGAAAATCATTTTCTACACGCAGCATTCAGACGGTTAATGGATTAGGATTTGCTGTTTTGATAGTTTTTCTTGTTTTTGTTACTATTCACGATATACAAAAGTTGATATAATTTTTACTCCGATATTATAAACATGAAGCAGAGTTTATATTTTGCCAAAACCCGTAAAGAAACCCCCAAAGACGCGCAGGAAATCAGTCATAAATTACTGATGCGCGGGGATTATATAGATCAGCTGGCAAGCGGTATCTATACTCTTTTACCTCTGGGTTTAAGGGTCCATCAAAAAATCGTCAACATAATAAGGGAAGAAATGAATGGAATTGGAAGCCAGGAATTGCTCATGCCCGCCCTACATCCTAAAAGCATTTGGACGAAAACCGGGAGGTGGAATGTTTATAAAGGGGAGATGTATCAATTTGAAGATAAGTCCGGACATTGGTTTGGTCTGGGTCCCACGCATGAGGAAATAATCACAACAATCGTAGCTAATCGTATAAATTCTTTCCGTGATCTGCCCCAAGCGCTGTATCAGATACAGACAAAATTTCGGGATGAGGCAAGGCCCAAAGCCGGTCTTTTGCGGGGAAAAGAGTTTATAATGAAAGATCTTTACAGTTTTCACGCAACCAAAGAGGATTTTGATAAATTTTATGAAACAGTTACCGAAGCTTATTTGAGAATTTTTAAGAGATGCGGAGTTGATGCTTTTCCCGTGCAGGCTTCAGGAGGCGCATTTACTAAAGAGATTACCCGTGAATTTATGATCAAGACGGGCGCAGGGGAAGATACAACACTTATCTGTGATCATTGTGGATGGGCTGCAAATAAGGAAGTAGCTGAAAATTTGCGTAAGAAATGTCCAAAATGCGGAGGAGAGATAAAACAATATACAACCGTTGAAGCGGGTCACGTTTTCCATCTGGGGACAGGTTTTTCTGAGAAATTGGGCGCTTCATTTATTGATGAGAATGGGGACAAGAAGCCTATCATTATGGGTTGTTATGGCCTTGGAACTACGCGTATTATGGCTTCAGTAGTTGAGGTTAATAACGACAAAAAAGGCATTATTTGGCCTTCAGAAGTAGCTCCATTTTCCGTTCATATATTATCTTTGGGTTCGGATATAAAGGTAAAACAGGAAGCACAGGCATTGGAAGATTATTTACAAAAGGAGGGAATTGAGGTACTTTATGACGACAGGGACCTTTCTGCCGGAGAAAAGTTCGCGGATGCTGATTTATTGGGTATTCCTCTAAGGGCCGTAATCAGTGAAAAAACACTCTCACAAGGCATGGTGGAAATAAAATACCGTAAAGATACTGAAGCGAGACTGGTGACAAGGGGAGACTTAATAAATGCGGCTAAAACTAAAAATTAATTTATGAGTTTATTTAAATTGCTCAATCAGGATATAGGCATAGATTTGGGTACTGCAAATACTTTAGTATATGTGCGGGGCAAGGGCATAGTAATAAATGAACCTTCAGTTGTAGCTGTAAACAAAAAAACCAATAAAATTTTAGCTATCGGCAACGAAGCCAGAAACATGGTCGGTCGCACGCCTGCGCATATTGTCGCAACCAGACCTCTAACCAAAGGTGTCATTTCTGATTTTGAAATTACCGAACAGATGTTAAGGCATTTTTTTGATCGCGTAAGAAATTACGCGCGTTTTCCTTTTTCAAGGCCGCGTGTGGTTATTGGTATACCTTCAGGGGTTACGGAAGTTGAGAAAAGAGCTGTTGAAGACGCCGCTAAAAACGCAGGAGCAAGACAAGTGTATCTTATTGAAGAGCCGATGGCCGCAGCCATAGGCGCAAGATTGCCTGTGCAAGAGGCTGCGGGGAATATGATCGTTGATATTGGCGGCGGAACCACAGAAATAGCAGTTATTTCTTTGGGGGGCATTGTAGCTTTCCGTTCTTTGCGTATAGCCGGAGACAAATTAAATGATGATATTATTCATTTTGCCCAGGAAGAGATGAAAATGGTTTTGGGCGAGAGAACGGCCGAAGAAATAAAAATAGCTACAGGTTCGGCAAAAGAATTGGAAGATCCTATTGTTGCGCCCATGCGTGGCAGAGATGTGTTAACGGGTTTACCAAAGGAAATAATGATCAGTGACACGCATATTAGGAGAGCTCTTTCAAGATCGGTTTATACTATCGTTGAAGCTATTAAAAATACCATTGAGGAAACCCCGCCGGAATTGGTTGCCGACATAATGAGCAAAGGAATTATTCTTGCCGGAGGCGGTTCATTGCTCAGAAATCTGGATAAGCTTATAGCGCAGGAAACGTTAATGCCTGTATATGTTACCGAAGATCCGTTAACTTCTGTGGTGCGCGGTACCGGTATTGTTCTTGAAGATATTGACGGTTTGCATGAAGTTTTAGTAAGCGCAGATTCCGCGGCCATACCGGTTTATTAAGAAATATAATAAAGATCATGTTTGATCATGAGAAGTAATAGAAGTATTAAGACTGTATTATTTTCGTTTGGTGCCATATTTTTTTTGGCACTTTTTTACATATCGGGTATAAGAAACAGTTTTGTTGGCGTATTTAATAATATTTTAGCTCCGGTTATTTCTCCGGCGCTTGAAACAATCTCTGCTCAGGAAGAAAAAGCTAAATTATTTGAGGAAGAGAATAATACATTACGCCAGGAAAATGTGGAGTTAAAAGATAAATTGGCGGTAACACAGACCTTACTTAAAGATAAAGATGCGCTAAGCCAATATAAAGCCGACAAGAAAATACTCACAAAAATTCTATGGTATAACATTATGCCGGGGAACAGAGTTGTCCATATAAATAAAGGACGGAATGATCAGATAAAAGAAAATATGGCGGTTGTGTCAGCCGGAGGGATGTTGGTCGGAAAAACTATTAATGTTTTGGATAATTCTGCGGATGTTCTGCTTATAGATGACCCGCGCTTTACAATAAGTGTTCAGGTCCAGGGTATAACAGGTTTACTCAACAGCAATCCGGATGGGGCAACATATATTTCCTTAGTTGGGGTTGATGATAATGTTGAGACCGGAGCAGAAGTGAGGACCGCCGGACAAGGAGATGGTTTGCCGCAAAATTTGCTTGTAGGAAGGGTAAGCGAAGCCTCTATAAACGGCGCTGAGCCGTTTTTAAACATAAAAGTGCTGCCTTTGGTTGATATTAAAAAACAAGAATATATTTTTGTGATCGACGTTAATAATTAAATAATGATATTTATTCACTTTTTAATTTTGATAACCCCTATTTTTGATGTTTTTTTATCTGCTAATGATCTGGTTTTTCCTCTAAATATTTTTCGGTTCACTACCGTGGTTTTAGCTTTTATCGCCGCCTATGACAGCAAAAAGTTTTTTGTATCTATTTTTATTTCCGCTTTATTCTTCAGTATATTGAGTTATCCGGATGATCTTGCCGCGTTTTTTATTGTAATGATAACCCCAATATTGTTCATGTTTAAACAGCATTTCCGTTTTTTATCCGAGCAATGGATACGACCCGCTATACTCATGCTGAGTTTTATATTGAGTTACTTAATTTGGATAGCAAACAATGTAAGTTGGAGCGTAATTGATTATAAATATTTCGGCGCGGCTTTTTGTATTCAAGTTATTATGAGTATAGTTATTTCTGTTATATTACTGAGGATCAGTGATTTATTCGTTTCTCCGCATACAAGATATGAAATACCAAAGAACAGAATTTGAAGAAGTATTTGCGGATGTCGCTTTCGAATCCGACAAGGACAATTCCAGGCTTGAAGTTCCCATTAGCCGCAAAACGCCTTATATATTTTTGACGTTTATTTTTTTATTATTTTCTTTTTTCTGGGTAAGGACTTTGTGGTTAGCTATTTTTGAAGGAGAACAATGGTCTTTAATAGCCGCTCGCAACACCGAAAGAGTTTTCCCGATACTGGCCCCGCGGGGGATAATTTATGATTATTTGGGCGAGGCTTTAGTTGAAAATGTACCAATTTTTCGCATTGTTGTTGACCTAACGCGCATGCCCCAAGATAAAAATATTTTGGCGAGTCAGCTTGGCTATATTGCAAAAAGTTTGGAAATACCGCAGTCGGAGCTTGAAGATAGGCTTGCTAAGTCCGAAAGCAGTACGAATTTAGTTTTGATAAGAGAGGTAAAGCAAGAAAATGCAGTTGAGTTATCCCTTATACAGGCGCAAAACGATATATTTTGGATGTCTATAGAGTCGGTACCTGAAAGAGTTTATAGAGACTCTACAGCTTTTGCTCATGTTTTAGGCTATACCAGCGAAGTTACAAAAGAGGATATAGGCTCTCAAGCAAATTATCTTCCCACAGAAGAGATCGGCAAAACAGGCATTGAGGCTTCTTTTGACGGTATTTTAAGGGGTATTACCGGGAAAAATATCTTTGTTGTTGATGCAAAAGGCAAGACGGATAAAACATTTATTGAGCAGGAAGCAAAAAGCGGAAAAAATATACGTCTTACCATAGATTCAAAGCTCCAGAAGGCGCTATTTAAATCTTTGGCTCAAGAAACAAAAAAAGCCGGCGCGCGTAGCGCGGCAGCCGTGGCTTTGGATCCGCGTGACGGGTCAGTAAGGGCTTTGGTAAGTTTTCCAAGTTACGATAATAATGCGTTTGCTCAAGGCATAAGTTCAGAGGACTATTCAAAATTAATATCCGATAACGCAAAACCGCTTCTTAACAGAGTTGTTAGCGGGTTGTATCCTTCGGGTTCTGTTATAAAGCCAGTGGTGGGTCTGGCAGCTTTAACCGAAAAGGTTATCACGCCTCAAAAAAGGATCTCTGATCCGGGTTTTATAACCGTTTCCAATATATATGATCCGTCTATTATTTATACATATCGTGACTGGAAGGCTCATGGTTCAACTAATTTTGTAGAAGCTATTGCCGAGTCTTGCGATGTGTATTTTTATACTGTTGGCGGAGGTTACGGAGATATTATCGGTTTGGGTATTGATCGTTTGGCCGGTTGGCTCAGGCAATTCAATTTGGATAAAGAAACCGGTATTGATTTGCCAAGTGAAGTTAACGGTTTGATACCCACCCCTGAATGGAAGGAAAAAGAAAAGGGCGAGCCTTGGGTTTTGGGCAATACTTATCATTTATCAATAGGACAAGGCGATTTACTTGTTACGCCAATCGGACTTGCTACAGCCATATCCTCAATCGTCAACGGCGGAACGGTATATAAACCAAAACTTATCGAAAGTATTTTTGAGAAAAAAGATTTTGAGAATAAAACAGAAGGTCAAGTTATTAATAAAATAAGCGCATCAGAAGAAAATTTCAATTGGGTAAAGCGTGGTATGCGGGCAGCCGTTAATTCTTCTGAAGGTACGGCGAAGTTATTAAATCAAGTTAAAGTTTCGGTTGCCGCAAAAACAGGCACTGCGCAAGTGGGCTCAAAAAGAACTCATGCCTGGATTGCGGCTTACGCTCCATATGACGATCCGGAACTTGTAGTGGTGGTATTGATCGAGAATGGAGGGGAAGGAAGTATTGCTGCGGCTCCTGTAGCCAAAGCCGCCTTAGATGCCTATTTTGAAGATAAAGATCAATAGGTGATAACAAGCTTACGCGAATGCGTAAAAATAGTTAGCTCGTTAGCTTTTATGCCTCATTTTGCCTGTTTTGTATGAAAGCATATTGACCCCGTATATTTTTAAGACTGGATTATTCGCTATATACCGTGTATATTTTGATAAGGGTTTGGGGTTGACAGAAGCTTTGGCTGACCCCACAATATTACAATTAACTGGTTGAGATAACTTTTAATAAAAATTTAGATAATCTTAGCGATACCTCCGATATAAAGCGGAGGCATTAATTAAAGTATACAAATATGCCAGGTAGTGAAAATTCGACCGTTCGCCGAAGGCGAACAAGTGACCTGGATAAAAGATTGATAAATATATTAATTTTTAATTAAGAAATTCGATAAATTAAATTGTCTTTATAAGTCGAATTTCTACTACCTGGTATGCCAGCAAATTATATTACACGTGAAGGTCTCGGAAAGTTAAAAAATGAGCTTGAAGAACTCAAGACAACGAAGCGTCAGGAAATAGCCGAGAAGTTGCAGCGTTCTATTGCTTTCGGCGATTTATCCGAGAATGCCGAATATCAGGAAGCAAAAGAAGAGCAGGCGTTTTTAGAGGGACGAATTTCTGAACTGGAGGATGCCGTGGAGTCTGCGATAATAATAGACACAAATTCAAACAGTCACGGCGTGCGTGTTGTTTCATTGGGTTCTAAGATTGTTATTGAGCCGACTAATCCCGCCGGACCCAAAACAACTTTTATTATTGTGGGTTCAGAGGAAGCGGCTCCTTCAGAGGGTCGTATTTCAAACGCTTCTCCGATAGGCATGGTTTTGTTGGGTCATAAAGAAGGGGAAATGGTGTCGGCAAAGACCCCGGGAGGTGTCAGGAATTATAAGATTTTGAAGATAGAGTAAAATATATATTATGTTATTTTGAGCGGTCTGACAGCCCAAGCGTACGTCAGACCGTTTTTGTTTAGTGTCTGTTTGGGATATAATTATAAATAATATGGTTCAGCTTAATAACATTATCGGTGAGCGTCTTAAAAAAAGGGATGCGCTTAAAGAACAGAATATTAATCCGTATCCTGCTCAAGTAAAGCGCTCACATACAATTAAAGCGGCTTTGGACGATTTTGATTCGCTGACAGAGAAGAAGAAAAAGGTTCATTTGGTCGGCAGAATATTGTTGATGCGTCCTTATGGCGCAATAACATTCATGAAAGTTGCTGATGGAACGGGTGAGATACAGTTTCTATTTCGTAAAGATGTTATTTCAGGAGGAGAAGAAACACTTCTTTTAAATTTGGATCTGGGTGATTTTATATCCGGCGAGGGCTTATTGACGTTAAGCAAAAGCGGAGAGCGTACCCTTGAAGTTGAAAATTTCGGAATTGCCGTAAAAGCTTTACGGCCTCTGCCCGATAAATGGCATGGCATTGCAGACGTAGAAGAAAGATTTCGCAGGCGCTATCTTGATCTATTAATGAATAAAGATGTTAAAGACCGTTTTACTCTTCGTTCCCGTGTTTTAAATATAATTCGCGAGCAGTTTACTAAAGACGGTTTTTTAGAAGTTGAAACTCCAATATTGCAGAATGTTCCCGCGGGCGCGGCCGCCAAACCTTTTCGTACGCATCTTAGCGCTTTGGATATACCTCTTTATTTACGCATAGCGCCGGAACTTTACTTAAAAGAATTGCTGGTTGGCGGTTTTGATAAAGTTTTTGAAATGGGCAGACTTTTCAGGAACGAAGGCATGGACGCGACTCATAACCCTGAATTTACATCTGTTGAAGGATATTGGGCTTATCAGGACGCCCAGGGTTTAATGGAATATCTTGAAAATTTTGTGATGAAAGTTCTTGATCACAGCGGTATCGGGCGTTCAACTAAATTCCGGGATCATACTATAAAGTGGGAATCACCAATACCTCGTAAAACCTTTAATGGTCTGGTTCAAGAATACGCTAAAATAGATCTGGCTCAAGCCAATATTGAGACCATGGAAGAGGTTCTTATCCGGAGCGGACACGAAGTTCCTGCAATAAAGACAGAAGGAGAGCTTTGCGAGGCTATATTTAAAAAGATGTGTCTGCCCAAGCTTATCCAGCCGGTTTTTGTTACCGAGCATCCTTTAGCTCTTTCTCCGTTGGCTAAAAAGAAAGACGATGCCGAAGTTGCAGACAGGTTTCAATTGGTTGTTGGCGGTATTGAAATAATCAACGCTTATAGCGAATTAAATGACCCCGAAGAACAAAGAGAGCGTTTTGAAAGGTCAGAAGAAGATATAAG